>NZ_CP071503.1:3301321-3601441 GCF_017354945.1 Shewanella avicenniae | reverse complement strand
CCCTGCTGCTGTACTTAATCAAAGCCTCGGTACTCTTTGGCTTAGCGGCGATTTTTAAGGTGCAAGGCAGTAACAAATGGCTGCTGGCGCTCGGTGTCTCTCAGGTCGGGGAATTTGCCTTTGTGCTGTTGTCATTCACGGTGGCCAATCATGTGCTGTCGCAGTCATTAGCGGATATTTTGATGCTGGTGGTGGCGATGTCGATGCTACTGTCGCCGCTGATGTTTATCTTTTATGAAAAAGTCATTCTTAAACGCTGCAGCGCCAAAGTGTCTAACAAGGCGGATGATATTCCAGCCTCCGATGCCAAAATCATCATCGCTGGTTCTGGGCGTGTGGGTGGCATCGTTGACCGTATGCTGCGTAGCGCGGGGTTTGCCACCACGGTAATTGATTACAGCCATGAGCGCCTCGAAGCATTGGAACGTTTTAAAGTGACTACCTACTTCGGTGATGCTACTCAGCCGTCGTTGCTGCATTCGGCAGGCATTAATGACGCCAAACTCTTGGTGGTTGCATTGGATGAAAAAGAGCAGATCTCTAAGCTGGTGCAGCATGTGACCAAAGCTTATCCGCAGGTGCATGTGATCGCCCGTGCGGTTGATCGCCACCATGTTTACGATCTGTATGCCTATGGTTGCCGCGATATTATTCGTGAAACGTTTGACAGTAGTTTGCGCATGGGGCGATCGGCGTTTGAAGCTTTGGGCATTTCCAAAGCGGCGGCTGAAGAGATGAAAGAGGTGTTTAACGACTATGATCGGCAGAACATGATTGAGGTGGCCGATGTGTATCGTATCGGTGTGCCGGTACATGAAAACGACGCTTACGTAGAGCGGGTGTTTGAATTTCAACAGACCTATGCGCCCTCTATGGAAGCCAAGTTAAGACGCCTGCGTGATGGCGTTGACCAGCCACAAAAATCGACAGCTGAATGAGGGCTGAAAACTCCGTTGTAATCGTTAGATTTGGTTGGCTGTCATCGCGTTGCCATTGCTATAGTTAGGCCACAATCATTGCTAGGACGCTGTTATGAATGTACGTACATTGCTGTGCTTTTTGATGGTGTTGTGTTTGAGTGCCTGTAGTCAGTTGGTGAGCCATCACAGTGGTAATCACACCGTTTCCAGTAGTCTGGTGGACTTTCTCTATCCCAAAGATGCCCCGCGCCCAGCGTTAACGCCGGCCGTGCCGCTGTTAAAGTTACCGGTACGCGTTGGGATTGCCTTTGTGCCACCACAAGCATGGCGCCAAGAGGGTGTGAGTGTTGCCGAGCAGATGAAGCTGCTGGAGCAAGTTAAGGCGGCGTTCGTGCAGTATGACTACATTGGCCACATCGAGTTAATCCCCAGTACTTACCTTAAAGGGGCTAACGGTTTTGATACGCTGGACCAGGTTGGGCGCATGTTTGATGTTGATATCATGGCCTTAGTGAGTTATGACCAGCTGCAGCAATCGCTAGAGCGCAAGTCAGCTTTGCTGTACTGGACCATCGTTGGCTTGTACACAGTACCGGGCAATCAAAACAGTGTGCAGACCTTTGTTGATACCGCGGTATTTGATCTGGCGACGCACAAAATGTTGTTCCGTGCCCCGGGCGTCAGCCAACTGAAAGAAAGTAGCACGGCGATTGGGGTAGATGTCACCATCAACAATCAATCGCGCAAAGGTTACCAGTTAGCGGTGAACGATATGATTACCAACCTTGATGCTGAGCTGGGCCGTTTTAAAACGCGGGTGAAAGAAGAGCATGTGGCCAAGGTCGAAAATCGTGCTGGCTACAGCGGCGGTGCATTAGGGATTTTAGCGTTGTTACTGCTGCCACTGCTTCGGTGGCGGCGCGCAAGAGGCTAACGCTGCTTAGGGGCGCAGCTGGTCTAACCCTAGCCTCAATCCGCATAGCTTCAGCCAACGAACAGCCTGTGAAATACCGTACAGCATTCACTAAAGTGAGTGGTAGATCGCAGGCTTTTTGATGCTCAGCCGATAGACTGAATAATTCTTGGCTTGCTCAGCAGCGGGTGCTTCATGGATCCACGAATTAATCGTATTTATCTGATTGCTGCGGCAGTCATCTCGCCGTCATTATCTTTTCTGTTACGAGATGACAGTATACTGGCGCGCAGTATCTGTATGTTGTTGGTGTTTGTGGCGATGATCTGCGCCGCGCTATTTCATAATGAATGGGCCAAGCATCACTCCGCTGAGGATCAGCAAGACTAAGCTTGGCCTATGCGCTAAACGTTAGTCTTCCAACTGCACTTTCATCACAACTTTACGCACTGCCACTGGGGTATCAAGGGTGGCAGCCATGTGCATATCGCCAGGGAAAAACACCGCAAATACGCCCGGATTTAACGGCATAAAACCAGCGTGTTGTTGGTGCTTTTGATAGTCAAACTTGGCAAAGTCACGTTCGCTATTGTAGGGAATATCCGCATCTTGGCCGTTGAATGGTAAATAGCCAAACTCTTCGTGTCCGCTAATCACATACTGCACATCGGCATAGCGGCGATGTACTTCAAACATCTCTTGATCCTGCGGCTTGGTTTCATATTCATTGATAATGGCCAGCAGCTTATCGCCATCAATTTTGTGCACGCCTTTGCTCAATTGGCTAAAGTCGGTGGTGGCAACAAATTCCAGTGCCAGTTTTAAACGTGGATGCAGATTGCTGTACAGATGACGGTTGGCAAGGGTATCAAGGATCATGGTGAACTCCGTGTAAAAAGGCTGCCCAAGTATATCGCCAATAAACAAAGAGGCCAGCAACTTTGCTGGCCTCTTAATGCGTTAACCCTGATTAGAAGGTGTAACGCAGATCTAAGTAGTAGTAACCACCGTTGATGCCAAATGGCGCGTTGGTGATTGGGTATTTAAAAATACCGTTGAACTGCTGCGTGCTAGGCGCTTTGTCTGGATAAACATCAAACAAGTTTTGGCCACCCAAAGTCACCGTCAGATTATCTGTCGCGCTATAGGCAACCGACAAATCGGTGGTGATCTTATCGCCATAAACGGCTTCTTCACCGTTTGAATAGGCAATCATGTATTCGCCGAAGTAGTTGAAGCGCAGGTTGGTTTTGAAATCACCATAATGATGGCTGAAGTTCAAATTCCCCTTGTTACGTGGTGTCGCACGGGTCATTCGCACTTGCTCAACGTTATCAAACAGTGACGCTGGGTCTAAGTCGCCGAAGGTGTTTGGCAAATGAATGCTTTGAATATCGGTGATGCTGTATGAGTATGCCAAGCTGGTGTTCAAGTCGCCATAGCTGCCCAATGAGAAGCCTTTGCTGGCGACAAAATCCACCCCACGTGTACGGGTATCTACCGCGTTCAGGAAGAAGCGCGCAGATTGGGCGTTGGTGGTTGCAAGCGCAGCTGCAACAGCTTCTGATTGGTCTGGACGCACTGAGCTCGACAGGACGATACGGTCATCCACATCGATTTGGTACGCATCCAGAGTGATGCTCAAACCATCATCGCCAGTGAACACCAAGCCACCGCTGATCGATTGTGATTTCTCAGGTTTCAGCTCGCTGATCCCCAACGCATGGGCCACATCTGACAGACTGTTGAAGGTACCTGATTCTGTTGGTACAGGTTGGCCGGTCACTGGGTCGTTAGAGAACAGGGTAGAGATGTTAGAGAAGTACAGCTGTTGTACGCTTGGGGCGCGGAAGCCGGTGTTCGCAGTAGCACGTACCGCAAAGCGATCCGACAGTTCATAGCGTGTAGCTAACTTCCAGCTAGTGTTGCTACCAAAGTCAGAGTAGTACTCATAACGTGCCGCAGCAGCCCAGTAGAAATCTTGCGTCAGTTGGTTTTCAACTTCAGCGTAAACGCCAGTGTTATGACGGCTTTCATCCACTTGAGACTCTGGGGTAAAACCTGTGAAACCTTGGCTACCGGTTGCGCCACCAAAGCCGCCATTGGCGTAGGAGGCTTCTTCACCAGCTTCAATCTTATAGCTGTTTTCACGCCACAAAGCGCCTAGTGCCAGCATCAAATCTGAACTGTTGTAGAACGGAATATAACGTGATGCGTCAATGGTGAAGTCGAGCTCATCAGTTGACAGGGTACCGGCGTAGAAGCTGGTTGGACTGGCATCGCCGTAAGACACGTTCAAGCTGTTGTTGACGTGATATTCAAATTCGTTTTTACCGTAACCGGCTGAGACATCAACGTCCCACTCCAGCGGATTAAATTTGTAGCCCACCACTGCAGTGTAGTCGGTCAGTTTCGGAGCGATTTTTGGCAGGAAGCCATCTTCATAGATAGCGGTTAAGTTACGCGCATCCAATGAACGGCGATAGAAGGCGCCAGATTCGTTTTCGCGATGACTGAAGCCGCCAAAGGCATACAGTTTGCTTTTATCCGAGAAGCTTTGACCGGCGTTAACAAAGATGCCCAAGTTATCGTAAGTACCGTCGCCCACCTGGTGATTCTTTCTATCAAAGCTGTCTTCGCGTGGATCTGGGCTACCATCGGCCAGTGCAGCATATTGTTGACGTGGGTCGTTACCCGCGCGGTTGGTGCTGTTTTTGTGTTGCGCTTCCATCGAGATGTTGACGAAACCATCTTCATTGGTTTGCAGTCCTTTGTTTACCCCAACACGCCATTGTTCGCCATCGCCCATATAGGTTTGGCCTGTCTGTGCATTAACCAAACCACCATCGTCAGCATCTTTTAGCACCACGTTGATCACGCCCGCAATCGCGTCAGAACCGTATTGTGCGGAGGCACCATCACGCAGGATTTCAATACGTTTAATAGCGGTCATTGGAATGGTGTTCAAGTCAACGTTGGACGAACCTTTACTGGCGGTACCGTTCAAATGCACCAACGCTGAACCGTGATAGCGCTTGCCGTTGACCAATACCAACGCGTGATCGGGGGACATCCCGCGTAAACTGGCTGGGCGAACCGCGTCAGAGCCGTCGGTCACTGCAGAAAAAGGAAAGCTGTAGCTTGGTGCGGCTGATTGCAGCGCCTTGGCTGTTTCGGTCAAACCGGTGGCTTCGAGCTGTTCGGCGGTAATAATGTCTACCGGTACTGGGGTATCGGTCGCTGTCCGCACGGCTAAACGAGAGCCTACAACTGAAATCTTCTCAATCTTGGCATCATCAGCTGCCGACACACTCGCAATTGCCGCAAGCTGACTGACGACAGCAAGCGAAATGATAGATAGTCTCATATAATCCTCTGTTGTAATTATGTTGTGATTTTGGAGTTATTGTTATGAGCTATCAAGCTAGTGTAAATTTTTTTTGAAAGCAATAATGAAATCAAAACAGAACTACTCAAAATTTAATAATCATAATTGCGTGCTTGCCAATTCATTAATATATCGTCAGTAATTAAGCAGCTATTTTAAATATTGATATTATTGTTGTTGATAAATTGCGCGATCGCTATGTTTGACTAAAAAACAGCCGTTTTTTGGGGGTTGCGCGATTTAAACTGTGTTTTGTAAATAAAACAATTTAGATTGAAAAACTTATAAACTCATTATCAGATTGTTAACAAATAATATTAAATATTAACATTTTTGTGCGCGAGTTGTTATTTAGATGTGGCTAATTAAATTGGTCGATTAATTAATTGAATACTGATGTTTGAGGTTTTCCCCCCACAAGTGACCGTGCTGTTTAATATTTCATCAGATTTTTAATTTATTACGCGAATGGTATTTATTTGCTCACGTTGTATACCTTCCGATTGCGCTTGCTGTTTACCTTGTTGCTTTATCCAAACTCATCTCGTCCCATTACATACTGGCTGCCTCTGACTTAGGGCGGTGCCAACAAGCCTTCGCCGCAGGCTGCGCCTTGTATTTGAACGATCTGTGCACCCACAGTCCACATTCACGCCTTGCTTGGTTGCTCGCGGCCGTTGGCGGTCTACTGTTGACCTTTTTAGCGTGATTCGTTTGCGCATTCGCGATCAACGCTGCACCTTTTGATTTGGCAGGGGAGCCTGTCACTGTGGGTGAGATCTTGTTGACGTGTAGCGCAGCAGTGACTGTCATGGCAAATGATTTAATATGTAACACAATTACAAAAAATGACGATTTTTCACTGATAATGACGATTTATGTAATTTTAAAACATAGAATTCAAGGTGTATGGCACATCTGCTCATGCTGTAATATGTATTTATTACGATGTAAATCATATGCTTATGTGTGCACATTTGTTTTTGTAATTTTTTTACACAAAAATGTTGCGATAGCGCACGCTGATGCCTATAATTACACCATCGAAAGTAATTAACTTACACAAAAGGAGAAACAACATGGTATACGGAGCGCAAAACTTCTATTACATGTACTACGAGCGCCCTAATCGTAAAACTGTGAAAGCACAAGCGACAGTCGCTAAAGTGGACACAACTGCTGCGAAAAGTGCGCAATCAAACAAAGCACCAGCATTCGCAACCAACAACGTTGCAGTGTGCTAACTGAACCCTTAAGGAGAAACAATATGGTCTACGGTATGCAAAACTACTATCACCTGTATCTGCAAAACACCCGTAAACAAGCGGCGAAAAAGAACAGCAAATAATCCATTCCTTTCAGGTCTTTCCTGTCTGAGATTCCGATGCTATCCCCGATCAGGGGCCAATTTTACACTCCCCATCACGCTATAGATTTCATCTCACTATCCCATCTTTGTTTAACACTAAAATTAATTAAATATACAAAAATCAATCAATTGATTTGTTGTCTTAGCTAGATAATTCCACTGGCGATAAGCCACTCTTTGGTTGTTGCTGACGTTTTCGTAGGCTTTGCGGAAAAATCTTGGTTATTCACTCTCAAGTTGCGCTGAGCTGATCTAAGCTTGTACCTCGCGAATGAATTTTTGGCCGCAAAGATGTGAGGCGCAGCGAACTATGAATGTTGAATTTATTAATCCTTTTCTTATCGCGCTACTCAATGTCACCTCGACAATGGCTAATCTCAAACTGACACCGGGTAAGCCCAAACTTAAAGCTGATAACCTTGCCAAAGGCGACATTTCAGGGGTGATTGGTATGATCAGTCCGCAGACTCGCGGCTCACTGTCGATCACTTTTGAACAGGGATTGATTCTCGAAATTATGCAAAATATGCTCGGTGAAAACCCAGGCAAGCTGAATGAGGAAGTGTCTGATCTGGTGGGGGAACTGACCAATATGGTCACTGGCGGCGCCAAGAAACTGTTGGCGGAAAAGGGTTATGACTTTGACATGGCCACACCCGCAGTAGTCTGTGGGCTTAATCATACGATTTCTCATAAAGCGAATGGCAAAAAAATTATCATGCCGTTTACTTCGCCTTATGGCACCGCGTTTATCGAAATATGTTTTGAAGAGTAACGCTTTGCGTTGCACAACAAAGCGCTACGTCTTATTTCAAGAAAAAAACTCTATTACTCTAAACAAACCGCCACGCGCGGCGTTAGTTTAGTCACCAGCTCGTAGGATATAGTGCCAATCTTTTCGGCCACTTCTTCTACTGGCAGTTGCGGCCCCCACAAGACTGCGCTGTCTCCCACTTTATCTGTGGCATCCTCACCTAAATCTACGGTCAACATATCCATTGATACCCGACCAACAATCGGCACTTGGCGGCCATTTATAAACACCGGCGTACCTTCTGGCGCATTGCGAGGATAGCCATCGCCATAGCCAATCGCGACAACACCTAGTTTGGTGTTGGCGGGGGCCGTCCAATAACCGCCGTAACCCACAGGGTCACCTGCTTGATGGTCTCGCACAGCAATCAACTGAGACACCAGTGTCATCGCGGGGATCAAGTCGTGTTTTGGGCCATTGTCGCCGTGAACCGGTGATACACCGTAGAGCGCAATGCCTGGGCGAACCCACTCTTTTTGACTCTCTGGCCAAAACAACACGCCTGCTGAGTTAGCCAAAGTACGCTCGCCGGGAAGCTCTCGCACTAAACGATCAAAAATACTCAATTGCTGCAGCGTGTGCGGTTGCTCGGGTTCATCGGCGCGGGCAAAGTGGCTCATAAAGTTAATCGGTTTGGCCACATTCGCGCAGCGGTTGAGTCGTGCATAAACATCAGCAAACTGCGCCGGTGAAAACCCTAACCGGTGCATACCGCTGTCGATCTTCAACCAGACGGTCACCGGCTTTGTCAGATTCGCTTGTTCCAGCATCTCGATCTGCGATGCATGGTGTACCACGGTATCGATCTGATGTTCTACCAGCAGTGGCAAGTCTTCTGCACGAAAAAAACCTTCTAATAGCAATAGCTTGGCAGTAACTCCGCCTTGGCGAAGTTGCAGAGCTTCTTCCAGTCGCGCAAGGCCAAAGCCGTCAGCATCACTGACACACTCGGCTACATTCAACAGCCCATGTCCATATCCATTCGCTTTTACAACAGCCATGATTTTACTGTGGGGAGCAACTTCACGAAGACGCATCAGGTTGTGCTGCAGTGCCTGACGACTGATTTCTGCTCGAGGAAAAGGTTTCACGTTATACCTTCGTTACATACTGATGAGCACAGCGTTGCTGTGCTCGAATTTCTCAATGCTAGTCTTCTTCAAACTGAGGGCCAGCATAATTGTCAAAGCGTGAGAATTTACCTTGGAAGGTCAAACGCACCCGCCCAATGGGGCCGTTACGCTGTTTACCAATAATGATTTCGGCAGTGCCTTTATCTGGAGAGTCATCGTGATAAACCTCATCACGGTAAATAAACATAATCAAATCCGCGTCCTGCTCGATAGAGCCTGATTCACGAAGATCCGAGTTCACTGGGCGCTTATCGGCTCGTTGTTCGAGCGAGCGGTTCAACTGTGACAGCGCGATCACCGGAATTTCGAGTTCTTTGGCTAACGCTTTTAGTGAGCGCGAGATTTCGGCAATTTCTAGCGTACGGTTGTCGGCCAACGCGGGTACTTGCATCAACTGCAAGTAGTCGACCATGATCATCGATAAGCCACCGTGTTCGCGGGCAATACGACGGGCACGGCTGCGCACTTCAGTGGGCGTTAACCCTGAGCTGTCGTCGATATACATTTTGCCTTTTTCGAGCATCAAGCCCATGGTGGAGGACACTCGCGCCCAATCGTCATCATCTAGCTGACCAGTACGAATACGAGTTTGGTCAACGCGGCCGACAGACGCGAGCATACGCATCATGATCTGTTCGGACGGCATCTCTAAGCTGAAGATCAGTACCGGTTTATCTTCACTTAACGCAGCGTTTTCACACAGGTTCATCGCAAAGGTGGTTTTACCCATCGATGGACGCGCCGCGACAATCACCAAGTCACCGGATTGGAAGCCAGCGGTCATTTTGTCGAGATCGCCAAAGCCAGAAGACACCCCTGTCACCCCGTTGTGCGGGTTGTTATACAACTGCTCAATCTTGTCGACGGTTTTTTCCAGAATCGATTTGATCCCCTCTGGACCTTCGTTGGCATTGGCGCGTTGCTCAGCAATTTTAAAGACTTTGCTTTCAGCGAGATCGAGCAGGGCGCTGGAGTCACGTCCTTCAGGGTTGTAACCCGCATCGGCAATTTCGTGGGCAACACGGATCATCTCGCGCACCACAGCGCGTTCACGCACAATGGCGGAGTAGGACAGAATATTGCCCGCGCTTGGGGTGTTTTTGGCAATTTCGCCGAGATAGGCAAAGCCACCGGCATCTTCAAGCTCATCGGTTAGCTCAAGTTGCTCAGAAACCGTAATCAAATCGATTGGTTGACCGCGTTCGGTCAAACTTTGCATGGCGGTAAAAATCAGCTTGTGGGCGCGAGAATAAAAATCTTCACGCACCACCAATTCGGCCACTTTGTCCCAAGCTTCGGCATCCAGCATTAAGCCCCCCAACACAGATTGCTCTGCTTCTATGGAGTGAGGCGGTAATTTCAACGCTTCTGTTTGTGCGTCTTTGCGTTTGTCACGTGAGCTGAAAGCAGCAGGCTGTGGCATAGCGATTTCGAATCTCCAATCGATGGCTAAAACGTGTTATAAATTCGGCGACTATTTAATTACCAGCAACTGAGTTGTTGGGCGCACTTGATGTTGTGCGCACAAATTCACAAAAAGGATTACTCATGCGTATCGCTCTGGCTGTCGCCTTGGCGCTTTCATCTTATGCAGTTGTTGCAGATGAAGGTCAATGGCAACCTTACCAAATGCCCTCAATCGCCGATAAGCTAAAGGAAAGCGGCATCTCAATTCCCGCAGAACAACTGGCGGATCTTAGTCAATATCCAATGAATGCCGTTGTTGGTTTGGGCTATTGTACAGCCAGTTTTGTTTCGCCAAAAGGGCTGGTGGTCACTAATCATCACTGTGCGTTTCGGGCGATTCAGTATAACTCCAGTGAAGACCATGATTACATGAACGAGGGCTTTCTGGCGCGCACAATGGATGCCGAACCATCAGCAGGCCCTAATGAGCGTTTGTACGTCACTGAAGAGGTGAAAGACGTCACTCAAACTGTGACGACAGACCTACCAGATGCAGCATTAGCGCGTTACCAAGCCATTGAAGATCGCAGTAAAGCGCTGGTGAAGCAATGTGAAAGTTCTGACAACTACCGGTGTAATGTGCGTAGCTTTCACGATGGCTTGGAATATTACCTGATTAAACAGCTGATCATTCGCGACGTGCGCTTAGTGTATGCGCCAGCAGAAAGTATCGGTGCCTTTGGTGGTGATATTGATAACTACGAGTTTCCGCGTCACAGCGGTGACTTCTCCTTCTTGCGTGCTTACGTAGGCAAAGATGGTCAGCCTGCGTCATATAACAAAGACAACGTGCCCTATCAGCCAAAGAGCTTTTTGAAGATCAATGGCAGTGGCGTGAAGGCCGGCGATGGCGTATTTGTGGCGGGCTACCCAGGTCGCACCAGCCGTTACAAATTGCCGTCTGAATTGAAGTTTGCCAGCGAATGGGAATATCCGCAGCAAGCTAAACGTTATCAAGCGCGTATCGACACCATCACTGAGATGGGCAACGCCGATAAAGCGATTGAGATCCGTTACGCCGGCACCATGGCCAGCATGGCGAACCGCATGAAAAAACTGAACGGTCTGCTGGATGGCTTCCATAAAACCGACATTCTAGGCATTCGTGAGCAGCAGCAAACTGCCTTTATTGATTGGTTAAAACAGCAGAAAAACAGTGACACATTGGCGCAAATTGAGGCATTGGAGCAACTGCTGAGCCAGCAACAACACGCCTATCAGCAAGAATTCTTCTTTGATAACGTCAGCTCTTCAACGCTATTAGATACTGCAATTCGTTTATACCGGTTAGCAAAAGAGCAGCAAAAGCCCGATGCCGAGCGTGAGCCGGGATATCAGCAGCGCGATCTGGATATGTTTGCCTCAAGGCTAAAGCGTATCGACTCTTCATTTGCGCCGAGCGTTGATAAAAAATTGTGGCTGATGGATTTGACCAGTTATATCAATCAAGATGCGCGCATTGCCGCATTTGATAGCTGGTTGGCCGCGCAAAAAACGCAAAACTTACCTGAGCTGGTCGATGCGCTGTATCAAGCCTCAGAACTCACCGACCAAGCTAAGCGCCTCGCATGGATGGAAAAAACGCCAGCTGCGTTTGAACAATCCAGCGATCCGTTTATTCAGCTCGCGGTAAAACTGTATGACACCAATATGCAGTTAGAGCAGCAACATAAATATCTGGCCGGTGAACTGTCGGTTGCGCGCCCAGCTTACATGGCGGCGATCATTGCATACAACAAGGCGCAAGGTAAGCCCGTTTACCCAGATGCCAACGGCACGCTGCGGATCAGCTACGGCAAAGTGGACGGCTATCAATCGCGTGATGCGGTGTACAAACAACCGTTTACTCGCGTAGAAGGGATTTTGGAGAAGAATACCGGCGTAGCACCGTACAACTCACCGCAAAAACTGTTAGATGCCATTAAAGAACGTCGCTTTGGCAAGCATATGGTGAAGAGTGTTTACCAAGATGATCGTTCTTGGTTATGTCGGTTAGTCTCTTGTGATGCCGCACCCGAGCAGTTCAACTCAGTGCCGGTCGACTTTCTATCGAGTGTTGATACCACCGGCGGTAACTCAGGTTCACCAGTGTTTAACGGCAAAGGCGAGTTAGTGGGTTTGAACTTTGATTCCACCTACGAAGCCATTACCAAAGACTGGTTCTTCAACACCTCAATCACCCGTGCAGTGCATGTCGATATTCGTTACATCCTGTGGATGATGGATGAAGTCGATCACGCCGATAACCTGCAGCAAGAGCTCAGCGTTAACTACAGCAATTAAGCACAGTTTTGTTACATTAAATGCCCTAAGAGACCCTGAATAACTCAGGGTCTTTTTGTTGTTAACTAATTAATATCTAAATATAAACATATTAAAAACAAGATTGTCACATTAGGTGTTACTGAAATACTTTCTTACGTATTTTTGAATAGGCGTTATTGGCTGAAATTTTGTCAATTTTGTAGCTGCTAGTTAATCAAATCCGTTCAATCTGAGTGACGCTTGGGAAGTCGATATGCCAATTTTTCTTTGTATTTCAATATAAATTGTTGATATTAAATGAAATTGCTGTTTTATATCCTTGAGTGTTAGATGGTTGTGAGGAGCTGAATGTGTAGCGTTCGAAATGTTAATCTCAACAAATCTAGCAACAATGTTTGTATTGTCTATTTTATCGCGCGATGTGTTGATGTTTTATCAATAAAAATCGTCATTGGTTAATAATTCGCATTAATTTTGCATTATTGCTTATCAATCATGATTTTCTCGCGTTAAAACCTCTGTCTAGGTTTATCAATCTAATGTTGAACAATGTTAAATAAGGGTGTAAACATTAACACCGTTGTGCGTTATCGTATCAACTTGAAAACAATTACTAAAAGCCATGTCCGGCAGCAAGGAAGAGCAAGATGATAAAAAAACAGTTTAGGCGGTCGCTTATCGCTGCCTCAGTGTCAACATTGTTCGCAATTAGTGTTCCAACATTTGCAGCAAGTAACACTGACGGTACGATTCAAGGTAGTGTGCTTTCTCAAACTGAGGCCCCCCTGAGTAACGCCTCTATCTTAATTAAAAACAAAGCCACAGGTTTAACCCGTAGCATCACTACTGATGCTACCGGTAAATATCGTATCCCTCGCTTACCTATCGGTTCATATACCATCACAATTACCGCTGACGGATATGATGAAAAGGTAATTGATGATGTGATGGTAACCATCGGTGGTAACGCAGAAGTTACCTCGGTGATGAACGTTGAAGGTATGGAACGTCTTTCTGTAGTAGGAAGTCGTGTAGCCGCGTTTGATACCACTTCATCAGAATCTTCTCTGGTGATCAGCCAGGCTGAAATTGAGCGTTTGCCTTTGCCAAAAGACGTAACCAGCGTTGCACTGTTGGCACCAGGTACCACTCGTGGTGATGCTCGTTTTGGTAACTTTGCTTCGTTTGGTGGCGCATCAGTCGCTGAAAACGCATTCTTTATTAACGGCTTGAACGTAACCAACTTCCGTAACGGTCTTGGTTTTTCAAACGTTCCATTTGACTTCTACGACCAGTTTGAAGTTAAAACCGGTGGTTACGGTGCTGAATTTGGTCGTTCGACCGGTGGTGTGGTTAACGCCGTGGTAAAACGCGGTAGTAACGATTGGGAATTTGGTGGCAACGTTCGTTGGCGCCCGGATTCACTGAGTTCTAACGCACCGAACAGTTACAACTCAAATGGTGATTTGTATATCGATAACTCAAACGATAGCAATGACCTGTATGAAGGTAACATCTACGCATCTGGTCCATTGGTTAAAGATAAATTGTTCTTCTTCGCCATGTACCAACCACGTAGCAATAAGTCAGATGCCATCACTAACCAAGGTGATTGGGAAACTTCTAGTAAGTCTGATAACCCATTCTGGGGTTTGAAATTAGACTGGAACATCGCCGAAAACCACACCTTGGAATTCTTAGGCTTCTCTGATAAAGACAAGTCAACAACCAAGACTAATGTACTGTCAACTGGCTTAGCATTAAGCCCTGCGGTTGATGAGTCTGGTGGTGATAACTATGTGCTGACCTATACCGGTCAATTAACCGATGATTTCACCGCTAAGCTGCTGTATGGCATCAACAAATACAGCCTAGCTTCAACCACAACCTCAGACGTGATGGATCAATGTAACATGATCATCGACACGCGTGACGTTGCTGAGTATTACTACAACGGTTGTGTGTCTTCTGACGCTTATTTTGTTAGTGAAGGTGAAGACGAGCGTAAAGAGTTCCGCGCTGACTTTGAATGGGTGATTAACGAATCACACACTTTGACCTTCGGTTATGACCAAGAAAACAATAAATCTAACAGTAACCAATTCTACACCGGTCCAGGTGGTGTTTACTGGGTTTACTACGACGTAGGTAACCCTGCTGTTGGTGCTATGTTGGCCAACGGTACCCGTACTCCAGTGGGTGTAACTCAATACGCGCGTTCACGTCAGCGTACTGTGGGCGGTGACTTTAAAGTTGAGTCTCAAGCTATCTACATTGAAGATACTTGGAGTGTGACTGATGACCTGACCTTAAGCATCGGCTTACGTTGGGATTCATTTGACAACATGAACTCAGTAGGTGATTCATTTGCGAAAATTGATGACATGATCGCGCCTCGTATTGGTGCTTCATGGGATATCAATGGCGACGGTGAATCTAAACTGTTTGCGAACATCGGTCGTTACTATCTGCCGATTGCAAGTAACACCAACGTTCGTTTGTCAGGTAACGAATTTGACGTACGTCAATACTATGTACTGGAAGGCACTGGCGCTGATGTTATCAATGGTGCAACTGTTCCAACACCAATCTTAGGCGATAAAATTGGTGGTGACTCAGTACTGGCTGATGGTGAAATCCCAGATACTCAAGCGATTGTTGACCAAGAGCTAGACCCTATGTACCAAGATGAAATCATCATTGGTTACCAAGCGATGATTAACGAAGATTGGTCATGGGGTATTAAAGGTACTCAACGTAAGTTGAATGGTGCAATCGACGACATGACTATCAGTCACTGGACTGAAGACAAGTATGGTTGTGAACATCCAGGTGGTGGCGGTTATGTACTGGGTAACCCAGGTAAAGACATGACTGTTAAACTGGACACCGATTGTGATGGCGTGGTTGACACTATGGAAACTATTCCTGGTGCAGAACTGCTTTATCCAGAAGCGGAACGTACTTATAACGCAATCGACCTGAACTTGGCTCGTGGTTGGTCAGATGATTGGACCATGAACGTTACTTATACTTGGTCACAAAGCTACGGTAACACCGAAGGTTTGGTGAAATCAGACAACGCGCAAACCGACGCTGGTTTGACCCAAGACTTCGACTTCCCAATCCTGATGGAAGGTGCTGATGGCTATCTGCCTAACGATCGCCGTCATATGTTGAAGGTGTTTGGTGCTTATGCCTTGACTGAAAATCTGACCGTCGGTGCTAACTTAAGCGTCGAATCAGGTCGTCCACGCAACAAGTTCGGTATCGGCAGCCCATCAGGTATTCCTGACTACGGTGACACCTACTACACAATGAACGAAGACGGTAGCTACGACTACAATCCTCGTGGTAGCGCAGGCAGAACTGATTGGGTTTACCGTTTAGACTTGTCAGCTTCTTATACTTGGGAAGTGGCTAAAGATCTGGATGTTATCCTGAAAGCCAACGTATATAACGTGTTCAACTCTTCTGCGAGCATTCGTAAGTACGAGTACTTTGAACTAGGTGATCCAGGTCAGTTGGATGAAGACTACGGTGCAACCACTGCGTTCCAAACGCCACGTTATGTTGAATTTAGCGCGAGCGTGAAATTCTAGTACTGCTGATATAACAGCATCATTAACGTTGTATCTTTTAAAATCCCTACTGAGTAGTCAGTAGGGATTTTTATTTGGTTGCCATTTCGATTTAGCGGCGATTGAAAGCATCGCATCTGCGTCGAAGTTTCAATAAAATGCTGCTTGTCTTTCACTGTTAAAATCACCCATGACCTCGACAACTTCTATCGCGGCGCAGCCATCATTCGTTGTTTTGCCTCAGCAGCATACGGCAGACACTGTGCTGGAGTTTTTGTGCGAGCATTTTGCACAGATTGGTGCAGATGTGTGGCAAGCACGGGTACGTGATGGCAAGGTGCATTGGCAAGATGGTGAGTTGATAAGCCCCGATACGCCTTACCGTCCTTGTGCGCGGGTGTATTACTACCGCGAGGTAGCGGCGGAAGCGGCTATTCCGTTTAGCGAGCAGATCCTCGCGCAGGATGTGCACAGCCTGTTAGTGTTTAAGCCTCACTTTTTGCCGGTGACACCCGGTGGTCAGTATGTGAATGAATGTTTGATCAATCGATTGCGGCGCCGTTGTGGCATCGACACGATTATTCCTGCTCATAGGTTAGACCGCGATACTGCCGGAGTGATGTTGATGGCCGCCACCGTCGAGAGTCGTGATGCGTACCATGCATTATTTCGCGATGGCAATATTCAAAAAACTTATCAGGCGGTGGCTCAACTCACACCAGAATTGGCGGCGCAATATCCAAATGGTGTATTAGCTACACCACGTTTTTGGACTGTGCGTAATCGCATTGAGGTGGGTAATCCCACTTTTACCATGCAATGTGTGCAAGGCAAACCCAATAGTCATTCTGAAATCTGCTTACTGACGGTAAAAGACGGATTAGGATTGTTTGCACTGCGCCCCATCACCGGCAAGACCCATCAGCTGCGCTTGCATATGGAGGCGTTAGGGATGCCGCTACTCAATGATCGTTTTTATCCCAACTTGCAGCCCAAGCAAGCTGATGATTACCACAAGCCACTTAAATTAGTGGCGTATCATTTAGCTTTTATAGACCCTTTCACGCAGCAACATCGCGAGGTGCGCTGCGCAGGTTTTGAGGCTGAGTTTGAGCTTGCGCCACTGACAAGTTCACCTTGGGTTTGATCGGGTCTCAGGCATATAAATCAGGCTATTGCGCTGAAGAAAGCTGAGTGTATTTCACTAACTCTGCCATCGTATGTACTCCCAATTTTTTCATCGCATTGGCGCGATGAACCTCAATCGTACGCAGTGATAAACACAGGTTTTCAGACATCTGTTTATTGGTATTGCCGTCGATAAGCAGTGCGACTACTTGCTGTTCTCGTTGAGACAGGCTGCTATACAGGGTTTGTAGTTGCTGCTGTTCATAGGTGCGTTGGCTGAAGTCGAGCGCTTTGGCAATGGCGGCGGCTAACTCTTTACCATTCACAGGTTTTTGGAAAAAGTCACAGGCGCCTTGGCGAAAGGCATCGACCGCCATTGGCAGATCGCCGTGACCGGTTAAAAAGATAATCGCTAGCGGGCTGTCGTGCTGGATAAGTTGTTGCTGTAATTCTTGGCCACTTTGTTTGGGCATGCGGCTATCGAGAATCACGCAGCCGGGCTGGTGCCACGCGGCTTGCTGCCAAAACTCTGCACCACTCTCGAAGCTAATCAATTGATATTGATACTGCTTTAGCATAAATGTCAGTGAGTCGCGGATTGCCGCATCATCATCGACCAAATACACCACAGGGTTAGCTGACATCGCATAATCTCCCGCTCGTTTTACGCCAGACTAACGACTAAATATCTATCACAGCAACAGTAACTGCCCGCTTTTAGAGACTGATCACGCGCTAAATATGGGGATCTGCAGTAGCTCATAGAATTTGGATTGATTGCTCAGTAGGCTAAACATTATTCAAAATAGGTGGAGCTGACTGATTGCGTTGCTTACTGTGGCTGTTGCTGCTCGGTTACTGCATTAAGGTGTTTGCCAATACCACGGATGCGGAGATGGGCGACTATCCCATCGAGGCGACCTTCCGAGTTGGGGTGCTGGCCAATCATGGCGTGAACCAAGGCATTATGCGCTGGCAGCCCATGATGGATTATCTCAGCGACCGCCTGCCCGGTAATCGCTTTGAGGTGGTGCCACTCACGTTTAAGCAGATGGATCAGCAACTGATCGAGCATCGTATTCAATTTATCGTCACTAACCCTGGGCAATATCTTAATCTTTCCAATCAGTTACCGCTTTCATGGTTAGCAACCATGCGCAGTCGCAAACACAATGGTGCCACTTATGCGATTGGCTCGGCAATTATCGTCCGTGCCGATAGCGCGATTCAAACCATTGCCGATCTGCATAACAGCACTATTGTGGCAACTGATCCTGAAGCTCTCGGTGGCTACCAAGCGACCATAGGCTTACTCAATAAAAAAGGGTTTGAGGGCAACCGCTTCTTTGGCACTGTGCATTTTTTGGGATTTCCGCTGGAGCCATTGGTGTACCAAGTACGTGATGGTTCAGTCGATGCGGCGATCACCCCGTTTTGCACATTAGAAGAGATGGTGGATGAGGGCCTAATCGGGCGTGATGATTTTCGGGTGATCAACGGTCAACGCTTGAAAGGCTACGATTGTGATACTAGCACCACGCTGTATCCTAACTGGTCATTTGCGGCGTCAGATTTGGTGCCGAGTCCGATTACCCAAAAACTGACGCAGGCGCTGTTCGAGCTCTCGGCCGATTCGAATGCTGCGATTACTGCCAGATTAATGGGCTGGACGTCGCCGGTGAGTCAGCTAACAGTCATCCGTTTGTACGATGAACTGCAGTTGCAAAACAATCCGCCACCACTGTATCAAGTCGCGGTCGATTGGTTTAAACGCCAGCGTCAATGGGCGTGGGCGTTGCTATTGATTATCGTGGGTGCTCCGTTTTATCACTTGTGGCTGGAGTATCGTTTTCGGCAAAAGAATGAACACTTGTTGGCCGCCGAGCGGGAGATTAAAGAGAAAGAGTTGCAGCTGGAGCGGATGCAAAGTGCCGCGATTGTAGGCGAAATTGGCGCGGGGTTAGCGCACGAGCTGAACCAGCCGATTGCGGCGATAACCCAATACAGCGAAGGCGCGTTGATGTTATTGCAACAGCAAGCTCAGCCGAATGCGCTGCCGAATGAATTAGCCCAAGTGCTCGCCAAAATTCATACTCAGTCGTTACGTGCGGGGGGCGTGGTGCATCGTATTCGCGGCTTGCTAAAGCAGCGCCGCAGCGGCTTTCAATTTTTGTTATTGGGTGAGCTGTTAGAGGATGCGTTGGTACTGCTTCATAAGTCATTAGAGCAGCATCAGATTGAACTCAAGGTCACCATTGAGGGCGAAGCCACGAGGTTTTACGGCGACAGTGTTGGCCTGAGCCAAGTGTTGGTGAATCTGCTAAAAAATGCTATTGATGCGATGGAAGATAATCAAGATGAGCGGCAGTTGCTGGTTCAACTGCATTATCAAACTGCGGCACCAGTAGAACAGCAACAAAGTCCGCATTCATGGTTGCTGTTGCAGATTACCGACTCAGGTAGTGGCTTAAGTAAGCCGGTTGAAGCGCTGATGCAGTCATTCGCATCTACTAAAGAAAATGGCTTAGGGCTGGGCTTGGCGATTTGTCGTGATGTGGTGCTGGAGCACCATGGCGTGTTGCAGCTAAAAAATCGGTCGACGCAACGCGGTTGTGAAGTGAGTTTATGGCTACCTTATTTTCCTGAACAAGGGCAACAGTAACCACAAACTCAATATGCGCGGGAATTGCAACGCTAGGGTTAGCGCAAGGCTGCTACCAGATGCCAACGGCGGCGCAGAAATTCCAGTGCTAAACCTGCCAGTAGCCCAATCGCTGCATTAAATGCCAAACTAAATGTTGCAGTTACCGCAATCACCACCATACAGAATGGCCGACCATCAATCAGTCGTTTTGACCAAGCCAGTTGTAACCCTGCGGTTGAAAGCAAACTGCCCAAAATTGCCATCGGGATCAGGCTTAATAGCCACGCCACGGTTTCGCCCCAACACAAGGCAATCATCAAGCAGAAACTACCAAAAATCAGCGGTGCCCACATTTTGCGTGCGCCAAAGTGGTATTGCACCGCAAGGCCGCCCGCGCCGTGGCACATCGAAATCGAACCTAAGGGGGCTAACAACAAATTGGCAAAACCTGAGCTGGTGGCAAACGCTTTCGGGGTAAATTTCGCTGCATCTTCCGGGAATTTATCTTTCGCCATAAATGACGAGGCAATCACCGCGTTAGTCAGCGTCATTGCCAACTGCGGCAACACCAGCAAGGTTAATGCACTTTGCCAGTCATTCATTGCTGGCCAGCCAAGGTGCCAAGCGGTGTCGTTAAACTGAAATTCTGCGCTGTTATCGCCCAGATGATATTGCCACAACATGCCAAGCACGATGACCAGTGGCATAGACAGGTAGCGCAGTGGCAAGAAGCGCGCGAGGAAGATCACCGCAAACGCGCCAAAGCCAATAAGTGGCGATAGCGACATCATCTTGGCGCCCATCCACAACAGCTGTAACCCAATCGCAAACTGAATACCGATCGAGATCGCTTGAGAGATCTGTTTCGCCAACCACTCAATTGCGCCGCTGTAGGCCAGTGCAAGCAAAATAAGTCCCATCAACATGGCGCTGGCTTGCATCATGCCCGGGCTCAGTCCCTGCGCGATCACCAAGGCGGAGATCACTTTCATGGGTTGTACCGGGATCGGACGACGATAAAACAGTGCTACGCCAAAGCACATGACACCGAAGCCAAAAAAGATACCTTGAGGGGAAAATTGGTTTAACGCGATAAGGCCAAGTACTAACGGGAGAAAAGTCCCCAAATCCGCAAAGGCGCCAGTCAGTTCACCAACAAACTGATTCGCTGATTTTGCGTTACTTGAGTCAGATGTCATAGAGGTTGCCGTTGTGAAAGATAACCGTCAATGGCAAGTATAGTGCCAATTTTGATTATCTGCGCCGGCGCTAAAATACCAAATTAGTAATAATTATCCATTCATAAAGTAGGGGATTAGGACATATTGTTTAAGCAGTTGGACGTATTGTCTGAAATAAAAAGCCAGCCTGAGAAACCTCATCAGGCTGGCAAGCAGGGTGGAGAGCGTTTACTTGGCGTGACGCGCGCCAGACTTCACTTTCATTGGATCACCATCGTAACCGAGGGCTTTCCAATCCAAGCGACCTTCAGCAGAGTGACACTCGCTGCATTTCAGTGCTTGTTCCTTTGGTGACACCATGTGATTGATGCGCCACCACATTTCAGTTGGAGCGAAGTCGAACTCACCGCTATAAGACACGCCGGCGGCTTTCATCGCCTCGCTGGCATCCATACCGAGACGGATCGCCTTATCCCAATCGAAATCTGACCAATAGCCGCCTTTACCGTAGGTTTTTGGATTTAAGAAGATGTTGTTCTTCTTATCGTAAACCTGTTTACCGATGTGGACTTTAAAGGGGTAGATACGGGCTTTAGCGTCGCTGATGTTACCCAATGGATACGCCAGTTTGGTGACTTTGGTTGGGTCCATCTTGTCGCCGGCCATATAGGCATCGGCATGACCGTTGTACCAAGCGTAACTTGGTTTCACCATCTTGCCCCAAGTGAAGCTGCCTTTCTTCTTCAGATACGTGTGACGACCAAATTCATCTTCAGATTCAGGCAGATCTTTACCAGCGGTAGACCAATCCCATGTCAACTTGGTGGCTTCTTCGCGAGCAAAGAATGGAATGTGACAGGTTTGGCAAGCAACGGTTTCCACGTGAGCATTCAAGCGCTTATTGGCGTGTGGGGCTTTATCGTGGCAGTTTTCACAACCGATATGATCTTCACCGCCGGGTGATACACCCATGGCGTTGCCGCTGATCTGGTGCCCAGTGGTTTGGTGGCAATCTTGGCATTTGAAATCATTGCCATCGGCGTTCATATGGACGTCGAGAGACTTGCTCGGATAGGCCATTGAGGAGTCCAAATCGCCGTGTTTAACCGCATCACCACCGCCGCCGTAGAAGTGGCAGCTACCGCAGTTATCACGTACCGGTTTGCCGACGTTTTGGGCGATATTCACCAGGTCGATATTCTCCATGGCTTCACCCGCAACGGTTTTCACATAGCTGCCGGTGGTGTCGTGACAGACTAAGCAATCCACTTTGGTTTTATCTTTAAAATCAAAACTGTTGTCTTTCCAACCATAACCCGCATGACACACGGTACAACGTGGTTCGTTGCCGGAGATTGACACACAGAAGTTGTTAATTGCGTTTTTCTTACCACGTTTAACTGTGCGATCTGGCAGCTTCTGCTCTAATTCCCAAGTCCAGTGTGAGCTGGTCATAAAGTCAGTGGCTTCTTGCTCGTGACAGGCTAAGCACGCTTCAGTCACTGCTGAGCCGTTGGCAAATGGGCCTTGCAGAACATCTTGGTGAGGGCCTGCGGCGTAACTGCTGCTCGCGGCTAATGCCAGCAATAACAGTAAATGTCGTTTCATCATGTTGCTCCTGCCTCGGCGAACCGAGGCGCTCGATTAGAAGTTCACGGTGAGTGAGGCGTTCACGTCGTATGCCTTATCAACCACAGGCAGCAGTGAGTAAGCGCGCCCAGCGATGACATCGCTCACTTTTTGCGGCGCACCCACTGGGGTGCCACTGCCGGTGTAGTCATAGTCGTAATACAGGCCAGCCAGCTTGATGAACATCTTCGGATTCACATCAAAGATGTAGTAGCCTTCAACCACGTGGCCACGGGTGGCTAACTTGCTGCCGATAGGGTCGTCTTGCGCTTGAGTGAATGGGGTCCAGTATTTAGAACCGTAGTTATACTCAAGGCCTACTTTGCCGTAAGGTGCAGGGATCTGCATGCCCACATACACCCCGTAACCGTTGTGGCTGCTGTCATCGTCGGCGGTAGCTGGGCTCATAATGATTTCAGTACCGTCAGCGTTTAACTCGGCAGTGAATACGGCGTCAGACAACATGCCACCAAACATCCCGGCGTTGCCGTTACCGTTGGTTTGGGTCCAACCAAAGGAGGCGAAAAACTTCTGTTCGTCATCGGATTCGTAGGCATAGCCGATGCCGCCCAAGTACATATCGCCAATCACACCACTTGGTTGTACGCGAGTCACAAAGTTGAAGCTGTCGAACTTTTGCAGATCTTGATACATGGTTGGCGCAAAAATGCTGGCCAATTGGTTAGGGAAGGCGATAGTGCCTTTGAAGCCATCGTTGATGTCTTTGGCGCCAAACAAGGTTAACTGCAGGAAGTGGTTGCCATCGTTAATCACGTCAATGTTAAAGCCACCCAGGTGGGTATCTTTGGTGACAGTGTCGCCAAACAGTTCGCCATTGCCCCATTGTGATTCAAAGCCTTGGCCGTAGCAGAAGCGCACAACCATGCCTTCAACATCAAGCAATTCACCCAGTTTGTAACCTAAGGTCAAACCATCAAAGTTGAAGTTAACTAAGTGGCCAGATGGGGTGCCGCCACGCAGTTCGTTTTCACGGTATTGGCTAGGAGGACCATAAGTAGATGGACGACGACCAATCGATAAATAGAAGGGGGAACCGCCGATATCACGCCAGTCAAAGTAGGCGCGTTCTACCCGCAACCAATCGCCGGATGTGTTACCCGAGTTGGTGCCATCCATTGAGAATGAACGCCAAGAATCAAACACTTGCACGCCAGTGCTATCACCCCAGTTTTTGTACATGCTCAGGCGGCCAGCAAAGTCGACGTTGTCCCACACTTTTGCCTTGAGGTTGAGGCGTAACCGAGTGGTGTACAGCAGATCATTATCGATATCTTGGGTTTCTGGGTTGGCTAAAACGTACGGCATCACCCCTTGCAACATGCCGCTCTGAAACGCCATGGCCAGATCGGGATTGGCGGTCATCATCTTGCCTAGCGGTGAGTTAGCATCCATAGGATTGCCATATTCACCTGCCATAGCGCGCATACCAAAATCACTGAAGTTCACTGCAATCGCAGGATTCCAGGTCACGTTTTGGTAATGCAATGAGTGTGCTTTCACGCGGAAATCGCCGCTCAGTACGATGCGGTCGGTAGCGCTATGGCGTTCGTTTTTCGAGACGCGAGTCGTCAGATCTTCTAACTCCTCGGTAAGATCCGCCAGCTGCTTTTTCAACTCGGCAATTTTGGCAGAATCCTGTTGATCGGCGGCATAAACAGCAGGGGCAGCCATCACGGATAACCCTAACGCCTGTGCAACAACAATCGCGACAAGAGTGCGCATATTCTCTCTCCTGACCGGTGATCCGGTCTTTTTTAGGCAGCAAGTGTCCCTGAGGCTGAGCCCCATTATTTTTTACTGCCTTCAATTAAATTGGTGTGGGTGACGAACTAGCGTGGTTTGGCTTAACCACACGTTTGTGGTTGTGCTGAGTCCACCGCATGGTCATACAGGAACTGTTGAATATCCTTGATATCTTGCTCTGACAGTTTTTCAAACACTTCGGGTTTAGCGCCGTGCTTGTCTTTGTCAAAGAAACGGTCCCATTGCGCCATGGTTTTGCTCATTGGGGTGATCTCCCCTGCGGCGTCACTTTTGCTATGGCAAACTTTGCACTCTTTTTTGTAGAGATGTTTGCCCTTTTTAGGGTTTCCACCTTCCGCCGCGGTTGCGCCAACAGCGAATAAAGCGGCCAGCAATACCACACCAAGCTGGAGTTTAGTTTTCATCATCGAGTCCTCATATTGCGTATTTTAATGCTCATTTCTTTAGCGAAATGAATTTTTGTTTTTTTAACGGTTAACAATTTAGCAAAGGTATAAATGTGAAGATTTGAGGCTGATCACTTTCATGAAATTTTTCTAATTGATAAAAATTTCATTGAAAAAAATCTAATTGATAAGAATTTTATGAATTAATAAATCTAGTAAAATCATTAAGATGAAATAACTTTAATAATTCATGATAAATAAATATACCCAGGCTTAATGGCATTTTTTAATAGTGACCAAGTTAACATTTGTGAAAATGGCGCAATAAAAAAGATTGCCAGCGAAAATAAAATTGGTTGGATTTAACATTAATTTAAAATGTTATTTCGTTCACATTTAAATCAATTCTGTGAAATAGCCTAGTGTGTTAGATCACAGTCATTTCACCATTGTGGTTTACCACAATACCGATAATTTCTGAGTGGATTAACAATACGCTCGAATACACAGGTAACTGCGTAAGTTACCGAAGCAAAATTCAAAAGTGAGCGACTCATCTTCTGAGGAAGATGTTGGAGGTTAACCATGATTAAGCTTGATCGAAGGGCCTTTCTGAAAGGCGCAGGAGCCAGTGGGGCGGCTTGTGCATTTTCAGGGGGGCTGCCCGGCTCCATTGCCGCAATGGGCGCTGAGCCACTCAAAGGCAGTGCAACCGCCGTCAATAGCATGTGTGAAATGTGTTCAACTCGCTGTCCAATTTCGGCCAGAGTGGTCGATGGCAAAACCGTCTTTATTGAAGGCAATAAAGCGGCCAAATCCTTTGGCGGTAAGGTGTGCGCCCGTGGTGGTGCTGGGCACAGCTTACTCTACGATCCACAGCGGATTGTGAAGCCATTGAAGCGTGTCGGCGAGCGTGGCGAAGGTAAGTGGCAAGAGATCTCCTGGGAGCAAGCCTACGCCGAAATTGCTGAAAAAATGCAGCAGATCAAGCAACAACATGGCGCAGAAAGCGTGGTGTTTTCGTCTAAATCTGGCTCTGAGCATGGCTATGTGTTTGATCTCGCCAAAGCCTACGGCAGCCCCAATACCTTTACTCACTTCTCGCTTTGCCCCGGTGCTTATGGTGTCGCAGCGCAAGTGATGTTTGGCACTAAGGTCAAACGCGATCTTGGCAACAGCAAATACATTATCAACTTTGGCCATAACCTTTACGAAGGCATCAACATGTCGGAAACCCGCGGGTTGATGAAGGCGCAGATGGAGAAAAGCGCCAAACTAGTGGTGTTTGATCCGCGGTTTTCAGTGGTCGCCTCCAAAGCGGACGAATGGTATCCGGTCAAACCCGGCAGTGATATTGCCATCGCATTGGCGCTGAACCATGTGCTGATTGCCGATAATCTTTACGACAAAGCCTTTGTTGAACGTTATGTCGCGGGCTTTGAACAGTTTGCAGCGCAGATGCGTGACTACACCCCTGAATGGGCGGCAAGCTTAACCGATGTGTCGGCCAAGGACATTCGCCGTATTGCCCATGAGCTGGCCAAAGCTGCACCCCATGCGGTGGTCGATTTTGGTCACCGCAATACCTTTACGCCAGAAGAGTTTGAACTGCGCCGCGCCATCTATGCCGCCAACGTGTTGATTGGCAACTTTGAGCGTAAAGGCGGCATTTATGCCGGTAAAAAAGCCAAAACTTACAACAAGTTTGCCGGTGCTGATGTGGCCCCGAGTCTGGCAAAACCTGGGGTGAAAATCCCAAGTCCGACTGCTGAACGGATCGACACCTACGATAAACAATTCAGCCTCGTTGCCAGCATGGGCGGGGTGTATCAATCGATTCTCGATACCTTTGAAACGGGCAAGCCTTATCCAATCCATGGCTGGATTATGGCGCGTACCAATCCAATGCAAACCATGACCGACAGAGCGCGCATCGAAAAAGTGCTCAAAGGGCTCGATCTGGTGGTGGCCTGCGATCTGTATATCAGCGAAACCGCGGCTTACGCTGATTATATGCTGCCTGAGTCAACCTATCTGGAGCGGGATGAAGAGATTGCCGATAAGTCAGGTAAGAACCCTGCCTATTATGTGCGCCAACAAGTGGTTGAGGTGATTGGCGATACCAAGCCAGCGTGGCAGATCTTCCGCGAATTAGGCATCAAATTGGGGTATCAAGACTATTATCCATGGGACGATATTCATACTCTGCAACTAGCCCAAGTCCATAAAGATTATGCGTTACTGAAGCGCATTAAAACAGAGGGTTATGTCAGTTTTGGTAAGCCGCTGATGCTGCGCGAACCAAAAATGGTGGCCGACTTTACTGCGGAATTTGCCACTGCTATCGCGGCTGACGACGATGGCAGTTATGGCTCGCATCTGAAATTTAAAACTCCAAGCGGCAAAATTGAGCTGTACTCCGACACGGTTGAAGCCCTTGTTGCTGGACGCGGCAACATCGTCTTCCGTGATGTCACCCTCAAGCAACCCGATGAGCTCTACTTTATTCAAGGCAAAGTCGCGGTACACACCAACGGTGCCACGCACAATGTGCCGATGCTGGCCAACTTAATGTCTGACAACGCGGTGTGGATCCATCCCAAAACGGCAGCCGCACGCGGTATTGCCGATGGCGATAAGATTCGGCTGACCTCAAGTGCTGGCAGTGAAGAGGGCAAGGCATTGGTCACCAAGGGCATACGTCCCGATACGGTTTTTGCCTACATGGGCTTTGGCTCGAAGAACCGCGAACTCACCCGTGCCACAGGTAAGGGGATCCACTGCGGTAATTTGCTACCTCACCAAACAGCGCCTATTAGCGGTATGTGTGTCCATACCACCGGCGTGAAATTGGAAAAGGCATAAGGGGAGGCCAACATGAATAAGCGATATGTCATGGTGCATGACGAAAACAAATGCATCGGCTGTCAGGCGTGTAATGTCGCCTGCCGTACTGAAAACGATGTGCCCGATGGCGTAGCAAGATTGCAAGTGCGCGTTGAAGGCCCCTTTGGTGAGATGCCTAATCTGCACTACAGCTATGCGCGCATCTCCTGCCAACAATGTGAGGATGCCGCTTGTATCAAGGTTTGCCCAACTGGCGCAGCCTATCGCAATGATGATGGCATTATCACCATCAACAAAGATAAGTGCGTGGGTTGCCAATACTGCGTGGCGGCGTGTACCTACAAAGTGCGCTTTATGAACCCTGTCACTCGGGTAGCCGATAAATGTAACTTCTGTACCGATACACGCCTGAAACGCGGTGAACAACCGGCTTGCGTGACCGTGTGTCCAACCAACGCCTTGGTGTTTGGCGATGCCAACGATGCCAGCTCCGAAGTGGCACAAATCATCGCAACTCGCGCAACTTACCGCGACAAAGTCCATCTGGGCGCAGAGCCTCGGGTGTATCGAATTCCCGCCAAAAAAGGAGGAATCGCATCATGAACAATATTTGGGGCGACATGAGCCAATATGATCCGGTGACTTGGCACTGGGTAATCGCGGTCTATCTGTTTCTGGCGGGGTTGTCCGCTGGGGCGGTCATGGTGGCATTGGCGCTACGCTGGGCCAAAGGCGAACAGTTTGAAAGCCCAATTATCAAAGCGGCGGCACTGGTGGCACCGCTGGCGATCTGTTTAGGCATGCTGTGTTTGGTGTTTGACCTGACCAAACCGTTCCACTTCTGGCTGATTTTGATTAACTACAATCTCAGCTCAGTGATGTCGATTGGGGTGATTGCACTGCTGCTCTACATTCCGCTGACCTTTGCCTATGCGCTGCTGGTATTCCGTGCGCCATTAGCCAACTGGCCGCTATTGGGCGGAGTTGCCGAGGCGTTGCTTGGATGGCGCAAACCGCTGGAAGTGTTGCTGTTTGGCTTAGGGATTGTGGTGGGCGCTTACACTGGCTTTTTGATCTCTGCCATGAATGTGTACCCGATGCTCAATACCGCAATTTTACCGGCGCTGTTCTTGGTGTCAGGGATTTCTGCAGGTGCAGCGGCCAATGCCTTAGTCGCATTGATTTGGTTTAAAACCGATAGCCATAGCGCCGAAATCAGTGGCTTGCATAGGGTTGAGCTGCCTGTTGTGGGTATCGAGATGCTGTTTCTGCTGATGCTGTTCTCCGCGCTGTACTTCAAAGGTGGTGCGGCAGCATCGGCGCTGGCGTCACTGACCACGGGCCAATGGGCAGTAGTGTTCTGGGCGCTGGTGGTTGGGGTGGGCTTTGGTATTCCGCTGTTATCACGGTTACTCCCTGCCGAGCTGCGTCATGGCAAAGGCGTGACCGTATTAGCGGCCTGCGCCAGTTTGACCGGAGTATTGGCACTGCGGCACTTCATTTTGTATGCCGGTCAAAGCTATATCAGTTAAGCGCCGCGTCAGTTAAAAGCGACATCCGTGAAACGCAAGCTAAGTTAGTTGTGGTTGTTAGCGTCTTTGAGCCCGCCATTGCGGGCTCTTTTTTTACCAGCTTAAACAGGATTTAACTGTTAATACCAAGACGTTGAGGCTACAAAGCGCAAGCGTAAATTGACGTGTGCGGCGCCGGTCAATATAAGGCACGATAAAATTCGACACCCAAAATCCGATAAATACCGCTGGGACGAGCACCAATGCCAGTAATAGATGGTGCCAATGTAGTTTGCCAACGCACAATAAGATCAGCAGGCTGAGCAAACTCGCAAGCGCAAAAAAGGCCGACAGTGCCGCACGAAACTTACCCGCATCACGCCCCGTAAGCAGCAGCGCCATTGGTGGGCCGCCAATGCCAGCAATAGTGCCAAAAATCCCCGAAAAGATACCAGCGATAAACATGGTGACTCGGTTCACCGCAATACTGTAGTGCTTTACATTGAGCAGAATCGCAATTGCCACAATCGCGGCAATCATTAAGCCCAGTACAGGCTGCGGTGCCAGCAATAATAAAGTGGCGCCAATTAAGCCGCCGGGAATACGCCCCACTAAGCCCCATTGCAAGCCATTAAATTCAAGATGGCTGCGTTCGCGCACTAGCGTGAGTAACGAGATAGTGAATCCCATTAAAATCACTGGCACAGGAACCAATTCAGGGTCAACAATATAGAGTAGCGGTGCGGAGACAACGGCTAGGCCGAAGCCGATGAGGCTTTGTACCACAGCCCCAGAAAAGATAATCAGCGAGGCGAGTAGCAGCGTGGTGGGGTCGATAAGTGACTGCATGATGATAAGTAAGCATTAAAGCGGTCAAAGACCGCTTTAATGATTAACGGCAAGCGTTATTCTAACTCTTCCCATTCAATGCCCATTTCGTCCATCAGACGTTTGGCATCGGCAGGAATACTATCGGGTTGATCCTTACATAGATCGCCATCGTTCGGTAAGGGTTGACCTGTGTAAGCATGCAGGAAGGCTTCACACAACAGTTCGCTGTTGGTGGCATGACGTAAATTGTTTACTTGGCGGCGCGTACGCTCATCAGTCAAAATCTTCAGCACTTTGAGCGGAATCGATACAGTGATTTTTTTCACTTGTTCGTTCTTCTTGCCGTGCTCAGCGTATGGGCTGATGTATTCTCCGTTCCATTCAGTCATCGTTGCACCTGCTATATCTTAAATTCGCCGCCGATTTTAACCGCTAAAGGCAGCCAGTCAAATGTCGGTAGGCAAAAACTGTGTTGGATAGATAGAATTCTATACTTTTAGATGTCTAAACGTCTATATGCCTATTGACGATAGTGGTTAGCTTGGTAGAATTTAGACGTCCAGACATCTATAGATGTTGAACCGCATGCAGAGGAGTCGAAAATGACACAGCGGAAAATAGCAACAGCGGCTGTCCGTCAAGGGATTGAATCCGATACACAGCACGGGGCCGTGGTTCCGCCGATTTATCTTTCGACTAACTATGCCTTTGATGGCCACAAAAATCCACGTGCGTTTGATTACAGTCGTTCAGGTAACCCAACCCGTTCGATTCTCGGCGATGCGCTCGGTGAATTAGAACAAGGTTGCCCGGGCGTAATCACTGCCAGTGGTATGGCGGCGATTACGCTGGTCACCAGCTTGCTTGGGCCAAACGACCTATTGATAGTGCCGCACGATTGTTACGGTGGCAGCTATCGTTTGTTCACCAATCTGGCCAAGAAAGGCAGCTTTAAGCTGCTGGTGGTTGATCAAACCGATGCCAATGCAGTCAATCAAGCCTTTGCGCAAACGCCAAAAATGGTATGGATTGAAACCCCTTCCAACCCGTTAGTGCGGGTGGTGGATATTGCGGCGATGGCCGCTGAATGCCAAAAGGTTGGTGCGCTGCTGGTGGCGGATAACACCTTCTTATCCCCCGCGCTGCAACAACCGTTGACCTTGGGTGCCGATATCGTGGTGCACTCCACCACCAAATACATCAATGGTCACAGCGATGTGATTGGCGGTGCCGTCATTGCCAAAGATCCTGCGGTGTCTGAGCAACTGCACTGGTGGTCAAATACCCTTGGCTTGACCGGCGGCGCGTTTGACAGTTACCTCACGCTGCGTGGTTTACGCACTTTGTCATTGCGCATTCGCGAGCATCAAAGTAACGCCGAACAAATAGTTGCGTTATTAAGCAACAGCGATCAAGTAGACAAGGTATATTATCCAGGGTTGAAATCGCATCCCGGCCATGAGATCGCTGCCAAGCAACAAAAAGGCTTTGGTGCCATGCTGAGTTTCGAGCTCAAGGGTGGCGAGCAAGAAGTGGCGGCATTTTTAAGCGCACTTAACTATTTTTCAGTGGCGGAAAGTTTAGGCGGGGTGGAAAGCCTCGTGGCAGTTCCGGCCACCATGACCCATCGTGCGATGGAGCCAGCAGCTCGCGCTGAAGCTGGCATTAAAGAGACACTGATCCGCCTGTCGGTCGGTATTGAAGATCCGCAAGACCTGCTGAATGATATCGCTGCGGGCCTCGCTGCTGTTGCAGCTTGCTGAATATTGGAGCATTAAACGAGATGGCGCGTAGTCACTTGCATAAATTTGGCGGCTCAAGTCTGGCAGACCCAGATTGCTATCGCCGCGTTGCGCATATCCTGCTTACTCATGGACGCCCAGATGATTTGGTCGTGGTGTCGGCGGCAGGTAAAACCACCAATTTCCTCTACAAATTACTCGCCCTGCGCGAAGCCAAGCAGTTGTGGCAAGAAGAGCTGCAAGTGCTGATGAACTATCAGCAAAACTTGATTGAACAGCTGCTAGGCAACGAGCAAGCGCGGCAACTGCGCGAGCGTTTGAGTTCAGATCGCTCGCAGCTGATGACCTTATTGCAACTCGAGCAACTGAGCGAATACCAATGCAGCGAAGTGGTGAGCTTTGGTGAGCGTTGGTCCGCCCGTTTGATGGCGGCACTGTTACGTGAATCGGGCGTTGCCGCCAGCAACATCGATGCGCGACAGCTGCTGATTGCCGATGAAGGCGCAGTACCGAAAATCCGCACCGAGGCATCGCGCGAGTTGGTGCAAAAAACGCTGCAGGAACATCCTGATGAGCGCTTGGTGATCACCGGGTTTATCTGCGCCAACCCGAACGGTGAAACGCTGTTGTTGGGGCGCAATGGCTCTGACTTTAGCGCCACCTTGATTGCCAGCCTCGCCGATATCGATCGCGTTACCATTTGGACCGATGTCGAAGGGGTATTCAATGCCGATCCGAACAAGATCCAAGGTGCTAAGCTACTGAAAACCATGTCATTGGTTGAAGCAGATCGCTTGGCACGCCTTGGTTCGCCGGTGCTGCACTCGCGCACACTGCAACCGCTGTTTGACACTCAGGTCAGCTTAGCGGTGCGCTCAAGCTATGCGCCGCAAACCGAATTTACCCTGGTGACGCCGCAATGCGACGCGGCTAGTGCGCCAGTGGTGACTAATCTGGATGAAGTGCTGTCGATCACTTTCCAATTAGACAGTGAGTGGAATGCATTATTTGACGCCTTTATTGCCGCAGGGTTACGCCCGTTAGCGCATTGGCAACACAGCAAATTCCGCCATGAAGTGGTGTTCACCCCGGAACTGCGTAAGCAAGCCCAAGCGCTGTTGACATCCGTCAGCGCTGAGTTGCAGATTAGCGATATTCAAGAACATCTCGGCTTTGGCTTAGTCGCCTTGGTGAGCAGTGCCGCCGCGCAGTATCGTCGCAGTTTTGCCCGTTTGCTCAGCCGTGATGCGCGGCCGCTGTATCAAGATGAATTGAGCCTCGTGACCTTAGTGCCACAAGGCCAAGTGTCGCTGCTGACCCAAAAAGTACATCGCCGCTGTGCTGGACCGCGTAAACGCATCGGCATTATTGTGCTGGGTGTTGGCAACATTGGTGAAGCTTGGTTGAACTTGTTTGAAAGCGCGCAAAAGCGTTTGAGCCGTGAGCTAGAAGCCCAAGTTGAACTGGTCGGCATCGTGCGCTCGCGTGAAGCATTAGTGGATGATAACGGTATCAGCAGCAGCGATTGGCAAGCGCGGATGGCTAACGAAGCCACGCCGTATCAATATGATCACTTGTTTGAGCGCATTGAAACTCTGACCGCCGATGAGTTGGTAGCGCTCGACATCAGTGCCAGTGCGGCGCTGACTTTGCAATACCCAGAGTTTTTCAGCCGCGGCATTCACATGGTCAGCGCCAATAAGTTGGCCGGTTCTGGCCCGCTAACTTTCTATCGTGAACTGAAGCAGATGCTCAGTAACCGCCGCTTGTTCTGGCGTTATAACGCCAGCTGTGGTGCCGGTTTACCGATCCAACATGCGTTGAACGATCTGCATAACAGCGGTGACTCAGTGGCGGCAATTGGCGGTATCTTTTCTGGCACTTTGTGTTGGCTATTTGAACAATATGATGGGGTAAAACCTTTCTCTGAATTGGTGCTGCAAGCCAAGGGCTTGGGCATTACCGAGCCCGATCCGCGTGACGATCTCTCTGGCCGTGATATGCAACGTAAGCTGCTGATTTTGGCCCGCGAGATTGGTTTAGAGTTAGAGCTGGAAGATATTCAATTGAGTTCACTGGTGCCCGCTAATCTGGTGGATGTGCCGTTGGATGAGTTTCTGGCGCGCATGCATGAGATGGATGATGATTTGGCGCAACAGTTTGCTGCGGCCAATGAGCAAAACAAAGTGTTGCGTTACGTGGCGGCGTTGGATCGTTCAGGTGATAGCCTTCAAGCGGAAGTTTCATTGCAATGGGTGGAAAACTCGCATCCGTATGCCAACTTAACCCCTGGTGACAACGTATTTGTTATTCGCAGTACCTTCTATCAAGGCAATCCGCTGATCATTCGTGGTCCGGGGGCGGGGCGCGAAGTCACTGCTGCTGCGGTGCAGTCTGATTTAGTGCAGATCTGTAAAGATTTGTTGCAAGACTAACCGATTCGCCGTCTCAACCGCACGCGAAAAAAGCTCCTTCGGGAGCTTTTTTGTTGGAGATCAATGCCAACGCTTTGGGTAGGTTCAAGCCCAGTTAAAGATGCTAACAGTATGCTTATTAAAGAGAATTTACATTTGTGCTCTTGGTGATGGTCGACTGTGTTTGTATTATGAAAGTTCCAATGCATCATTGCTTAATGTCGATAAGGATATCCAATGAAATTCATCTCTGCTGCTGCAGCGGTTGTCGTTGCTGCCTCTACCTTGCCTGCTGTCGCGGGCGAAACGCACTTCAGCCTTACCGGTGGCTTGCCGTTTATGGTGATCCCCGAAGTCTCCTATCACCCAAATGACCAACAGCGTTGGTTCGCCAACTACAAAGTGGGGTTGGATGATGGTGTATCCGCCGGTTTTGAACAGGCAGTGGATGATAATAATCGCCATGCGCTGGGGATTGTTGCTGGCGCTCTTGGGGTGCGTAATGGCCATAAGGAATGGTGTGGTAGTGACAGCGAGTCCGGCAGTGTTGGTTATACGATGGGCTGCGCAATTGGCACTGCGCTTGCTGAACCCTTTGATAATCATACGGTAAACGGGCTAGGCGTGAGTTATAGCTATAACCGTCACGGCCTAAGTGAACGCGGCCTACGGGTACGGCTTGAGTGGGGCTATGGGCGGATCTCCGGTGCCGACTTTGATAAAGAGGGCTTCACCGGCGGCTTTGCGGTAGGTTATCAGTTCTAAATACTGTCAAACAGGCTGGTGCGAAAGCTGGTGAATCTCTCCTGGTTTTTTTATGGACAATTCAGCTAACTAGCGTAAGTTGAAGCCTAATGCACAACAGCTTAGCGATGTAGCACCATGGAACATGAAAAACTCAACTATGTTGAATTTGCCGCGCAAGATTTAGTGGCCACCAAAGCATTCTTTACGGCGGTATTTGGCTGGGCGTTTGTGGATTATGGCCCAGACTACACCGCCTTTAGTAACCAAGGCTTGGATGGCGGTTTTTATCAGGCTGCGGCGGCAAGTCAAACGGCTTCTGGTGGCGCGTTGCTGGTGTTTTATAGCGCTGATTTAGAAGCTACCTTGGCCAAAGTCGTCGCCAATGGCGGTGAGGTTATTAAACCTATTTTTAGCTTTCCCGGTGGTCGCCGGTTCCAGTTTTTGGAACCCAGTGGCAATGAGTTTGCTGTGTGGTCTGAGTAAAATAATGACGTTAGCTTTCGTAGCTAAATTGAGGGAAACAATGGACGGTATCGTCAGTTTAATTCTACAAAGTTTATCGGCGTTGCCGACGCAAGCGATGAAAGCGCTTGGTGAATCAATGCGTCGCTCAAGAATGTTAGTGGTGATGGTATTGCTGTCGATTGCCTTAATGCTGGCGTTTGGCTGGTTGATCTTTTCTATTTGAGCATCTCAGTTGGCCTAAGTACCTTGGCTTAGCGTACCCATCTACGATTTTAATCTCGCCAGTATCCATTCATTTCTTATTGCATATTCACATATTCGCAATTGTCCCCAATAAAAATTAACGACTCGATAGATCGCACGCCATTTATACTGTGATCTAGGCTGTTTTTTGCTTGACTTCAGTGTCAGTTTCTCTAGTATACAGCCATATAGACGTCCAAACGTCCAGATAGATAAAAATCGAGGAAGAATTCAACATGGCTTTTCATCACGCACAACACGCCAACTCACTCAACCAGAGTCTTGCTGATCTGAACGGTGATATTAATGTTTCGTTTGAATTTTTCCCGCCATCTACGCCTGAAATGGAAACCATTCTGTGGAATTCCATTCAACGTTTGGAGCCGCTTAACCCTAAGTTTGTATCGGTAACTTATGGCGCTAACTCAGGGGTGCGTGACCGTACCCATAGCGTGATTGAACGTATTCAGAAAGAAACCAACTTGGTGGCGGCACCGCATTTGACCCTGGTTGATGCGACGGATGAAGAGCTGTTAGAGCTGGCTAAACACTACTGGAACACTGGTATACGTAACATTGTGGCGCTGCGTGGTGATTTGCCTGACGGTAGCCCAAAGCCAACCCGTTTTGCCAATGATCTGGTGCGCTTGCTGAAAAGCGTGGCGGACTTTGATATTTCGGTGGCCGCTTACCCAGAAGTTCACCCTGATGCGCCGAATGCTCAGGCAGATCTGATCAATCTGAAACGCAAGATCGATGCTGGTGCTAACCGCGCGATCACCCAGTTTTTCTTTGATATTGAATCTTATCTACGCTTTCGTGATCGCTGCGTAGCCGCTGGGATAGACGTAGAGATTGTGCCGGGCATTTTGCCGGTGACTAACTTTAACCAACTGAAACGATTTGCTGGCATGACCAATGTGTCACTGCCTCGCTGGTTACATCGTCAGTTTGAAGGCTTGGATAACGATGCGGGCACCCGTTCACTGGTCGGGGCGAACGTTGCGATTGATATGGTGAAAGTACTGAGCCGTGAAGGGGTGAAAGATTTCCACTTTTATACCCTGAACCGTGCTGAGCTCACCTACGCTATCTGCCATACCCTTGGCGTAAGACCACAAAGCGCCGCTGAATAAGCGCTGCGCAAACTTTCCATAAACCCGCATTAGTTGCGGGTTTTTTATTGCTCTCTTGGTGTCATTTCGGCGCTTATTCCACCAATTGTAAAACGTGATCTAAATCTTCTTTAGAAAATTAGTATTTACTGTTTACTTAGCAGGCTAAATAAATATAATACTTCGCCTGCTAAGTAAGTTGGAGATCACATGACCGCCGAAGCTACACATCTGCGCGAGTACTCACTCGTTGAACATCTTGGGCGCTGCCAGCGGTTATGGCGCATGGTGGCCGATGCTGAATTGGCGCCATTAGGGTTAACCCATCCGCGCTGGACCGCGCTGTGGAAATTAAAGCGCATGGGCGATGGTGTGAGCCAAAAGCAGTTGGCGGAATCGCTGGAGATCGAACTGCCCTCGTTAATGCGTACGCTTGGTCAACTTGAGGAGCAGGGGCTAGTCACCCGCGTGAGCTGTACCCAAGATAAACGCGCCCGCATCGTGAACACCACCGAGGCTGGCCGCCAAGTGTTAGCACAGCTCGAGTCGCGTATCGTCAAAATTCGCGCTGAAATGTTGCAAGACGTCTCCTCTGAACAACTCAAGATTTTCGAACAAGTGCTGAGTCAAATCACTCAGTCAGCACTGGATAAACTCGATCAATTAAAAACCTTAGACCGTTAAAGGAGCCTTGTTGTAAATGACACCAGATCAACAATTCGCCCGCATTATTAAATTCGCTATCTGTGGGTTTGTTTTGCTGTTTGGCTATTTTATTTTTGCGGATATGTCGGCGCCATTAACTCCCCAAGCGATGGCGACCCGGCTAATCACCAAAGTGGCACCGCAGGTATCGGGCAAAGTCGTCAATGTGCAGGTGAGTAACAACCAACACGTCAAACAAGGGCAAGTGCTGTTTGAGATTGACGCTGCACCTTATCAGTTAGCACTGCAACAAGCACAATTGAACTTAGAGCAAGCACTGCAAGATAACGCCGAACTCGATGCGCAGATTGCCGCTGCCAAAGCCACGGTGATTGCCGATGATGCGGCGCTAGAGCAAGCCCAACGTGAAGCACGGCGTTTGCATAAACTGGTGGCAGATAACAGTGTGTCGCGCCAGAGCGAAGAGCAAAGTTTTACCGATGTGAAAACCGCCCAAGCAAGCTTAGATGCCGCACGGGCAACCTTACGCAGATTGCAGGTGTCTCGCGGGAGTGTTGGCGAAGATAACTTGCGCTTACGACTGGCCAAAAACCAATTGGCGCAAGCAAAGCTGAATCTGTCCTACACCCAAGTGAAAGCGGATCAAGATGGAGTGGTCAGTAACCTGCAGTTGCAGCAAGGTAGCGTGTTATCCGCCAATGCGCCGGTGATGGCTTTGGTGTCTGATCAGCTTGATGTGATTGCTGACTTTCGTGAAAAAACCATTCGCAATGTTGCGCAAGGCTATCGCGCCTACGTCACCTTCGACGGTGATCCGGGCATGCTGTATGCCGCCAGTGTTAGCAGTATTGATGCCGGTGTGAGTGCTGGGCAGTTTTCTGCCGATGGCTCTTTGGCTGCGCCAGAGCAATCTAACCGCTGGGTGCGTGATGCACAGCGCCTACGGTTGCACTTTACCTTGGAGCATCCATCGCAACGTGAACTGGCCGCTGGCGCGCGTGCCACAGTGCAACTGCTGCCTGAGTCCGGCATCATGCACTGGTTTGCCAAAGCGCAAATTAAGTTCATTGCCTTGCTGCACTACATCTACTAAAGGCCGTTATGTTTTTACCTCATATGTCGTTAACTGCAAACGACTTACGCCAATGTTTACGGATTGCCACCGGCGCGACCTTGGGCTTTGCCCTGTGCAAGGTTATGGGTTGGGACAACGGCGTATTTTTTGTAGTGACGCCGATGTTGTTGCTTGGCTTGGTGCCGGTGATGAATGCGCATGCGGCCAGACAGATGATTGCCTCCAGTGTGTTATGCGCGCTTGAGGTGGGCTTGGTCGGTGGCATGTTGGGCAGTCATCCGGTGGCGATGACCTTGTTTGCCTTTGTGTTATTTCTGCATCGGTTTGCCTGTATGTCGAAAGGGCCGTTGTTTCTGTACGGCGCGAGTGGTGTCATCAATCTCAGCATCATGCTGCACTTTGCCAGCTATTCAACGGTGGATGTGAATGACCTCATCACTCTGAACCTGATGTCGGCCTTTGTGGCTGTGGGCATTGCCTACTTGATGAAGTGGCTCATCCCCGATGTTGAACAACGTCCAGCATTTAAGCCTGAAGGCAAACAGCCCCATCGCCGTCGCCATGAAGCGATACTCGGCGCCACGATGGCAACCATGTCGTTTGTGGTGTTTCAGATGTTTGATCTGCAAGACTCATTATCGGCCCAAGCTACAACGTTACTGCTGTTGTTCCCGATGCATTGGAACGGTGCGTTAGGTTACGCTCGTAAGCGCGCTTACGGTACGATTGTGGGCGTAGGGATGGGATTAATGATTCAAATCTTACTCTATGATTGGGCTGAGATTTTGCTGTTCCTGCTACCGCTGTTTTGGATATGCGTCATGCTCTGTGCTCAAATCCACGTCAAAGAGCGTTCGGGCTCTGGCATCGGCTTTGGTTCAATGACCACCCTTGGTATTTTGTTTGGGCAATATCTGTCGCCAAATAGCGATATGGTGTTTAGCGCCATGTACCGCATCAGCAGTATTCTTGGCTCGATTGTGGCAACCTTGGTGGTGCTGTATTTGATCCACCGACTGCTAAACCGCTTTGAGATGACGCGCTTCGGGACTTAACCGCTGAGCTCTAAGGCGGTTTATCGATGGCTCAGCTCATCTATGTTCATGTAACGGTAATCGCGATACGAAAAAGGGAACCCATGGGTTCCCTTTTGCATTTAGCGTTGGCGTGAATTATTTGCTGTCACGACGACGTGGCTTACGTTCGCCACCTTCGCTGCGGCGTTCACGGCGTTGGCCATCACGACCTTCGCTACGGCCTTCGCTGCTGCGACCTTCACCACGACCTTCACTGCGACGAGGTGCGCCGCCGTCACGACGTGGACGACGTGATGATGAAGCGCCTTCAACTTCAGTACCCGCTTCACGGATATTGATTGGGCGACCACATACACGCACACCACGCAGGTGGGCTAACACTTCTTTTGGCATGCCAGTAGGCAGGTCAACAGTACTGATCTGATCCAGCAATTGAATTTGACCGATGTAACGGCTGTCGATGTTGGCTTCGTTAGCAATCGCGCCAACAATGTTGCCCACACCTACACCGTGGTCACGACCCACTTCAATCACGTAGCGCGCCATCTTGATCTCTGGGTTGTCTTTTAGCTGTTCAGCAATACCGAGATCGCCAGTTGGGCGGGCGCGACGTGGTTTACGATCACCGTTACGGTCATCGCCACGTGAACCGCCATCACGACCATCGCGACCTTCGCGGCTGTCACGGCTATCACGCACACGTTCTTGGATCGCTGGTGGTTGCAGTGGACGCTCTTGTTGTACTAAGTACAGCAGTGCTGAAGCCAGGGTATCGATTTCGATTTCCAGTTGTGAACACAGGGTGCCCACAGCGCTTTGCATAAAGTCCAACTGTTCATTGTTGATGACGCTACCGATCTGCTCGCCTAAACGAGACAAACGACGCTCTGCCACCACTTCTGGACCTGGGATCTTCATTGGCGAAATACGGCTGTTGGTGGCGCGTTCGATGGTGCGCAGCATGCGTATTTCACGGTTAGTCACAAACAGGATCGCCATACCGGTACGGCCAGCACGGCCAGTACGGCCAATACGGTGTACGTAGGCTTCGGTGTCGTATGGAATATCGTAGTTGATAACGTGGCCAATACGTTCAACGTCCAAACCACGCGCTGCAACGTCAGTCGCAATCAGAATATCCAGCTTGCCAGATTTCAGCTGTTCAACTGCGCGTTCACGCGCTTGTTGGTTCATGTCGCCATGCAGTGGTGAACTGGCGTAACCGCGGGCTTCCAGCTTCTCAGCCAGTTCCACACATGAGTTACGGGTACGCACGAAGATGATGATACCTTCCGTGTTTTCCACTTCCAGTACGCGCACCAAGGCTTCCAGTTTGTTGTGTTGCGCAACTTGCACAAAACGTTGTTCGATAGAATCAACGGTGGTGTGGCTGGCCGCAATACTGATATTGACTGGTTCGTTCAGGTGCTTGTTTGCCACACGCTTGATCTGCTCAGGCATGGTGGCTGAAAACAGTGCCAATTGGCGAGTTTCTGGGGTGTGCTCAAGAATCCATTCAATGTCATCGATGAAGCCCATTTTGAGCATTTCATCGGCTTCGTCGAGCACTAAAGATTGCAGATTATCAAGTTTAAGCGTGCCGCGACGCATATGATCCATCACGCGGCCAGGTGTACCTACAACAACCTGAGCACCACGACGCAGAGCTTGCAACTGTTGATGCATGCTTTGACCGCCATAGATAGGCAGTACGTGGAACCCTTTGATAAATTTGGCATAGCTGGAAAAGGCTTCGGCAACTTGTACAGCAAGTTCGCGCGTTGGCGCCAGAACCAGAATCTGCGGGGCGTTGAGGTCACGTTTGATTGCGTTCAGTAACGGCAACGCAAATGCACCGGTTTTACCGGTACCAGTTTGGGCTTGACCAAGGATATCCTTGCCCTCGATCAGCGGTTTGATACTCGCTGCTTGGATAGGGGTTGGATGCTCATAGCCAAGCTCGTTGAGCGCAACTAAAAGCTCCTCGGACAAACCGAGTTCACGGAAAGTAAGTTCAGATGACATTGAATTTTGTAGCCTTGTGGATGTGTCAAAATAGACACAGGAATGGTTTCACACAGACGGAAAATCCGACCCCGCGCCGACTTTTCCGTTAAAAAGGGGCGGATTATAGCGCTGTGGCCAACAAATATCCACAAAATTGTAGCGCAAGCCCGCGAAATCGCCAGCTTACGCTTGAGATAACTGTCTTTTTTATCAAATTGTGTCTAGCGGGTAACTATTTGTTTCACCGAAAAAACTCAACTCAACATCGGTTTCAAAAAACGCGCTGTATGCGATGTTGGGTGCTGAGCGACTTGAGCAGGTGTTCCAGCCGTTAAAATGGTACCACCGCCCGCGCCACCTTCCGGGCCGAGATCGACAATCCAATCAGCGGTTTTGATCACATCAAGGTTGTGCTCAATCACCACTATGGTGTTTCCTTGGCCCTTGAGGCGATGCAATACATCCAACAGCATCTGAATATCGGCAAAGTGCAGCCCGGTGGTGGGCTCATCCAAAATATACAGGGTTTGGCCGGTATCGCGTTTTGACAGCTCTTTGGCCAGTTTCACCCGCTGCGCCTCACCGCCTGAAAGTGTGGTCGCGCTTTGGCCAAGTTGAATATAAGACAAGCCCACTTCCATCAGGGTTTGCAGTTTACGGGCAATTGCAGGAACCGCATCAAAGAAGATACGCGCTTCTTCAACGGTCATCTGCAACACTTCGTGAATGCTCTTGCCTTTGTATTTCACTTCCAGCGTTTCGCGGTTATAGCGTTTGCCTTTACACACGTCGCACGGTACATACACATCGGGCAGAAAGTGCATCTCCACTTTAATCAAACCGTCGCCCTGACAGGCTTCGCAGCGACCGCCTTTGACGTTGAACGAGAAACGCCCCGGCTGATAACCGCGGGTACGTGATTCTTGGGTCGCCGAGAACAGCTCACGGATTGGGGTGAAGATGCCGGTATAGGTGGCTGGGTTGGAGCGCGGTGTCCGGCCAATCGGGCTTTGGTCGATGTCGACCACTTTGTCGCACTGCTCCATGCCTTCAATGCTTTTATACGGCGCAGGCTCGGTGACTGTCGCGCCGTTGAGCATCTTGTGGGCGATACGGAAAAAGGTATCGTTAATCAGGGTCGATTTACCTGATCCCGACACGCCAGTAATACAGGTCAGCAGCCCCACCGGGATCTCGAGATCGACATCTTTGAGGTTGTTGCCGCTGGCGCCAAACAGTTTGATCATCTTGTTCGGATCGCACGGCGTTGGCAGTGAACTGACTTCAATTTTTTTCTTGCCTGACAAATATTGGCCGGTGATGGACGCATCACAGGCGGTGATTTTGGCAAGATCGCCAGCGCAGAGCACTTCGCCACCATGCACGCCAGCACCTGGGCCGATGTCGATAATATGATCCGCCATGCGGATCGCATCTTCATCGTGTTCCACCACAATCACGGTGTTGCCCAAATCGCGCAGGTGGGTCAGGGTGCTTAGCAAACGCTCGTTATCGCGTTGATGCAAGCCAATCGAGGGTTCGTCGAGTACGTACATTACACCAACTAAGCCCGCACCAATTTGGCTCGCCAGCCGAATCCGTTGCGCTTCACCGCCAGAAAGGGTATCGGCAGAGCGCGATAGGCTCAGATAATTCAGCCCGACGTTGACCAAAAAGCCGAGACGATCGCCAATCTCTTTCAGCACTTTTTCAGCGATCTGCGCTTTCTGACCAGAAAACTGGAGCTGATTGAAATAGTCACTGGCATCGGCAATCGACCAGTCGCTGACGGTGGGCAGGGTGATATCACCAATAAATACGTTGCGCGCTTCTTCACGCAGACGTGAGCCGCCACAGCTGGCGCAAGGGCGGGTACTGATAAATTTGGCCAGTTCATCGCGTACTGTGTTGGATTCAGTTTCGCGATAACGGCGATCCATATTGTTGAGAATGCCTTCAAACGGGTGATTACGTACCACCACGTCGCCGCGATCATTGATGTATTTAAAGGCAATGGTTTCTTCACCAGAGCCGTTGAGCACCATCTGCTGAATAGCGCTTGGCAGTTCGGCAAACGGGGTTTCCACGCTGAAGTGGTAGTGTTCCCCTAGCGACTTCAACATTTGGAAGTAATAGAAATTACGCCGATCCCAACCACGGATTGCACCGCCCGCCAGCGACAACTCATCATTAGTAATGACCCGCGCAGGGTCAAAGAACTGCTGCACACCCAAACCGTCACAGGTAGGGCAAGCACCGGCTGGATTGTTGAACGAGAATAAGCGCGGTTCCAGCTCGGCCATTGAATAGCCACATTGGGAGCAAGCAAAATTAGCCGAGAACAGTAACTCCGGCGCAGACTCGTCATCCATGCTCACCACAGAGGCAATACCGCCTGACAGCTCCAGTGCGGTTTCAAACGATTCGGCTAAACGTTGCTGCAAATCAGCCCGCACTTTAAAGCGGTCAACCACCACTTCGATGGTGTGTTTAACGTGTAACTCCAGCTCTGGTGGGTCGGACAGATCGCACACTTCGCCATCGATGCGGGCACGGATGTAACCTTGTGCTGCCAAGCTTTGCAGTAGTTTAACGTGCTCGCCTTTACGGCCTTGGATCACCGGTGCCAGCAGCATTAAACGTTCACCTTCGGGGCGCGCCAGCACTTGGTCAACCATCTGACTGACTGTTTGTGCCGCCAGTGTTTCACCGTGGGTTGGACAACGCGGTTCGCCCACGCGGGCAAACAGCAAACGCAGGTAATCGTATACTTCGGTAATGGTACCGACGGTCGAACGCGGGTTATGCGAGGTGGATTTTTGTTCAATCGAAATCGCTGGGCTCAAGCCTTCAATATGATCAACATCCGGCTTCTCCATCAAGCTAAGGAACTGTCGCGCATAGGCTGACAGCGACTCAACATAGCGACGCTGACCTTCGGCGTACAGGGTATCAAACGCCAACGATGACTTGCCTGAGCCAGATAACCCGGTGATTACAATCAATTTATCGCGAGGAATGGTGAGATTGATATTTTTCAGATTATGGGTGCGGGCACCGCGGATTTCGATGTTTTCCATGTTGAAAAGGCTTTTACTGCTTGCTGGAGGAAAACGTGCAGTATTGCACAAAATCAACACAGCTCATAGATGCAACGCATGTTCATTTATCCCCGGGCGTCAACAGGTAAACGCCGCGTTGCGAAAGGCGATTTGCCGCAGTTTGCGGCGGTCGCTCAGTGCCAAGCGCGCAAGTGTCGACAAAACACGGTTGCTGGATTAACACAATTTAATTCAGCTATCTCGTTGAAAAATTAAACTTAAATTAATTTTTTAGCGTGCGAGCTCGCAAGTGATTGATTTTGCTTTTGGGTGAACATTGGCCTCGTGTTAACATTCACTTTATTAAGTTTTTGATAATTAAAAGGCATCGCAAAAATGGCCAATAACGGGCTTTCCGGCACCGAAAAACGGGTCGCGTTTTCGCTCGCGAGTGTGTTTGGACTGCGAATGATGGGCTTGTTCATGATCATGCCCGTGTTCGCATTATATGGTCAGCACCTGCAAGGTTTTTCTCCATTTTGGGTCGGTATCGCCATTGGCGCGTACGGTCTGACTCAAGCGCTATTACAGATCCCGATGGGCATGCTTTCCGATAAAATTGGGCGCAAACCCGTGATCCTCGGTGGGCTGTTAGTGTTTGCTGCTGGCAGTGTGGTTGCAGCGATGTCAGATACCATTTATGGCGTGGTTGCAGGTCGCGCATTGCAAGGTATGGGGGCGATTGCCGCTGCCGTATTAGCCTTAGCGGCAGACTTAACCCGCGATGAACAGCGCACTAAAGTGATGGCCATCATCGGCATGTGCATCGGCGGCTCGTTTGCGTTAGCGCTGCTGGCTGGGCCGGTAGTGACTCAGTATCTAGGGCTGTCCGGCCTGTTTGGGTTAACCGGCGTATTAGCCTTGGTGGGGATGGCGATTATGTACCTGTTGGTGCCTAATCCCGTGGGGCAAGCACCGAGTGGCGATACCACTGCTGATGCTGGCAAGCTGCTGAAAATGCTGAAAGATCCGCAGCTGTTCCGCTTAGATGCGGGGATCTTCCTGCTGCACTTAACGCTCACCGCGGTATTTGTCGCCTTGCCGTTGGATTTAGTCGATGCGGGCTTAGCCAAAGAACAACACTGGATGCTGTATTTCCCAGCCTTTGTCTTGTCGTTCTTTTTGATGGTGCCAATGATCATCATCGGCGTAAAACGCGCCAATACTAAGCAGATGTTCCAAGTCGCGTTAGTGATCATGGTGATTGCCTTGTTGTTGATGGCGATGTTCTCGCACTCGCTGGTGATGTTATGCATTGCGATTGTGGCCTTCTTCACTGGCTTTAACTATCTCGAAGCCTCACTGCCAAGTTTGATTTCCAAGTTCTGTCCAATAGGGGCAAAAGGCTCAGCGATGGGCGTTTACTCGACCAGTCAATTCTTCGGAGCATTTTGTGGCGGTGTGCTCGGCGGCGGTGCTTATCAGCTAGTGGGCGCTGAGGGCGTTTTTTGTGCGGGCATCGTCTTAATGTTGCTGTGGTTGTCACTGACCTTTGGCATGCAAAACCCTAAACTGCTCAAAAGTTACACCCTTGAAGCGCAAGTAAATGGCCGCGAACAAGCACGGAAAATGGCCACTGAATTATCGCAATTGGCGGGCGTTGCCGAAGCGATTGTGGTGCTTGAAGAGAAGGTCGCTTACCTCAAGGTTGATGACAAATTTGATTTAAGACAGGCGCGAGCTGTGTTAGGCTCTGCCAGTTAAATCGTTTATGCACAGCTAAGCAAAATTCAGGAGAGTTAAATGGCCAGTCGTGGTATTAACAAAGTCATTCTGGTGGGTAACCTTGGACAAGATCCAGAAGTACGTTACATGCCAAACGGCAACGCCGTTGCCAATATCACGGTTGCTACCAGTGATTCTTGGAAAGACCAACAAGGTCAGCAACAAGAGCGTACCGAATGGCATCGCGTGGTGTTTTTCGGCAAGCTAGCTGAAATTGCTGGAGAATACCTGCGCAAAGGTTCGCAAGTTTATCTGGAAGGTAAACTGCAAACCCGCAAGTGGAAAGACCAAAGTGGTCAAGACCGTTACACCACTGAAATCGTGGTCGATCAAAGCGGTACTATGCAGATGCTTGGTGGCCGTAATCAAGGTCAACAAGGTGGTCAAGCCGCTGGCAACATGGGTGGCGGTTATGCGCCGCAAGGTGGCGACAATAACTACGGTGCAGCACCTCAACAACAATATGCCGCGCCACAGCAACAGCAACCACAGCAGCAATATAATGCACCACAAGCTGCCGCACCTGCGTATCAGCAGCCACAGCAAAACACTGGTTATGCGCCAAAACCGCAACAAAACAGCGGTTACGCACCTAAGCCACAAGCGGCTCAACGTCCAGCGCCACAGCAGCCTGCGCCAGCACAGCAACCACAACAGAACTATACCCCAGATCTGGATGATGGTTGGGATGATGATATTCCATTTTGATCGTATTTAACGAAGCAAGCGCTTCTACGATTAAATAGAGAAAAGCCACTGATTACAGTGGCTTTTTTGTTGGGTTCTGTCCTGAAATAGTCCCGTCCTGAAATTCTCAGATACGCGCAAAGATCGTGTCTTTGTAGCAACCCTATTAACTCAATTCGTAATCAAATTCATAGAAATGCTGGCCGTTTTCGATTTTTATCGCCATAGAACCTGACAGGTTGACCAATTCGCCAGTGCCAGAATTGGGCACCACTTCAAGCGTAAGATGTTGGCTGCCATGTGCCATCGTGCCGAAGTGTTGCAGTACAAATCCGCCCTGTTTTCCTGCAAGCGAGCCCTCGACTTGTTCGATGGCGACATATCCGGCAGAACCCTTTACCGGTGACATAGCGCTAAGCATCTCGCCTTGGCTTTGTGCTTCAAGTTCACCGAAAAAATGCTTATCAATCGACATGCGCCCAAGACTGACTCCCTGTTTGCCTGTCGCATATGTTTCTAGCGGTTTAACGCTGACCTCGAATTTACCTGAAATCTTCATCGTATCTTCCTTTATGTAGGGTGTTCTCGCATCGTCAAAGCAAGTGCTTGCGGAATGCGGCATTAATCCTTGTTATCTTGCTTAGTCGCCGCATCAATTTGTTGCTGAGTGTTTTCAGCGGACTTTTGCACCAGTGAATCAAGATTACTTTTAAGTTTTTTAAGATCTTGCGCGTTTTGCGGAACAACAACTTCGCCACCCGTTTGGGCATCTTGGTTGGCAACCGGACTCACCGTTTTCAATTGATTCACCGATAGCCACGCGATAATGACTAATACGATTAATAACAAGATGATTCTCATGATTTTCCCTTCACGAATTGTATTGCTGCAGCAAAACGATTGATTGATAAGTAATCTATCAGAGTCACATCGCCTAAGCGACTAACAAAAAATCACGATTTATGAATGTCATGCGCGTTAGCTATGATGTCAGCTTTAATCGAAGCTAATTCACTCATCATCCTTGTGATCTTCTATCCTATCCCAATATTGATTGTTAATCTCACAGTGATTTTTTGTACCTCGCATGCGTGCATTACACCAACAAAAGGAATTCGATATGAAAGCCATGACCTTGAAGCAACCCGGCGGTTTTGAGCAGATCACCTTGACGGAACTGGCTGACCCGGGTCAGCCAGCGGCTGGCGAAATCCGCGTGGCAATTAAAGCCAGTTCGCTGAATTTTCACGATCTTTTGGTCGCCAATGGCACTGTGCCTACGGCAGAAGATCGCATTCTGATGTCGGATGGTGCGGGTGTGGTGGAAGCCGTGGGCGAGGGCGTCGACGAATTTGCCGTGGGTGATGCTGTGGTCTCTACCTTCTTTCCAAACTGGAGTGCAGGCAAAGCCTTTGCCGACGTTGGGCATTTTGGTCATACCCCAGGCGATGGCCAACAAGGAATGGCGGCAGAATATGTGGTGCGCCCAGTAAGCGCATTTACCAAAGCACCAAGCGGTTGGAGCCACGCGGAAAGTGCCACGATCACCACGGCCGCATTAACCGCATGGCGAGCGTTGGTGGTGGATGGTCAGTTAAAAGCCGGTGACACTGTGTTGACCATGGGAACGGGTGGTGTGTCTATTGCCGCAATTCAGTTAGCCAAAGCGATGGGCGCGCGGGTGATTGCAACCTCTTCGTCCGATGAGAAGTTAGCCAAAGTGAAGGCGCTGGGGGCTGATGAGGTGGTGAACTACAAATCGCATCCGCAATGGGCCGAAGATGTATTGCGTCTAACAAATGGCCAAGGTGTGGATCATGTGGTTGAAGTTGGTGGCCCAGGCACTTTGGCTCAATCGATTGCCTCAGTAAAAGTCGGTGGGCATATTGCGCTGATTGGCGTGCTGACCGGTGTGCAAGGCGAAGTGCCAACGGCGTTGTTGATGGCTAAACAAGCACGCTTACAAGGTTTGATTGTCGGTAGTCGCCAAGACCAACAAGACTTTATCACCGCGATGGAAGTCAATGGTATTCGCCCAGTGATTGATACCACCTTGCCATTCGCGCAGCTGGCCGAAGCCTTTAAGTTGCAATTGAGCGGTAAGCACTTCGGTAAAATCTGTGTGGAGTGGTAAGCGCTCAGAGTGAATGACCCATGAAAATGAAGGCTTAGCCTTCATTTTTTCTTTTAGACGGTGGACTTTCGTTAACGTGCTTCATTTGTTGGAGTGTTTACTAAGCTACCTTTACCCCCAACATTCAACTATACTTGCGCCGCAATTGGCGGACGATTATTCCGCATATTGATTTAGGCACACCGCGTGTTAGCGTCACTGCCACCTTTCATCATTTATCACCTGAGATTTACCATGTCATTTGCTTCACTGGGATTACGCGATTCTATCGTTAGCGCTTTAACCGAGCTGGGTTATTCCCAACCTACGCCTATTCAACAGAAAGCGATTCCGGTGGTGCTTGAAGGGAAAAACCTGTTAGCTGCGGCGCAAACCGGTACCGGTAAAACCGCGAGCTTTGTGTTGCCGCTGCTCCAGCGTTTTGCCGATTGTGCGCCGATTCGCCCTAAGCGCGTGCGTGCGATTATTTTAACGCCTACGCGTGAACTGGCGCTGCAGGTGCACGACAACATCGTTCGCTACGCCAAGCATTTGAAATTAACCTCCATGGCGATGTATGGCGGCGTCGATGAAGCACCACAAAAGCAGCGGCTAATTGAAGGGGTTGATATTCTGGTGGCAACGCCGGGGCGCTTGCTGGATATGTACACGCAGCGGGCGATTCACTTTGATGAGACCTCAGTGTTAGTGCTGGATGAAGCCGATCGCATGCTCGATATGGGCTTCATTGATGCGATCAATAAGATCATCGAACGTCTGCCTGAACAACGCCAAAACCTGTTGTTTTCCGCTACCTTATCAAACCAAGTACGAGGCTTAGCCAAAACAGTGGTGTTTGATCCGGTCGAGATCGAACTGACTCGCAGCAAAGCCAATGCGCCTAAGATTGAACAGTGGTTGGTGACGGTTGATAAAGACACCAAATCCGCGTTACTGAGTCACCTGATTGATACGCTAGGCTGGCAGCAAGCGCTGATTTTTATTCGTACCAAACACGGTGCGGCAAAGTTGGTCAGCCAGTTAGAAAAACGCGGCATTGCCTCCGAAGCATTTCACAGTGGTCGTAGCCAAGCATCGCGTGAACAACTGCTGGAAGATTTTAAAGCGGGCAAGTTGCGGTTTCTGGTGGCCACTGGGGTGGCTTCGCGCGGAATCGATATTGATAGCTTGTCGCGCGTCGTCAACTACGACTTACCTGATGAGGCCGATGATTATATCCACCGTATCGGCCGTACTGGACGCGCGGGCAATGTCGGCGAAGCGGTTTCGCTATTATCAAAAGATGATTTTCGCAATCTGTGCGCCATTGAACGCCGCCTAAATCAGTTGATTGAGCGCCGCGACATTGAAGGCTTTGCTCCGAAAAAGCCAGTGCCGGTGTCTGTGCTGAATTTTGTGCCAAAAAGTAAAACCGCCAAACAAGGCTCAGCGCCGCGTCAGCGCGATTCACAAGCAGGTGATGCTCAGCGTAGCAGTGAAGGCGGTTTCGATAGCAGCCACGCCAAAAAGCATCGCAGCGCTAAAGCCAAACCAAAACCAAACCATTTGCCACGTACGCAGCAAGAGCTGGCAGCGGCTAAAGGTGAACAGCGTAAGGGCGAGCAGCATCCTGAGCCAGCGCGTGGCCGCATCCAACTGCGTCGTAGTCGTCCTGAGGTGAATGCACCTACTGAAATGAATAAACCCACTGAAGTCAAAAAAACCAGAAACGATGATAGCAACACCACGCCAAGCGGCGAGCAGCCAGCATTTAACCCTTGGCTTAGTGGTGCGAAAAAGTAATTCGTAGCCAGCCCTGTGGGCTAGGTAACAGCTCAAACAGCTTGTGTAATAGCGGCGGCGATTCAAATAGAATCACCGCCGTTTTGTTTTTTAGGCGCCAGCCCGCGCTAAGTTAGCCACTCAGCACGGCAGGCTGGATCTTGGACTTACATCAATTTCCGACCCAAATTTTTGGCTTATGCTAACTCGTTCGGCTAAAAGGAATTTGAATAGGATGGTGCCAAGTGAAAACCAGTGCAGCGTGTATTGCGTGTTTAACGCGCCAAGCCGCAGAGGCGGCCAAGCAAGCATGTACCGATGAAGCTCAAGCGGAGCAAGTGCTACAGCGCGTGCTTGCCCAAACGGCCGCTTTTGATCTGTCATTGTCACCGCCGGAAATGGCACAACTCATCCATCGAGTATTGCGCCAAGAAACCGATTGCCACGATCCCTACGCCAAGATGAAAGCTCAATCCGCTGCGATTGCGTTATCACTGGCACACAATGCCAAGCGGGAAATTGCCTGTGCCGATGATCCGTTTGAAGCCGCACTGCGCTTTGCGATTGCAGGGAATATTATCGATTTTGGCGCGTTGCCGATTGCGGCGTTTGAACATGCTCCGCAGATCCTCGATAAAGCGCTGGTGCAGCCAATTGATACCGCAATGGTGGCGCAGCTGAAAGCTGAGCTGCAAACCGCTGAGCGGGTGTTGATCTTGGCGGACAATGTGGGTGAAACCTTCTTCGATAAACTGTTAATCGAACAACTGCCACCGCATGTTGAAGTTATTTACGCCGTAAAAGCATCACCGGTTATTAATGATGCGACCGAAGCGGATACGGTTGATGCGGGCATTGCGGCGTTGGCCAAAGTGATTGATACCGGCTGTGATGCGCCTGGTGTGCCGTTAGCCCAGTGTTCGGTGAGCTTTAAACATTACTTTGATAGCGCCGATGTGGTGATTGCCAAAGGGATGGCTAACTTTGAATCACTGCATGATGCTGAGCGCGAAATCTACTTTTTAACCCAGATTAAATGTTGGGTGATGGCGGAGCGCTCCGCATTTGCGGTGGGCGATTGGGTGATCACCAAACATCAGCCAGAGCGTGTAGCGCAAGCCTCATAAACGGCGGTTATCCAGTCACATTTGCATAGAAACAGCGTAATAGGTTACCGCGTATTACGCTGTTTTTTTATGCATCTACCAGTGGATTCATTAGATAAAGTCATAAGCGTATTATTCGAGAACACTAATGTAGCACGCTAGAAATGAGTGATAATGATCACGCTTTTTAAGTGGTACAGATTAGGAGTATGACAATGAATGTCACTTATGATTTCACAGGCAAGGTTGCCTTAGTTACTGGTGCAGCGTCCGGTATGGGCTTTGCTGCAGCAAAAGCGTATGCACAAGCAGGTGCAGCCGTCATGCTGTCTGATGTTAATGAAACTGCATTGAACAAAGCTGTCGCCGAATTAAGCGCTGAAAAAGGCCAAGTGGCCGGTTTTGTGTGTAATGTCACCGATGAAGCGCAGGTTGCCGATTTAGTTAACCATACCGTGGCCACTTTTGGCGGCTTGGATATGGCCTATAACAATGCCGGTATTCAAGTGCCTGCCGTTGATGCCGCCGATGAGACAGCAGAAAACTTTGATAAAGTGAATGCCATCAACCTGCGCGGTGTGTGGGCTTGTATGAAGCATGAACTGCAATATATGCGTGAACAAGGCAAAGGCTCCATCGTCAACTGTTCATCGGTCGGTGGCTTAGTTGGCTTAGAAAAACTGGCCTCTTACCACGCTTCAAAACACGGCGTATTGGGAATGACCAAAAGCGCTGCGTTGGAATATGCTGAGCGCGGCATCCGTATCAACGCTGTTTGCCCCGGCGCAATCAATACCCCAATGGTGTCAGACATGATTGATAAAGGGGTGATCACCGAAGAGTTTGTTGCCAAAAAACAACCGATCAACCGTTTGGGTCGCCCGGAAGAGGTCGCCAATGCGGTATTGTGGTTAAGCAGTGATGCGGCAAGCTTTGTGATTGGCCATGCCTTGGCGGTTGATGGCGGCTTTACCATTCAATAATCGCTCAATCAGCGCAGGTTAATTTACAGGGATACCCACAGCGGTATCCCTTTTGCTATTTGGCTTAAAATAATTAGCCATGCTTCGGTTACGCTGAAATGACCTGACTGCTTGGTGCCGATGCGGTTTGCTTTTACCTTGAGTGACTCATCAGATGAGTGAGGCGAAAATCTGAAAATTTGCGCGTTATATCAAGATCACAAAACAAGATGAAAAATTTCGCTAACTCCCACCGCTTATCTCTGTAGTAAAATTACGCCTTCTGAAGCGGCTCCTTGGGATGATTTCACCCCTGTCTCAGCGCTGCTAATGCGGATTTCAGCACCCTGTTAACCCGCATGAATAAAGGAATTCTTATCGTTTTCATCGATAAGTATTATCGAAAATAACCAGTGAAAAATTGCTGGTGATTTGTACGATTTAATACGAAAATTAGCCACTCTGAATCGATAGCTAAGTTTTACCTAGGTCACAAAACTGCCGCTGTTTATGAGCCATAAAACAGTTTCTATTTTGTCGGGTAATTTGCGCAACATCTTTACAAGTAGCCCTTGGTCTTATTATCATACAATATGTTCAAGATTGACTAATTTCAGCCATATTTCAGTTTAAGCGAAGGGTTTGTTATGTCTCGTTATGCCTTAGGTTTGGACTACGGTTCAGACTCCGTCAGAGCCCTCTTGGTAGACACCTCAACTGGTGAAGAGGTGGCTAGCCATTTGATTTACTATCCTAGATGGTCCAAAGGCTTGTATTGCGAGCCGGCAAAGGATCAATTCCGTCAACATCCTCTCGACTACCTCGACAGCTTGGAACAAGTACTCCAAGGTCTGTGGCAAGTTGCTCCTGCAGGTGCAGCGGACAAGGTTGTTGGTGTCAGTTTCGACACCACGGGTTCAACACCCGTTGCGGTGAACAAAGACGGCGTGCCATTGGCATTGACGCCTGAGTTTGCTGAAAACCCAAATGCGATGTTCGTCCTGTGGAAAGACCACACAGCGATTGAAGAAGCGGCTGAAATCACCAACGCTGCTAACAAGAGTGAGGTGAACTACCTCAAGCATATGGGCGGCATCTACTCATCTGAGTGGTTCTGGGCTAAAGCGCTGCATGTTTACCGTAGCGATGCCAAAGTGCGTGAAGCCACCTATTCATGGGTTGAGCACTGTGACTGGATCACCGCGATTCTAGCTGGTACTACCCATCCAGAAAAATTCCGCATGGGCCGCTGCGCAGCGGGCCACAAAATCATGTGGAACGAAGAGTGGGGCGGTTTCCCACCGAATGAATTCTTTGTTGGTATCGACCCACTGTTAGACGGTTTGGTGGATACCTTAAACCCAGCAACCGAAACCGCTGGCCAAGTGGCAGGTCGCCTGACTGAAGAGTGGGCGGCGAAACTGGGTCTGCCAGCAGGTATCGCAATTGGTTATGGCGCGTTTGACTGCCACATGGGCGCAGTGGCTGCCAAGGTACGTCCAGGCGTGCTGACCAAAGTGATGGGCACTTCTACTTGTGACATCACTGTGACCTCAAAAGAGCAACTGGCGGGCAAGTCAGTGCGCGGTATCTGTGGTCAAGTGGATGGTTCTGTACTGCCAGGCATGATTGGTCTGGAAGCTGGTCAATCAGCATTTGGTGACTTGTATGCATGGTTCAAAAACCTGCTGCTGTGGCCAATCCGCGAAGTGTTGCCAACCATTGAAGGTGTTGATCAAGCGGCGTTAGCGCAAGCGTTTGAAGATAAAACTTTAGTGGCCATGTCTAATGCTGCCGCTAAATTGCCTATCAGCGAACAGGGTATTGTTGCGCTGGATTGGGTGAACGGCCGTCGTACCCCTGATGCTAACCAAGGCGTGAGCATGGCAATTACGGGCCTGAAAATGGGCAGCAGCGCACCGCAAATCTTCCGTGGTCTGGTTGAAGCAACCGCGTTTGGCGCCCGGGCGATTACCGAACGTTTCCGCGAAGAAGGCGTGAACATCGAGTCAGTAGTCACCATCGGCGGTATCTCGAAGAAATCTGACTTCGTGATGCAGACTTGTGCCGACGTGTGGAACTGCCAGATTGAAGTATTGGAAAGTGACCAAAGCTGTGCGCTTGGTGCAGCCATCTTCGCAGCGGTAGCCGCCGGTGAGTTTGACACCGTCGAAGCTGCACAAGCTGTGATGGCGTCACCTGTATGTAAAACTTATCAACCTATTCCTGAAAATGCAGCGGTGTATGACCGTCTGTATAAGAAATATCAGGCGCTGGGTCAGTACGTTAACGGAGCAAAATAATGAGTTACAAGGAACTCAAGCGCCAGGCTTATGAAGCCAACATGGAGCTGCAAACCCGTAATTTGGTGGTTTACACCTTTGGTAACGTATCTCAAATCGACCGCGACAAAGGTGTGATCGCCATTAAACCAAGTGGCGTATCTTACGATAAGTTGCAGCCTGAAGATTTGGTGATTGTGGATCTGGAAAACAATATCGTCGAAGGCAAAATGCGTCCTTCTTCTGATACCAAAACCCATACTCACTTGTACCGTCATTTTGACAAAATTGGTGGCGTGACTCATACCCACTCCACTTATGCAACCGCATGGGCACAAGCCAAAGTGGCTATTCCATGTTTGGGGACTACGCACGCAGACTTCGTATACGGTGAAATCCCATGTACTGCAGAGATGACTGCAGAGCAGATCACCCGTGATTACGAAGAAGAAACCGGTGTTCAAATCACCGATTGCTACAAAGACAAAGATTATGAAGCTGCACCGATGGTGCTGGTTGCTGGTCACGCGCCATTTACATGGGGTGTTGATGCAGGCAAATCGGTATACCACGCAGTGCTGCTCGAAGAGATTGCCAAGATGTCATATCTGACGCGCACACTGGCGCCACAAGGCACAGTGCTGAGCCAAGCAATCGCAGACAAGCATTATTACAGAAAGCACGGTAAAAACGCTTACTACGGTCAAAACTAACCACGTAAGCCCCGCTTTCAACTAAATCGAGGTCGTTATGAATAGCATTGCAAATAAAGAAGTGTGGTTTGTTACAGGTTCACAAACCCTGTACGGACCAAAAGTGTTGGAAACCGTTGCTGATGACAGCGCTACTATCGTAGCCAGCTTGAATGAAACCGGTAAACTGCCAGTAAAATTGGTATGTAAACCAACCGTAAAAAGCCCAGAAGAGATCTACAACCTGTGCCAACAAGCAAACTCAAGCACTGAGTGCGTGGGCTTGGTACTGTGGATGCACACCTTCTCTCCAGCCAAAATGTGGATTGCAGGTCTGAGCGTATTGAACAAACCTTGGCTGCACCTGCATACCCAATTCCGTGCTGAGCTGCCTTGGGCTGAAATCGACATGAACTACATGAACACTCACCAGAGTGCTCACGGTGACCGTGAATTCGGCTTCATCGGTACCCGTATGCGCAAAGAGCGCAAAGTGGTTGTAGGTCACTGGCAAAACCCAACTGTACAGAGCCAAATCGATGATTGGTGTCGTGCAGCACTGGGCTGGAACGAATCTCGTAACCTGAAAGTTGCCCGTTTCGGCGACAACATGCGTGACGTAGCGGTAACTGAAGGTAACAAAGTTAGCGCCCAAATCACTTTCGGTTATGAAGTTAACGGTTACGGCGTAGCTGACCTCGTTGAAGTGATCAACCAAGTGACCGACGCTGACGTTAAAGGCCAAATCGAAATCTATCGTACAGAATACGATGTAGCCGCTGCGCTGCTGGAAGATGAATACCAATTCAAAATGCTGCAAAACGAAGCACGTTTGGAACTGGGTATGGCACGCTTCCTTGAAGCCGGTAACTTCGGTGCCTTCACCAACACCTTCCAAGACTTACCAGGTATGACTGGTCTGCCAGGTTTGGCAACCCAACGCCTGATGTCTCAAGGTTACGGTTACGGTGCAGAAGGTGACTGGAAAACTTCTGCCATGGTGCGCATCATGAAAGTGATGGGTCAAGGCCGTGACGGTGGTTGTTCATTCATGGAAGACTACACTTACAACTTCGGTGCAGTTGACCAAGCCCTGCAAGCACACATGTTGGAAGTATGTCCAACAATCGCTGCTGCTAAGCCAAAAGTGGAAATCCATCGCCACACCATCGGTGTGAAATGTGATACTGCTCGTCTGCTGTTCAAAGGCAAAGCCGGTGCTGGTGTTGCGGTATCGCCAGTGGATCTGGGTGATCGTTTCCGTATCATCGTGAACGAAGTTGACGCAGTGAATCCACCTGCTGATACCCCTAAACTGCCAGTGGCTTCTGCACTGTGGGAACCACGTCCAAACTTGGCCACCGCTGCTGCAGCATGGATCTACGCTGGTGGCGCGCACCACACTGCCTACAGCCAAGCTGTTAACACTGACATGATCATCGATTATGCAGAAATGGCCGGTGTTGAATGTGCGGTGATTGATGGTGATACCACTGTGCGTTCATTCAAGAATGAATTGCGTCAGAGTGCTGCTTACTACCACCTGAGCAAAGGTCTGTAAGATCTGAGTTTAGAAAAGGCCAACTCCGGTGACGGAGTTGGCCTTTTTGTCGTTTTAGCGCAGAGGCGATTTGATTCCCCTGCGTTGTTGGCGTAGCGCTCGCGTAGACCACTACGCGTCGCGCCCGCCGCCTAGCAGGAAAACCAACTCGCACTCTGCCATTGCTTGCATGTTTGGTTAGAGCAAAAGCGACAAGAAAAAAGCAGTGAGATAAGCGTTAAAGCGAAAGAGTGAAGAGCCAAAACGCGAAAGCGAAAGAGTGAAAAAGCGAATGGTGAGTAGCGCGGCTAATAGCCAAGCCATTCGGAATATGTTTAGCTGGCAAACCTTGTTTGCTGGTCGTTAAGTTCGTCTGAGAGCGAATCCGATAACAAACAACCCCACTTATTGCAGACACAAAATTTAGAGGTATTTGATGATCGACTTAAGCCGATATCGCGGCATTATCTTTGATATGGATGGCACTCTGATTGATTCTATGGGCTCACACCAAGAGGCGTGGCGCTTAGTGTCTGAAGAATATGGTTATCCATGGAACGAGGAGTATATGTACAGCCTCGGTGGTGTGCCAACGCTGCAAACTGTGGTGGTACTCAATGAAAAATATGGCATGAGCCATAACCCTGAAGAAGTCGCCAACCGTAAAAAACAGCTGTGGGAAAACGGCGACCATACCCCTAAATTGATTGCTGATACTTTGGCCGTATTTGAACATTACCGCCCGAGCATGAAAATAGGTGTTGGCACTGGTGCAGAGCGCGCTCACGCCATTGAGATGCTCGAAGCCACCGGCATTCTGCCAAGAATTGATGCGTTAGTGACGGCATCTGATGTCAAAAATGGTAAGCCTGCACCAGATACCTTTCTGGACGTTGCGTTACAGTTAGGGCTCACTCCCGCCGAGTGTGTGGTCTTTGAAGACACGCAAATTGGTGCCAATGCTGCGGCCGCAGCAGGAATGGATTGTGTAATTGTGAAAGATGGCAAGATCCAGTGTTAAAAGCTTGCAACTTGCCGTTTATTTATAATATAAAACGATAAATTTACCCATTGAAAAAGGTATAGGCATGAAAGGACAAACTGAACAACGAGGACGGGGCAAACCATCCCTACTGAGTTATTGCCTGAAAGCAGCTGGTTTATCGCTGGCCGGGATTGCGTTAGCAGGCTGTAGCCCTGCGGAACAAAACTCTGCCCCCACTGCCAAGCCTGCAGCAACGGAACATCACGCTATGAATGAAACAAAAGTCAGTGCAACAGAAAAAAGCTATGGCACGCTGCCAGATGGCACCGAAGTAAAACAGGTCACTCTGACCAACGCCAACGGTATTGAAGTGGAAGTGATCAGCTACGGCGGCATCATCACCAAGATGATCACCCCTGATGCCAAAGGCAATATGAAAGATATCGCCCTTGGGTTTGATACGCTGGAAGAATACATTGCCTCTAAAAACGGTAACCCATATTTTGGCGCGCTGATTGGCCGTTACGGCAACCGTATTGCTGACGGTAAATTCACCCTTGATGGCAAAGAATACACCCTCGCCACCAACGATGGTGATAACCACCTGCACGGCGGTAAATTGGGTTTTGACCAAAAAGTGTGGGGCATCAAGCCATTCGTGAAAGACGGCAAAGCCTGCGTTGAGCTCACCCTGACCAGCCCTGATGGCGAAGAAGGTTACCCAGGCACACTGGAAACCAAAGTGGTTTACGAGCTGACCGCAGACAACAAGCTTGATATGCAGTTTACTGCCACCACTGACAAGCCAACCATCGTCAACCTGACCCAACACAGCTACTTCAACTTGGCGGATAGCGACAGCATTTTGGATCAACAGATCCAAATCAATGCTGATCAATACACTCCAACTCGCCCAGGCTTGATCCCAACTGGCGAAGTGGCAGCTGTAGAAGGCACGCCGTTTGATTTCCGTCAGCCAAAAGCGATCGGTAAAGACATCAACGTGGATAACGAGCAGCTGACAATGGCCGGTGGTTTCGACCACAACTTCGTGCTGCGTCCACACGCCAAAGGCGAACTGGTATTGGCGGCGAAAGTCTCTGATCCTGTCAGCGGCCGTGCGTTAGAAGTGCTGACCGACGAGCCTGCAATCCAATTCTACTCAGGTAACTTCTTGGATGGTTCACTGAAAGGCAAAGGCAAAACTTACGGCAAAAACAGCGGTTTTGCGTTGGAGCCTCAGCACAACCCAGATTCACCGAACCACCCAGAATGGCCAACCACTGAGTTGCGTCCAGGGGAAACCTATCAGATCCAAATCGTGTATCACTTCACTACGATCTAATCTGAGCGCTGTTCACTCAGCAATGCGAATGTCGGCCTAGCCGACATTCGTTTCTTCAAACAGAAAGGAATTCGGTATGAAAGGTTATCTGGCGTTATCTGGCGTATTGGCGCTGTTGGCAACATGCTCAGCATCCGCAGCAGCATGGCAAACCCGCTTCACCAGCCCAGACAAACAGCTATCCGCTTCACTCAGCCTCGATGAGCAAGGCCGTTTGTGGTATCAGCTGTTTCACCATAACCAACCGGTGCTGAAACCTTCGCCACTGGGGCTTAACCTCAATACCACCCAGTTTGATAAAGCGCTGAGCTTTAAAAAAGAGTTCGGCCAAGAGCAGGTACGTAGCCAATACGAGCTGTGGACCGGCAAACAACGCCATGTGGAGTATCAAGCCAACGACATCAAAGTCAGCTTCAGTAATCCGCAAGGGCACACGCTCACCATTGAGATGCGTTTATCCGATGATGGTTTGGCATACCGTTATGTATTGCCTGAAAAATCAACCGATAGCCGCATTGTGATGAATGAACTGACTGGCTTCCACTTCTTCCCTGAAACCAAAGCTTGGCTGCAACACAAAGCCGATGCTAAGTCGGGCTGGGAACGGACTAACCCGTCTTACGAAGAAGACTACAGCCAAAATATCAGCGTCACCACGCCATCCCCAACTGAAAACGGCTGGATCTATCCTGCACTGTATCAATACGGTAACGACTGGATTGCGATTACCGAAGCGGGCAACGACGGCCACTACGCTGGCAGTAACTTGGCACAACAAAGCCCTGATGGCTTGTATCAGTTACGCTTCCCGAGCGAGAAAGAAGCGCTCACCAACGGTAAATGGCTGCCTGAAGCCAAACTGCCGTTGCATTCTCCGTGGCGGATTATCGCCGTGGGTGACTTAAATACCCTGATGAGCTCTACCCTCGGCACCGACTTAGCTGACCCGGCCAAAATCACCGACACCGCTTGGATTAAACCGGGCGTTTCGGCATGGAGCTGGGGCTTACTCAAAGATGAGTCAGTCACTTACCCCATTCAAAAGCAATTTATTGATTACGCGGCTGATATGCACTGGCCGTACATCTTGGTGGATGTGAATTGGGATCAAAACATCGGCTACCAAAAAATGGCTGAACTGGCGGCTTACGCCAAAGCTAAAAATGTTGGCTTACTGGTGTGGTACAACTCCTCTGGCCCTTGGAACGGCACCCAATACACCCCTAAAAGCCAACTGCTGACCCATGATGATCGCGAGCGCGAATTTGCCCGTTTGCAAAAGATGGGCATCAAGGGCGTTAAAGTCGATTTCTTCCCTGGTGATGCATCTTCAGTGATGCAGTATTACCAAGATATTTTGAAAGATGCTGCTGAGCATCAACTGCTGGTGAACTTCCACGGCACCACGCTCCCCCGTGGCTTGCAGCGCACTTGGCCAAACCTGCTCACCGCAGAAGCGGTGAAAGGCTTTGAGATGATCACCTTCTTCCAAGAAGTGGCCGATCGCGAAGCGACCCACATTGCCATGTTGCCGTTTACCCGCAACCTGTTTGACCCAATGGATTTCACACCGATGGTACTGGGCGATATTCCCAATATCGAGCGCAAAACCAGCAATGGTTTTGAGTTAGCGCTGCCGGTGTTATTAACTTCAGGCATTCAACATCTGGTCACCACGCCTGAGCAGATGAGTGCAATGCCTGAGTTCGTGAAGCGTTACCTGCGCTCTGTGCCCGGCAGTTGGGATGAGAGTCGATTTCTTGGGGGATATCCCGGCAAATACGCTGTGATCGCCAGACGTGCAGGCAAACAATGGTTCATCGCTGGCATTAACGCCGAAAAAGAACCTAAAACACTCGCGCTGGATCTGTCCTTTGTGGGAAATGGACAGGGATGGTTAATTGAAGACGGCGATACCCCGCGTGCGGTGGTGCAGTCTGATATCGACAGCAGTATCCGCCAGCTAACACTGAAACCGTCCGCCGGTTTTGTGATGGTTTTTAATTGAGAGACGTTGATAATGAAAAACAGACTAAGCAGTAAGCTTGCACTTTTGCCGCTGACACTTGCATTAGCCGCCTGTGCCTCAACGCAACAGGACGTCAGTCAGGCAACTTCATCCGCAGCACAAACAACCCCCAAGGGTAGTTTCACTAATCCACTGTTTCCAAACGGTGCCGACCCATGGTTGGAATACTGGGACGGCAACTATTACCTGACCACCACCACCTGGACCTCAGAGTTGGTGATGCGTAAATCACCCACCTTGGAAGGTCTGGCCAACGCTACGCCGGTCAACGTCTGGTCATCAACACTGCCCGAAGCCTGTTGTAACTTCTGGGCGTTTGAATTCCACCGCTTAAAAGGCCCGAACGGCTATCGTTGGTACATGATGTACACCGCAGGCCAAGACGGCACCTTAGACCATCAGCACCTTAATGTGCTGGAAAGCGCCGGTGATGACCCAATGGGCCCGTACACCTACAAAGGCTCAATGATGCCGAATACGTGGAACATCGACGGCACTTACCTCGAAGTGAACGGCGGCCTGTATCTGCTGTACTCACAGTGGCAAGGCGATGAGCAACGTAACATCATTGCAGAGATGGAAAACCCATGGACACTGAAGCCAGACACCAAACACGTGGTGCTGACCCGTCCAGTGCTGGATTGGGAAACTAGTGGCCGTAAAGTGACTGAAGGGCCAGAAATCCTGCAGCACGATGGTCGCACCTTCTTGATCTATTCAGGCAGCTTCTGTGATACCCCTGACTATAAGTTAGGCCAGTATGAATTGGTCGGTAACGATCCAATGGATATCAATTCATGGAAGAAATCACCTAAGCCAGTATTTGAACGCACCGACAAGGTGTTTGGTCCTGGTCACAACGGTTTCTTCACCTCGCCAGACGGTAAAGAAAACTGGTTGGTGTACCACGGTAACGATCACGTCACCGACGGTTGTGGCGCCAGCCGCTCACTGCGGGCGCAAAAATTCACTTGGCACGCAGACGGCACGCCAAACTTTGGTAAGCCGCTGACTCCGGGCGAATTAGTGCCGCCACCCTCTGGCGAAGATGGCCCACTGAAAACGGCGATTCAAGGTCAACGCTACCAACTGCAAGATGGCAAATCTACGCAATGTATCGCGTCTGACGCAGGCGTTGCTGCATGTTCTGCCAGCACCAGTGGTTGGGTGATTGATGCCACCACCAAAGGTTTCTTCCGTCTGGCAAACAGCGATGATGGCAAGTTCCTTGGCGTTGCTGCAGGCAAGGTGAACGAAGATGTATGGCATAACGAGCCATTCCAAGAGTGGCATTTAGATGTGGGAATGGGTGGTTACACCCTGATCAAACATCGCGACTCGGGCAAGTATCTGGCGTTGGCTGCTAACGGCCTGAGCTTGGTCGATAAAATCGATGATGCCAGCCAGTGGCAACTGAACCCAACCGGCGAGGTGGCGATTGTTAGCCAACAATCCGGTAAAGTGGTTTCTACTGTCAAAGGTAACGTGGAGCAATCCGCGTGGTCTGATAGCGCCAACCAAAAATGGCACTTCAAACCAACCGACAACGGTTTCTTCCACATCAGCAATGGCGAGCAATGTATTGAAGCCAAAGATGATGCGGTAGTGCCTGGCGCCAACCTGATCACTGGTCAGTGTCAAACCAAGACTTCACATTGGCGCATTACGCCACTGGAAGGCGGTGGTATTGAGCTGCACAACCGTTACACCAAGCAAGTGCTCGACTTATCGAGCTGTGGCTTAGCCGACGGTACTAACTTTGCCCAAGCGCCAGCGCTGGGTACGAATTGCCAAGTGTTTCATTTGCGTGAAACTAAGTAGTTAGTTTCACTTGTTGGTGATTGGAAAGGCTCTGCGATTGCAGAGCCTTTTTTGTTGCGGCTGGAAAGCTACGCTTTCCAATTTTATCGCTGCGCGATAGCAACCTGCGGTTGCGAAAGATTGATGGCTTCGCCATTCCAAGCTGCGCTTGGCAAAGTCGTGGAACTACTCGTTCCACACCAGAGGATAAGGGGGCTAGACGGCTTCGCCCCCTTATCAATCCCCCAGCCGCCCCACGTCGCGAAACGCTACGGCGCTTCTGGTTTGTCATCTGCGCAAATCGCCGCCAACTCGGAATCCATTCCTCGGCGCGGCTTTGAGGCATCCATGCCTCAATTGCTTGATGCCTGCCCAACGCTCCTCCGCCGCGCCGAAGGGGAATTGGCGTTGCCTGAACGTTGGTACTTTCATTAGTGTTGAAAAGCTGCTTGTTAGCGCATCGCTATAAATCGCCTGCAGCGGGCTTATGCACACGCATCCTTGTGGCACGCTGTGAATCCATCCTTGGAAGCTCGGCGCCAGCATCCATGCTGGCGACGGCCACAAGTCCGCATGTGCTGGGAATTCTCGGAGTACTCCTGCGACATCGGGGATGCTTTAAGCTATTTGATATACGTCTGATTTACTCAGTGTTGCTTTATATGCAGTTGTGCTGTCAGAGAGTCGTTTTATACACAGACATTGAGATCAACATTTGTTGATTTTTCTATTGTGCTCAGTGGCGTATGCGCTTAAGTTGAGCGGTGAGGATGAGTGATGCGGCTCCTTGTCGTTATAAATTCCAACATGATGTCGTCTAATACTGTTAGGGCTTCAGATAATGAAAAAACGAATTCTATCAATTTTGCTGGTTCTGCTTTTTCCACTGAGCACATACGCTGTGGTTTTTGGGGGAAGCAATCTTGGCTTTAGAGGCTATCCTTCCCACTCCTGCTCCAAGCCTACCAAACCGTTTAAACCATATTCATTCAACAGTCAGTGGGAAATCGACTCCTACAATTCTGATGTCGAACTTTACAATTCTCAACTACAGCAATATTTGAGCTGTATCGATGAATATATTGAGAATGCAAACAACGACATAAAAAGGATCAAGGAAAAAGGTCAAGCAGCTATTGATGAAGCGAACTATTAGGCCTAACAAAACACTCAACCCGACCGCGCTAACGCGAGGCCGGTTAGTTTAAACGTTATCTGTTAAAAGGAAGGCAAGGTGCAAGAGTCTGATTTACATACACTGTTGATCTATCAAAGAGCGTATTTCGAAATATTGGAAGAATTCTTTGTTGGTGCTACCGGCTGTGCATTTGACAAATTTTCCTCACCTTCAGAATTTTCACAGGCCATTAATAAGTTGGGAGAATCCCTTAGGAATGATTCAAAGCGGTCTTCTGCCTGCATGACTTCATTTGAGAATCTTGCTAAAAATCTAGGAAAGTTATATTCGCAAGAAAGCATGGAGTGTTTTAAATCAGCCAAGAACATAAAATGTTGCAAGATCAATCTTGGCGGCAGCAGTAGGTTTCTAGAAACACAACTCAATGCTGTTAAAAAGACTATTCTTATTTCTGATATCGTATTGATTCCTGATCCGGTTATGCCTTGGCTAGAGGCAAAGCGAGAGCATGAGAAATTCAGATTCGTAAATATAATCCAAGCAGTATTTTTTACTCTACATCTTAAAAACCTGCTTTCGCAAGACTTCGACATCCCTCCATTTCTTGTTTTTCCGAGTTGGGAAAAGTCACTTGAAGAAAATGACCAGCAAACTAAGGATGAAACGAATCAACTTATCGCGGACTTTTTCTCATACTATGTCAACAGGGAAATTTTAAGCATTGTTGACGTTTTTGATTACGTAGCTAGTGATGAGAAAAATTTTCTCGTGGGGGTTGAAAGACAGGGACTTTTTATTTCTCCCGGAGGTGAAATTGGAGAGCCAATCAGAGATGCTTTAAAAAATTATAGAGAAGAGGCAGAGCTGTGGAGAACTGCAGAATTTAATGAAATGCTCGCTCATGCGTCGGAAGGTCAAATTGTTTTAAATGGGATAATGGAACGCATTCAACCGCAATTTCACTTATTTGAAAATTCTAATGAGCTGAACAGCAATCCATTATTGTGCATACCTGCTCAAGCTCATTATTTCTCCCTTTTAAGCCGAATGGATAATTCAAGGGTTTTTGAATTATCGGGCTCCGATCAGATTCTTAATACAGCTATTTCGGCATTGACCAATAGTCGATTGGATTATTTGGCAAACATTAACGATGAGCAAATAATTGAACTTAGAAAGAGTGATGAGAACGTCAAATTTAGGAATGATCTTAGAGGATTTATAACTAGTCTTCCAACGGTAAAAATTGAGGATCTTGACTACACTGCTGCAGAAGTATGCTCACATGTAGAGTCACTAATCGCTACACATCAAAAAGAAGTAGAGATATTAAATGGGAAGTATAAAGCAAAGCACATGAAATCGGCTTTGATAGCAGGCGGAGGTCTTGCTGTAACTATGGTTCCAGCTTTGGCTCCTTTTTTAGGGGCTGCTATCCCTTTAGCATTGGCCGCCAGTGGAAAATACACTGCGGATAAACTTGAGGAATCACACGAGCGAAAAGTGTTGTCTAGTTCAATGTTAGGTATATTTGCATTAGCCAAAGATGCAGGTAAAAAAAGATAATCAGGCGTTTACGGCGTTAATTGAAAGGCTATAGCCGCCAATTTAAATTTGGTCAACACACAATTTTCAGGCGACTCCGATAACCCCTCGGCGCGGCGCTGGGGGATCCCCTCATAATTTAGGCATTCCCATGTGATGAACTTGCATGATGTAATGCCTTATTGCCCACCTTATGTCTTCGCTACTAATGGGGTAATCTCGCCTGCGTTTTCGTACCTCTCGGCCTAAGCGGATCAACGATAGCACTCTCCGGTGACGCGTCGTGTTAGCCTGAAACTCACGTGTCCAATTGTGTTTTGTCGCTATCATCCCTAACAATCGTAGCGTCCATTCAGCCAACATTACGATCAGCATTAAGATATCGAAACGCTTAGCACATCTCGTATTGCTATGACGCAAGCCTAGCCCGTATTGTGAGCTCTTCATATCACGGAAAGTTTCCTCTATTTGCATACGTTTGGCGTAAATATTAACGAGCTGTTTAGATGTCATGGCTTGAGCAGGGAGATTGGTCGCTAAGAGCCATGGCTCCTTAGCTCCGAGGCGATAACTTTCTTGGGATGTATGGTTACGTCCTGCCGTGTATGAACGTACGTCTTTACGGCCTTTAGCATTAGCCTTGTATAAATGCAGGGTGGCATAAATTGGATTTCGTTTGCTTAGCTCACCAAAACCCAAACAGCGAGCTTTAGTGTTAGCCGATGGATAGAAGGACTTATTGCTATGCCATTGCTTACTACCGAATGGTTTAAAGCCGATATGCCCGCGCACTCGGCCGAGCCAAAACCATCCTTGTGCTTCAATAATTCTAAACCATGAATTGCCATAGCCTGCATCGGTCACAATCAGCGGACAACAGTTAGGCGGTAGGATTGTTGCGAGCTCTTTGATAAAAGGCGCGTGACTTTTCACTGGTGAGTTATGGTCGGCAGAAGCAAAAACACGTTCATAAATAATGACTGAGCGCCCCTCGAAACTCACTGATGCCCGCAAGGTGAGATGCCGCACTTTGTCTCGCACATCTGACCAATCAACCAGAATTATAGGCATTGGGTTGGCGCCACAAAGAAGGTGTGCATGCCAACGATAGATATCGAGTCGCTCTTGATGCAAAGCGGGATTTCCAAGCAGTCGGTCTATGCGTTTGATGTTATGTTTCGCGGCGACTCGCCCAGTAATATTTCGTCCTAACTCGGTTAAGGACAGTCGCTGTCCTTCAAGTAATGATTGCACAGCAATCATTAATGAATTAAGTCGCTTCTGGTGAATTTTAGGGCATTGATTCTTAAGAAGATCATGTAAGATAGTCACATCACGCATGGAGTGTAGTTCTAGTTGGTTTTTGGCGAAATGAATTAGATCAAATCGCTCCATGCGTGTCTATCTTATTGAAAGACTTCGCTATTATGAGGGGATTCCTTAGGGCGCGGCGAAGGAGCGTTGGGCAGCCATTGAGCAATCGAGGGATGGATACCGAGAAGCGATGGTGAGGAATGGATTCCGAATCAGAGCGATTTGCGAAAATGGCAAACCAGAAGCGCCGTAGCGTTTCGCGACGTCGGGGCGTCGTCGGGGTTCCAAGGGGCGAGGGACGAGCATCGCCCCTTGGCTCTGGTGTGGAACGAGTAGTTCCACGACTTTGGCAAACGAAGTTTGCTATCACGCAGTGATAAATCTTTCACAACCGTAGGTTGCAATGGCTGCAAGCCATAAAGGCCAAGCGCAGCTTGGTATGGCGCAAGCCATAAAATAGTTGGCAGATGAAAGTGCCAACTTTCAAACAACACCAGACCTTGGCGTCAGCCAAAACCTCAGCTGCGTTCGCAGCTATAAATCCTTCATTTTCCTTTTAATATCAAAATCATCATCAATCACGATACTCTCAAGGTTACGCAATCGCGCTTTAATATCATCTAACTCTTGTTGCAAGCGCTGATTCTGCTCGGCGATTTCACTGGCGGCAGCCTTTTGTTGGCTGTATCCATCAATGAATTTAAAGATGATTAAGCCGACGATGATGATGACAACAATTTCGATCAATACCATGGTGCTTCCCTATCGCGTTTGCTGGGCAAATTCTCGTATTCAGTGTACTCCGAATAGGCGCTGATTAAAGTGCCAATAACGTGGTTGTGCCGCGCGCTGGCATTGGGCTGGGTGCTGAGTTGTTGACCTGCAAGGTTGGTTAATCAAACGGGAGAGAGCTGTAACCAAACGGCAGGCTTAATCAAACGGCAGAGTAGTTTCACCACGAATAACGATGCCAGCTGACTGATAATAGCTGCCGCCGACGATGCGGTAGCTGGCACGGTTAAGCAGGGTTTCGGCATCGGCGGGTGTAATGCTGTCGAGGGCAAGCGACGCATCCAATAAGGCGCGAAACCATCGGCCAGATTGGCTGAATGACGGATATTCTACGCGGTAGAACAACCATTGTTGCTGGCATTGTGGGCATTGATAGCGCCATACATCGCCGTAGCGACTGTTGCTCATATCAACACCAATAAATTCGCCTTGGCTTTCACACGCAAGCTGACGTGGCTGCATGCACTCGCAGTCATCCATTGCCATAAATTATTCCATGCATCATCAAAGGAGCGTTAACTTTGTCGTATCGGGCTAACTGGGTCAATGGCTAACGCTAACTCGATTTCATCATAAGTATTTTGGCCAAATAATTGCGTGTTCGCGTGCGCCAGAATTGATTGCATGCAGGGCAACGCTGATGGCCGAACAACCGCGCCACCCATGTTTGGCTTGATTGAGTATTGGTCGCCGTGCGCTGCTCTGACGATGACAATAGCAATAGCAATAGCAATAGCAATAGCAATAGCAATGGCAATGACAATGACAATGACAATGACAATGGCGTCATATCTCATTGGCGTAGCGACTTAGCAATGCTATAGATAGGCCGTTAGCTTGAGTTTTAGCTGATAAATGCTGGGCGACTGGCCGATGAGTGGGGCGGGCGCGGCAGACTCACTTGAAAACGTCATCGAGACTGGCTTTAAACACCATCGAGACTGGCTTTTAACATTATAGATACAGCGTCTTAAACATCATGGAGGCGATGCTATGCAACGGGTAACAGGAATTGGCGGTATTTTCTTTAAATCGGCCGATCCGCAGCGGATCGCTAACTGGTATCGCGATCATCTTGGCTTAGATGTGGCCGATTGGGGCGGGGCGGTATTTCAGTGGGGCGGCGAGGGCAGTGCGCCGGGCATGACCATCTGGAGTGTGTTTGCGGCTGATTCTGACAAAATGGCGCCGAGCAATGTGCCGTTTATGCTCAACTTTCGGGTTGCGGATCTGGAGCAACTACTGGCGGCACTGCGTGCTGAAGGCTGTGAGGTGCTGGATGAAACTGAGTCATCAGAATTTGGCAAATTTGGTTGGGTGCTCGATTGCGATGGCAATAAAGTGGAGTTGTGGCAACCGCCAGCGGGACAGTAATTGCAAGGTAACCTGTCGTGGCGTCCACCAAGGCCAACTCATGAGTAACAGCGGCTAAATTTGGCCAAAAAAATGGGGAATCAAACGATTCCCCGACCCTTTCGGCAATGCGGACACTAAGTTTTAGGGGATAAGCTCGGCCACCACCACTGATTTAGCTGGCAGTGAAAGCTCATCCAGGGAAGAACTGTAACGGGCAGGTTTTACCTGCGAAGGTTTATCAAAGCTGTTATGGGCATCCATTTTGTCGGCGGTAAGGATTTGTCCGACCGCTTTGCTGGCTTTGACACCTTTAAGTGCGAGTTTGACGCTGGCTGACTCAGACGGATCTAAGTTGACCAGTGCCAGATAAAGTTTGCCATCAGTACCTTTGGCCACAGATGCTGTCACCGCAGGCACACTCTTACCCTCTTCGGCGTATTTATCCGCCTTGATAGTGAATGGAATGCTGGTGGCATCTTGGAACACCTTGTACATGTCATACACATGGTAGGTCGGTGTTAGTACCATTTTGTCGTCGTCGGTGAGGATCATCGCCTGCAGCACGTTCACCATCTGGGCGATACTGGTCATACGGACGCGATCAGCATGCTCATGGAAGATGTTGAAGTTGACCGCGGCAACCACCGCATCACGCATGGAGTTTTGTTGGTAGAGGAAGCCGGGTTCACGGCCGGGCTCTGGGTTAAACCAAGTGCCCCATTCATCCACGTAGAAACCGAGCTTGCCGTCTGGATCGTTTTTGTCCAGTTTGGCGATGTTGTCGGTCACGTATTTTTCCATGCGATAGGTGCGTTCCATGGTGGTAAACCACTCATGTTCGCTGAAGTTCAAGGCATCGCCTTTATCCTGCCAGTCGTCTTTGGGCAGGGTATAAAAATGGTAGCTGATGCCGTCCATCATTCGCAGCGGAATATGGCTGCTGAGGACGTCAGTCCATTTGGTATCTGAGGTATCACCACCGCTGGCCACCAATTTAGGCATTTTGCCCGGCGGGGTTTTTAAGAAGGTGGCGTAGTGACGATACAGATCTGAGTAGTACTCAGGACGCATATTGCCACCGCAGCCCCAGGCTTCGTTACCCACGCCAAAGTAGGCGATTTCAAACGGTGCTTCACGGCCATTGGCGCGGCGCTCATTGGCGAGGCTGGAGTTTTTGTCGGAGGTCATATACTCCAACCACTCGGCCATCTCCTGTGGCGTACCTGTGCCTAAGTTACCGTTGATGTAGGCTTCGGCGCCCAGCAATTCGACCAAGTCAAAAAATTCGTGAGTGCCCACAGCGTTGGTTTCTTCAACGCCGCCCCAGTGGGTATTCACTTTAGTTGGTCGCTCATTCTGGGCACCGATCCCTTCACGCCAATGATATTCATCGGCAAAACAGCCACCGGGCCAACGCACTAACGGCACCTTGATCGCTTTTAGCGCTTGCAGTACGTCGTTACGAAAGCCTTTGGTGTTTGGAATAGTTGAGTCTTTACCGACCCATAAACCGCCATAAATCCCATGGCCTAAATGCTCGGCAAATTGGCCGTAGATATCGCGGTTGATCACCGGCCCTTGTTGGCTGGCATCCACTTGAATGCTGACCTGATGGGCTTGTGCCATTACTGGTAATAATGCCGCGACAGCTAACGCGAGTAATTTGGGTTTAATCTGGGTCATGGGCCAAGTCCTTATGGTTACTGAATACCTTCGCTGGTCATGATGATGCGCTTGATGGTGCCGTCTGGGTTGTAGTTCAACTCATCGACACACACTGAGCGACGGAAACGACCACCACTTTCTTGACCATTCAACGGCGGTACTGAGCCGTTGTGGTAGATAAAGTAACCTTGGCCTTTAAAGTCGATAATCGACTGGTGATTGGTTTCACTGTTACCGGCGATCTCGTTCAAAATGCCTTTGTATTCCCATGGGCCATTGATGTTTTTGCTCATGGCGTAACAGATTTTCTCTGGGAACTCACAGGCATATGAGTAGTAGTAGTTATCGCCTTTTTTATGCACCCATGATGCTTCGGTGTAGTTCGGTACGTCGACCACTTTGATCTCGCCATCAAGCTCAATCATGTTCTCTTTCAGCTTGACGTATTTTGGTACTAAGTTACCGAAGAACATATAGGCTTGGCCGTCATCATCGATGAAGATGGCTGGGTCGATATCGTCCCAATCGTTCTTGGTTTGAGTGGTCATGTCGTTGGTGATCAGTGCATGGCCAATCGCATCTTTGAACGGGCCAAGTGGCGAGTCAGCCACCGCCACACCCACGGCAAAGCCAGGATGGGTTTCATCGTGACGTACAGTCACAAAGAAATAGTATTTGTTGTTGCGTTTGATCATGTGCGCTGCCCATGCTTGGCCAGTCGCCCATTTAAAATCAATCGCTTTCATGATTGGACCATGTGGGGTCCAAGTTTTCATATCTTTACTGGAGAAGGCTAACCAATCGTGCATTTCAAAGAACACGTTGTTGTTAGGGGCTTCATCGTGGCCGGTGTAGAGATAGACGGTATCGCCATCAACCAAGGCTGCGGGGTCTGCAGTGAAAACATCATTAAACAGCGGATTTTGAGCCTGTACAGCGGTGCTAGTAAGCAAGGCTGAGGCAATCAAAAAAGGTAATGTTTTGCGCATTATGATTCCTTTGGCTTATGCAAATGTTCACAGGCAGTAGTGTCTGTCATTCCCCCGCACAACTACGCTGCAACTTTTCTGGGTAAATATTATTGTAATACAATTATTGGGAAATAGCGGCAAATGTCAACGGTTGCGGTGGTGGTTCGTGAGCTGAGTGCAGTTAACTGTGATCCCTTACACAGCTTGCTAGTGTGTTGCTTTCAAAGACAAAAAAGCCATGCCGAACGGCATGGCTTTTTGGCTTACGACTAAAGTTTAGTTCAGACCTTCGCGATAGAGCAGCTGCACATCGTCAGCGCTAATGGCGTTATCAAAGAACTGCACTTCGTCGATCATCCCTTTGTATGGGGTATCCCAGAAGTTCACACCCAAGGCGAAGCCAGGGGATGCTGCGTTGCCGAAGATGTTAGGGAAGCCAGTGCCAGAGAACTGCTCTTCACCGTTAACATAGATCTTCAAGCTGCCGCCATTCAGTACCATCACCAGATGTGACCAAGTATCCACAGGGATTTGACCTGTAGTGCCTGCGTCATACCAAGCGTTACCTGACCACACCATGGTATTACCACCCACTGCGGAGTTACCGTTAGGCAGGATACTGATCCAGCTGTTGTTTGAGGCATAACCAAACAGTGCGGTGGTGTACATGCTCAACTCTTTCGGATTCAGCCACAGTGAAATACTGTAGGTGTTGTCATCCAGAATGTTGTTTGGCAGTTGTACGCCTGAGCTACCATCCAGTACCAAGGCATGACCGACAGCACCGTCAGCATAAGTTACTGCGCCGCCAGTGGTTCCAATCAACGCGCCAGTCACACTGCCCGCAGCAAAGTTGCCTTGTGCATCTGACAAGTCATCCGCATCAAAGTTGAACTCAGCCAGTGGCGTAGGTGCTGCCATTGAACGTACCGTTACGGTGAACTCTTTGGTCGCCGTTGCGCCAGCCAGTGTAATCGTGGCCGTTAACGTGGTGGTTTGGTCGCCTTGTGCTTCCGTTGGACGAGTGACGATACCGCCATTCGAAACCAATGAAGGGTTAGCTGATACCCAACTCACTTGTGATGCATATGGGCCAAACGCGGCCAGATTTAGGTTCTCAGTCACTGCAGTCGTGTCACCCAAATCCAGTTGCTCAACCGCTGATTGTAGCAATGCAGCTGCGTCCAAGTGGTCGATATCCAGCGCTTTGATCTCGGCAGCACTTAATGCGGCATCGTAGATCTTCAGTTCATCAACATCGCCGTTAAACGGTGCATCAGCAAAGAAGTTAACACCCAAAGCAAATGTGCCTGCTACATTGGTGTAAAGATCTGGGAAGTTACCGCCTGAGTAGCGCTCTTCACCATCAACATAGATCTTAATCACACCGTGGTTAACAGAGTAGGCTAAGTGCGTCCATTGACCAGCGGTTGCTGGCTGCATGGTTCTACCGTCATACCAAGCACCATCGTTGTTACTCCACACCATGATGTTAGAGTCCCAAGCACGTGGTACTAAGCTTGCCCAAGAGCTATTGGTTTTTGCAGCATAGAATACAGGCGTGTGAGTGGTGAAGGCGTTACCTTTCATCCACAAAGACACAGTGTATTCGTAGCTATCAATCAGGCCATCAGGCAGTTTGATACCGTAAGTACCATCCAGTGCCAGCGCTTGTCCTTCTTGACCTGCAGCGAAGCTAGGTGTGCCTTCAGCAGCTGCCATGGCTTGCAGTACATAAGTACCATCAGCTTTGTTGGCTAAACTGTCACTTAAGCTACCATCGAAGCTGTAGTTGGCTACGCGGTTGTATTCGTAGCGAGCAGGGATAGTCACCGTGTACTCATGAGTAACGGTTTGACCATTCAGGGTGATTGATGCAGTCAAGGTGACGGTTGCATCACCGCTACCTGGCGCTGGACGAACCACGCTGCCATTGGCGCTTACAATCGCTGGGTTTGAAGATGACCAGCTAATAGTCGCGCCCATGGTACCCATGGTCACTAAATCTAAGTTAGTGGTTGTGCTTTCTGGCAGGTTGATTGCTGCAGCAATGTTGCTGATTGCTTGTGCGGTATCGCTGACGGGCAGTTTAGAGCCCCAGACAGTCGCACCATCAGTTGAAATCGCAGTAAATACTGGCACTAACTGGCCAATATTGTCGTTGTATTGCCATTCAACCACACCTTCGTAGGTGCCTAAGCCATCCAACGTCAGGGTGATATGGTGGTCGTCATCAGTTTCATAGCGACCTGTGTAGGCGCCAGTCACATCACCACGGTTGGTCCAAGTGCGCTTGAGGGTGATATAGCTAGAGCTATGCACCGTTTTATTGTTGTCATTGCTCTGGTCAATGAACTGGTACGAGCCAGTAACATCGATTTCATCCACCACATTGTCGCCGCTGATTGGCGCATAACGGTGTGGCGAAGCAACGAGCCAACCGTCGGCATTCATGAACATTTCATGCACGCGTACTTCATGGCCTTCACCGCGACCAGGGAAGCGGGTGTGGAACACTAAGAAGTATTTGCCAGTTTCAGCATCGTAGAACGCAGAGTTGTGCCCTGGAGACATATAACCGTGGTCAGTACCTGCATCACCTGTATTGGCGTCAAACAGGAAACCACCCATCAGTTTCACACCATAGTCGCCAAGCAGCTCAAGGTTATCTGGACCAGCAATCGCAGCTTCCACCATGTCCTGACCTTTGGCATCCAAGTAAGGGCCATTCGGTGAGGTTGCACGTGCTACACGAATGTTATAACCGCCGTTTTGGTCGAAGCCGGCGAATGACATAAACATGTAGTAGTACTTAGTTTCAGGGCTGTAGATAACATAGGAACCTTCTACTGGCTCAAAGTTACCGCCGACCACGTGGGTACCAAAGCCTTGGCCTGGCAGTGGCTTACCTGTGTCAGGATCTAACTGCAGGACAAAAATACCACCTGAGTAAGAACCATAGGTCATCCACAGGCCGCCGTCGGCATCGTTAAATACCGCTGGGTCAATGGCGTTAGGATTGGTCGCACCATTATAAGGTGCTGTTGCGCCATCGGGCAGTTTATCCTCTTCATCGGCACGTTGGTCAGAGTAGAGGAAAATGCCTTCACTGGTATAAGGGCCAGTGATGCTATCTGCGGTGGCTACACCCAGATAGGAACGACGCCAACAGGCGCTACCATCTGCACCGTTACCAGCACAGTGATCAAAGAAGAAATGGTATTTACCATCGCCAAGTATTTTGACGTCTGGCGCCCAAGAACCAACATAGCCACCGACCCAGTCAAGCCCCTCTGGCACTTGCGCTGCGTATGAATCTTGGAACAACGTGCTGCTGGCAACACCGTCACGAGACAACTGTTCCCAGTTCATCAGGTCAGTGGATTTTGCATAGGCCAGGTGAGAGCCAAATACATAGTAGGTGCCATCTGTGTCTTTAATAATTGAAGGGTCGTGCACAGAGACATTGGTGTAACTTACTTCACCCGCAAGGGTGGGATCAGCTACGGTAACGGGATCTGGAACTGCAAATGTATTTGTGTCATTTGTACCGTGGTCACTGTCATTCCCCCCACAGGATGCCAGTGCTAGTACTATCCCCAACGACACGAGTGAGCGTTGAAATACCATAAGAATCAATCCTTTTGGTTAATCACTTGATAGTTATTTTGTCTTAAAATGCCAAAAGCCATTTTATCATACAATACGACAGTAGTATAAAAATAGTCCCAAAAGTAGTAGTTTGTGTACCCAGCTCTAATTTTTGTTATGCACCTCACTGGTTTTGCTGAGGCGATTAACGCAGAAAATTAGGCAAATTGACAAAACCGCAGCTGATGGATAGCGAGTGCAACTTGCATTAAACCCCGCTGTCGTACGATTTTTTTGACGCTGAAAATATATACAACTAATTGATATTTTATCGATTTATTATTTTAACCTGCTAGATTTGCGGTCTTTATCGATTTACGCAACATATTTATAAAAGTGAGATCTAGCTTGCGTAAATCTATGTTTATTAGTTGAACTAACATAAGTCATACAATATGATTTAATTTGACCATTGATTCTATATTTTGTCGTCGAGCGTTTGGGGAAATGTAAAGACTAGAAATATGGATATTAAGACCGCACGTTTCAGGGGTGTTGAGAAGCGGGCGGTAACGAAACTACCGGAGATGAAACAGATGTTTAAGCAAACATATCTGGCAAGTGCCATCTTTGTGGCCTTGACGAGTCATGCGCTATACGCTGCAGAAGATGAACTACCAGAAGCACAACAAACCGCGACCGCGGAACAACAAGCCACCAGTGCTGAAGATATCGAAGTGATTCAGGTCGTCGGTATTCGTAGCAGTTTGAACAAGTCAGTCAACCTCAAGCGTCAAAACGTGCAAGTGGTTGATGCCATTGTGGCGGAAGACGTAGGTAAGTTTCCAGATAACAACGTAGTCGAAGCTTTGCAACGCGTGACCGGCGTGCAAGTTACTGACCGCGCTTCTGGTGAAGTGAACACCGTCAGTATTCGTGGTTTGACCGATGTAACGACCACAGTCAACGGTCGCCAAATCTTTACCGCAGCAGGCCGCCAAGTGGCGATTGCTGACGTACCTGCGGCGTTGCTGGGTAGTGTTGAAGTCTTTAAAACCCGTTCATCATCTCAAGTCGGTAGCGGTATTGCTGGACAAATTGATATCCGCACCCATCGTCCATTTGATTTTGAAGGCAGCAAAGTCAGCATGGCTGCCAAAGGCGTGTACTCTGATCAGCCAGACAAAATCGATCCGGCTTTCAGTGCCTTAGCCAGTAACCGCTGGGACACCAGCCTCGGTGAAGTTGGTGCACTGTTAAACGTTTCATATATCCGAACCAATTATAACGACCAAAGTGTGGCGCCAGGTGCGTCACTGCCTTATTCAGCAGAAGACGGCCACCAAATTAGCGATGCATATTGGACGCGCGGTTTGGCACACGGCATGGACACCACCTACGGGGCGACCACCACTGATGGTACGGGTGTTCCTTATTTGTTGATGCGTGATGCGGTATTCCAAAATAGCAACTCTGGTGAACGTACTCGTCCAGCATTGAACCTGTCACTGCAATGGGCACCAACCGATACTTCTGAGTATCTGTTTGAAGCGTTCTACAACGGTTATCGCAACGATAGCGCTAACTCTATGTTGTTCAGTAACGTCGATAGTAATGCCAATTGGGACCAAGTGGTTGCCAACGGGATTGAATTGTATGACGGCACCAACGTAGTCAAGTCGCGAACTTCTTACAATGTGGGTGGTTTTAGCAGTGCTGACCACAGCCATAACTCAACCGACAGCTACGTATTTGCGCTGGGCGGTAAATGGGAATTGGGTGATGTATCGCTGAAATCAGAAGTGGTTTATCAAACCAGTACCTACAAATCTAACTTCCTCGCGATGCGTGGTATCAGTGCCAATGCAGGGCGTTTTTACGGTGTAGATATCGACTATAACGCTTCAAGCGGTGGCGTTCCTGCATGGAGCTATTTGGATGACCCAAGCACAGCTATTGATGAATCTGATATCACCCAAGCGGCCTTGTGGCAAACTGCAGAGCTGTATGACAGCGGTACTAAGGATGAAGGTGATTCTGTCGCTTGGACCTTAGACGGTGATTACTATCTCGATTGGGGCATCTTCACCAAGATGAAATTTGGTGTGCGTTATGAAGATCGTGGTGCTAAACACAATCTGTATGATGCTGGCTCATTAGCGAAAAATATCGCGTATACCGACCTTGACCCTGACATGTTCACCACCGTAAGCGGTTTCTATGAAGGTCGCGGCGATGTACCAACAGAGTGGATTCTGCCTGATGGTAACTACCTCTATTCACATCGCAGCGAAATCGAAGCGCTCTACGAAGCCAATCCTGCCGCGTTGGCGATGTACCAAAACTATGATATCAGCGAAAAATCCTATGACGCTTATATTCAGAGTGATTTTGAAACTCAGCTGTTTGGTAAGACCCTAGATGGTCAGATTGGTTTACGTTATGAACACGCCAAAGCCGAGATGAACTTTGGTGAACGTAAGAAATATAGTGCTGCAGAAGGCGGTGATTATTACATCGACCCAAGCTCAGGTGACAACAGCAGCTCTAAATTGATGCCGAACCTGATGTTACGTTACTGGTTGACCGATGATGTGGTCGCACGTTTGGCGTACTCTGAAACCATTCGTCGTCCAGCATTTGGTGATTTCAGTACTGCGGTAGGCTACACCGAAGATTTGACTGACCTTGGCTTTGGTCAAGCGTCGAGTGGTAACCCAAATCTGAAACCAACCACGTCGAAGAACTATGACTTCTCATTGGAGTACTACTTCGGTTCTGGTTCGTCAGTTTATGGTACCTACTTCCGCCGTGATATTGATGGTTTCGTCTTCAGTTCATCACGGATGATCAGCCGTGAAGTTGATGGTGAAGTTAAGAACTACATTCTGAGCCAACCCGCCAACACCTCAAACGGTAAGTTGACTGGTTATGAAGTGGGTTCTATCTACTTCCCAGAAAATCTGCCTAGCTATTTGGATGGTTTAGGTGCGCAATTGAGTGCAACCTTCCTCGACTCTGAGCAAGATATTCCAGAGTTTGATGCAAACAGCGGTGAACAAATTGGTTCAACGACTCGTGAACTGTTTGGAGTTTCTAAGAGCTCTTACAGTGCAGTGTTGATTTACGATAAAGACGTGTTTAGTACCCGTCTGTCGTACACTTGGCGTGATAAGTTCTTGAACAGCTACGATGCGAAGAGCTTTGCGATGCCTCGCGGTATCTATCGTAAGCCTGAACAGAGCTTAGACTTCCAAATGAGCTATAACGTGAGTGATGATCTCGTAGTGACCTTTGATGCCACCAATATTCTGGATGACATCTATCAAGAGTACTATGAAGATTCAACCCTGTTTAACCGTACCAACAACATCTACACCCGTACTTTCTCACTGGGTATGCGTTATAGCTTCTAAGCAAGCGTGATAATGTTTTAACGATGTTTCTAAGCCTCGAGATTCCTCGGGGCTTTTTATTTTCCCTATCGCTGAGTGTTCCACTGATCGTTTACCTCGCGCGTTGGTTTCACGCTGTTATCTGAGCTTCTTTTCTGATGCTGCTCAATTGCGCTGTGGCCAATCTGCCACATTCATGGCTTTTGGTATGCGAATTATTGGCGGATGTCTGCCATGGTGCTTGAGATGAGCGCTGGTTAAATGCTCATGATTATTCGGCAGTGTCATTAGGGCTAATAAAGCGACTCGGTTAGCCTTAGATATTTCAATCTGGATAGTGAGTTATCGGGGGATTTAAATAGAAAGCAAGTTGCTCACTTTATCAGCTGAATTTATTTTTATTACCAAATTGTTAATTTAATTACATGTGGCGTTGTTTGTGATTGTGGATGAAATATCGGCAGTTGTTATTGCAACGTTAAATTTGATCTGTTTAAGATTGGAATTTAACATCTAAGATTTATGGTTTATATGAGCTATAAAGTCAATATAAACATATAGTTAAATAAATATCTTTCGCGTAAATTATTTAAGTGATCTAAAAGTGAGAGCTGGGATCGATATTGAATAATCTCCCCATTAGCCGGCGTTGACTCACTAATGATCATACAATATGATTTTTGTCACTGAGGTTCCTTTGTTTATTAAAATTACAAAATCGGTTTTAAATAACGATTGGCAAAAGAATTGTCAGGGAAGGTTTAAGAGATACCGGTAGTCTTAATTGGGTGTCTGAAAGGGATTGCCGGTGTTGATATAAAAACTACCGGAGACAAATAATGATGTTTAAACACACCACATTGGCCAGCGCTATTTTTTTAGCGATCAGCAGCCAAGCCGTTTATGCAGCGGAAGATGCCGCCGCTGACGCAGCTACTCAACAAGCTGCCGCCGACGATATCGAAGTGATCCAAGTGGTCGGTATTCGTAGCAGTCTTAATAAGTCCGTTAACCTTAAGCGCCAAAACGTGCAGGTGGTTGATGCGATCGTCGCCGAAGATATCGGTAAATTCCCCGATAACAACGTAGTTGAAGCGCTGCAACGGGTCACTGGGGTGCAGGTAACTGACCGTGCCTCGGGTGAAGTGAATACCGTGAGTATTCGTGGTTTGACTGACGTCACCACTACAGTCAACGGCCGCAAAATGTTTACTGCGGCAGGGCAGCAGGTGGCTGTTGCCGATATTCCAGCATCACTGCTGGAAAGCGTTGAAGTGTTCAAAACCCGTAGCGCCAGTCAGTTAGCCAGCGGTTTGGCCGGCCAAATTGATATTCGTACCCATCGCCCATTTAACTTCGATGGCGCTAAAGTGGTGGTCAACGCGCGCGGCGTTTACTCAGATCAAGCAGATAAAACCGATCCTTCACTAAGTGCGCTACTGAGCAATCGTTGGGATTCATCCATTGGTGAAGTCGGTGCCTTGTTGAACGTCTCTTATACCCGTTCAAACTATCGTGACCAAAACGTCACATCAGGTGCGGTTGTACCTTTCTACGCAGGGACTGCGGGTGAACATGGTTTTGGCACCCAATATGAGCGGATGTTTAGCGGTTGGCCAATGGGATTGGATAACGGCGTGCCGTTTCAACTGGGCGCGAATGGTGAGTTGCCTACCTTTGATTTAACCGATGGTGATGGCAACGTTTACCAACAAGGCGTGCCGTACATTTTGTCGCGCGATGCCGTGTTCCAAAACGACTACACCGGCAAGCGTGATCGCCCCGCGGTTAACCTGTCGCTGCAATGGGCGCCGAACGATACCTCAGAATATCTGTTTGAAGCCTTCTACAACGGTTATCGCAACGAAAGCTTTAACTCGATGTTGTTCAGCTATGCCGATTGGTGGGGCAACCTCGACTATGATGCGCCAATGGAATTCTACGATGGCACTAACGTGGTGAAATCTCGTATTGTCGCCAATCCTGCCGCTTGGAGTTCTGGCGACTATTCCAAACAAAGTACCGATAGCTATGTGTTCGCTTTGGGTGGCAAGTGGGATATCTCTTCCGATCTGCAGTTGAAGTCTGAACTGGTGTATCAAACCAGTAAGTTCAAAACTGACTTTATCGCAATGCGTGCTAATGCCATCGGCCTACCAAACGTCGCAGTCGACTTTAATGATGGTAGCGGTATTCCAAGTTGGGCGATTGTGGAAAATGACTACGCGACTCGCGTTGACTTGACCCAAACTCAGTGGAATTACGGCACCTTGTACGACAATGGTGGCGAAGATCAAGGCGATTCAATTCAGTTCACCTTAGATGGTGACTATTACCTCGATTACAGCATCTTCACCAAAGCCAAGTTTGGTATTCGTTACGAAAACCGTGGCGCAACCACCAAAACTCGCGGTGTGGATAACGGCAACTATATTCACCATGATGGCGAACAGCTGAGTGATGAGTTGGCGTACGCCAATCCATACTTCTTTGATGGTGAAGGTGATGTGCCAACCAGCTGGATTGTGCCTCATGGCCCAAGCCTATTTGCTAATCGCGCTTATTACCGTGAATTCTTCGGTTTGCCAGCGGATAAGTTAGCGCTGCGTAAAGTGTTCGATATCACTGAAAAAACCTACGAAGCTTATTTCCAATCTGACTATGAAACTGAGCTGCTGGGTAAACGTGTCGATGGTCAAATTGGTGTGCGTTATACCCGCACCGAAAACGACTTGAAGTTTATGCGCTATGAAAGTGATCTTCCAAATGAAGCCAATGTGCTTACCGCCACTGATACCGGCAGCGGCAGCAATGATAAATTCCTGCCTAACTTTATCGCCCGTTTGTGGTTGACCGATGATTTGGTGGCGCGTTTTGCTTACACCCAAACGCTACGCCAACCTGAGTTCAACCAATTGAACCCGAACGTGGTATACACCAAAAACTTAGCCGGTGGTACTAACCAAACTGAAACACGTGGTAACGCTGCGGGCGGTAACCCCGATCTGCAACCAGTTGAGTCTAAAAACTATGACCTGTCTTTAGAGTACTATTTCGGCAATGGTAGCTCTGTTTATGGCACTTGGTTCAGTCGTGATATTAACGGCTTTACCTATGACTCATTGGTGTTGGAGCGCGATCATATTGAGCCGGGTGAAACTGAAGCGTATGACTATATTGTGCGCCGTCCAGGTAACACCTCAAACGGTAAGCTAGAAGGTTATGAGCTGGGGGCGGTTTACTTCCCAGAAGGTTTGCCAAGCTGGTTAGATGGTATCGGTACTCAGTTGAGCGCAACCTTCTTAGATTCATCGCAAGATATTCCGCAGTTTAATACTGAGACCGGTGAACTACTCGGCTACAACACCCGCGATATGTTCGGCGTGTCTGACAAGTCGTACAGTGCAGTGCTGATTTACGATAAAGAATCGTTTAGTGCGCGTTTGTCTTATGTATGGCGTGATGCTTTCTTGGCGGGCTACGATGGCACCACCTTCGCCAGCCCTCGTGGTATCTACCGTCGTCCAGAGAAGAGCTTAGATTTATCGCTAAGCTATAACGTGACCGATGACTTGGTGGTGACCTTCGATGCCACGAATATCACCAACGAACTGTTCCAGTCCTACTATGAATATGAAGACATGTACAACTATGGCACTGGCTTATACAGCCGCACGTTTGCCTTTGGGGTACGTTACAGCTTCTAAGACGTTTGACGTTAGTGACTGGCTCTAGATACTGGATCTAGTTACTGAAGATAGTCACTTAAACTCGTCACAAAAAAGAGAGCACACTGCTGCGCAGTTGTGCTCTCTTTTTTGTCGAAAAGGGATGTGACAAATGCGGAAATTTGCGCGGCGTTAATGGCAACATTCGCTGTAAATCTAGCTTTCCGTTTGGATAGATAACTGCACAGTATTAGGCATTAGTATTAGATGAAGAGTTAAGCAAGTTTGATCTGGCTAACACTCTTAGAATGCAAGTATCACTTGCCTCGACCACCCAATTGGGACGCTTTCTGACCATTATATCGCATCATCTTCAATACTGAATTTAATCTTAATTATTTGTTATTAAAGGAAAACTGTATTTTTGTAGCGCAAATATCTACAGGCTAAAAGTGCTGAAATATCAATGAATGTTGATTAAATGTTAATGTTTTTATGCCGGTGGCGATGACAGCGTAGTGTTGTGTAGACCTTAGTCTAATGGATTGATTTTTCCCTCTGTGCATCTGAGTTCGTGTAAAAATTTTCTTTATAAAACATGTGGATATTATTGTTTTTGTGTGAGTTTTAGAATTTCCATTCAAAGTGCGATCTGCGATCAACTATTGAGATCGGCAACGTTGACAGTCTAATAATCATACAATAATATTTTACTCGAATAACATAATCTTAACTCTTGTGGCTTTCGTTGGGGGCAACTAGCAGCGGCAAGAGAAAGGGATATAACCGGGAAGTTGGATTGAGAGGTTGAAGGCTTACCGGCACATATAATAACTACCGGAGAACAAACAGATGTTTAAGCAGACCTATCTAGCGAGTGCTGTTTTGTTGGCGTTGTCTAGTCAAGTTGCGTTTGCAGCTGAGAATGATGCAGCGACCAAAGAACAACAAGCCACTGATGATATGGAGGTTATCCAGGTTGTCGGTATTCGTAGCAGTTTGAACAAAGCCGTAAACCTTAAGCGTCAAAACGTGCAAGTTGTTGACGCCATCGTTGCCGAAGATATCGGTAAATTCCCAGACAACAACGTAGTTGAAGCATTGCAACGTGTAACCGGTGTGCAGGTAACTGACCGTGCTTCTGGCGAAGTTAACAATGTCACCATCCGCGGTTTAACAGACGTGACCACGACCATTAACGGTCGCGAAATGTTTACTGCTGCCGGCCGCATGCTTCAGGTTGCTGACATTCCTGCTGCACTGCTTGAAACCGTAGAAGTTTATAAAACACGCTCTGCCAGCCAGTTGGAAAGTGGTATTGCTGGTCAGTTAGATGTACGTACTCAACGTCCATTTAACTTTGAAGGTTCAAAATTTGTGATGAACGCGCGTGGCGTTTATCAAGACCAAGCAGAAAAAACTGACCCAATCGTCAGTGCCTTGATCAGTAACCGTTGGGATAGCTCAATCGGTGAAGTAGGTGCCTTGTTGAACGTTTCTTATGCCCGTACCAACTATCGTGACCAGAACTTAACGCCTGGTGCTGTAGTTCCTTTCCGTGCCGATAACCTAGAACGTATGTTCCTTGATGGTTACGATTGGCAACCGGGGTTAGAACGTGGCTTATCAACAGCCCCAGGCTCAACCATTACTCAGGTCGGCACTGGTGAGGAAGTTGAATATGTGATGTCTCGTGATGCGATCTTCCAAAGTGACTACACTGGTAAACGCGAACGTCCAGCGCTGAACTTATCATTACAATGGGCACCAAATGATAGTTCTGAGTACGTATTTGAAGCTTTCTACAACGGTTATCGCAACGAAAGTTTCAACAATATTTTGTTCTCGTTCGTTGACTGGTGGGGCAACCTACCTGCCGCGGCGCCAGAGTTCTATGAAGGGACTAACGTTATTAAGTCTCGTGGATTAGGGAACCCTTACTCATTCACTTCTGGTGACCTGACTAAGAACCAAACGGATAGCTATATGTTTGCCTTGGGCGGCAAATGGGATCTTGGTGATAACACTACCCTTAAGTCTGAAGTAGTTTATCAAACCAGTGAATTTAAAAGTGATTTCTTGGCAATGCGCACCGACACCGTACTGCCGTATGTAGAAGTTGATTTTAACGATAAAGACGGGGTGCCTTCATGGGGCGTACTGACAGGGGAAGGTGGTGAGACTGTTGACGTAGCAGATCCTGCTATGTGGAACACAGCTCAAATGTACGACCGGGGTAATAAATCTAAAGGTGATGCGTTGACCTTTACCTTAGATGCCGATGTTTACCTCGATTGGGGCATTTTCACCAAGGCTAAAGCAGGTCTGCGCTATGACCGTCGTACCTCTGAGGCTTATACTCGCACGAAGGAAGGTTATAATCAGCAGAGCTTGGCAGCACTTGACCCAAGCATGCTGCATACCAATAGCAACTTCTTCGATGGCGAAGCTGATATTCCTACTTCATGGGTAACTATTAATGGTTATGAGTTGTGGGCTAATCGTGATGCGTATCGTGACTTGTATGGCTTTACAGGTTCTTCCGATTTAGAACTCGCGCAAACCTTCGACGTTGAACAAACCTCTTGGGCCTTGTATGCCCAATCAGATTTTGAGACAACGCTGTTTGGTAAACGTCTTGATGGTCAAATTGGTCTGCGTTATAGCAAGGCAGATGCAGATTTGGGTTTCTTCGATGTTGATGGCACGGGTGAACTGCAAAACGTGACTAACAGCAGTAGCAAATTTTTGCCTAACTTGGTTGCGCGCTATTATCTGACCGACGACCTGCAACTACGCTTTGCTTATACTGAGACATTGCGCCGCCCTGAATTTGATCAGATGAACAGCTATGTTCTTTTGTCTCCAGATGTAACTAACATCGGCTATGGCACTGGTTCAGCCGGTAACGCTAATCTGAAACCTGTAGAATCTAAGAACTACGACCTATCGTTGGAATACTATTTCGGTGAAGGTAGCTCAGTTTATGGTACTTACTTCTACCGTGATATTCAGGGCTTTGTATACAGCTCACTGCGTCGTATGGTGTTCAATGACGAAACCTATATTGTAACCATGCCAGATAACTCCTCTAACGGGGTATTGAAAGGTTATGAAATCGGCGCCGTTTACTTCCTAGAAAACGTGCCAGCATGGCTAGACGGTTTTGGTATCCAAGCAAGCGGTACGTTCTTGGATTCATCCCAAGACCTACCTAACTATGATGAATTAGGTGCGTTGACCGGTTATACCACTCGAGATGTATTTGGCGTGTCTAAGTCTTCATACAGTGCCGTATTGATTTATGAAAAAGAAGATTACAGTGCGCGTTTGTCTTATGTATGGCGTGATGCATTCTTAAATGCTTATGAAGCGCCGTTGTTTGCAAACCCACGTGGTGTATATCGTCGTCCAGAGCAGAGCTTGGACTTCCAGTTCAGCTATAACGTTACTGACGACTTGGTGGTGACCTTTGATGCAACTAACATCACCAATGAAATGTTCCAGCAATACTATGAAGACCAAGATGTATTCAACTTCAGTAATTCTATCTATAGCCGCACCTTCGGTTTAGGTATTCGTTACTCAATGTAATGATGACCTAGCTCAAATCTGAAAAACCCCGCACTGCTGCGGGGTTTTTTATTACTCGGCAACCGTCGGCATTCCTGTTAGATTTAACCCCCACCAAATGGCAGTTTTCTGATATGTGAACACTGTTGCAAACCCATCTCATGGGCTGAGGAAATCATTGTCATATCATTGGTATGATAATAGTATTTAACTATTCTATCGCTTCTCTGTTTCTGCTAGATTTCAGTAGCAGTAGATGAATGCCGGGGAGTGGCAGTAACACTGATGGGGTTGCTCCATAGTCGCCTGCCCTTGGACATAATTGGAATGGAAGAGAAATCATGAGTTCGTTCAAGTTGTCAACGTTTGAGAAAGTCGGTTTTGGTGCCGGTGACATGGCGGTTAACGTCGTGATATCGTCATTTTTCCTGATTATCTCTTTCTTTTATACCGATATTTTTGGTCTTAAACCCACCGACATGGGTTTAATGTTTTTGATTGTACGTATTTTAGATGGTATCGCTGACCCGTTAATGGGCATGGTGACTGATAAAGTCACTACGCGCTGGGGACGGTATCGTCCTTATCTGCTGTTCCTCTCAGTTCCTTTTGGTATTTCAATCTTCTTGACGTTCAGTACGCCGGACTTTGATTACAACCTGAAACTGGCGTACGCCTACGCAACTTACACGCTGGTAACCTTGATGTTTACCGGGGTGACCATTCCGTACATCTCATTAATTGGGGTGTTGACCGACGATCCTAAAGAACGTTTGTCTGCCAACGGTTATCGCTTATTCTTCGCAAAAATTGCGGCGTTCTTGGTCTCTATTGTGGTACCAAAACTGGCGGACTCGCCAATTTGGGACGGTGACAAAGCGCTAGGCTACAAAGTGGCGATGGGCATTATGGCGCTGTTGGGAATCGCGCTGCTGATGTTCTGCTTCTTCTCGACCAAAGAACGTTTAGAACACCATGTTGACCCTAAACCGATTACCAGCCAAATGAAGCATCTGTTCCGAAACGACCAGATGATGATCCTTTGTGGCGTGTGTTTGTTGGGAACTGTGGGCTACGTAATCCGTAACTCTATCGCGATCTACTACGCACAATATTACCTGAACACCGATAAAGGCATGTTCTTAGGCACTGGGGTTATCGCCGCGATTCTGGCAATGGTCGCCTCTACTTGGATCACCAAACGCTACTGTAAACTGAAACTGTTCCGCTACAGCCAAATGGCCGTTGGTGTGATCAGTGCGCTGATGTTCTTTATGGTCGGCGGCCCTGATGATGTGGTGACCGCGTTTGTATTGTACTTCCTGCTGTCATTTGTCGTGGATCTGCATGCGCCAGTCTTCTGGTCTGCCATTGTGGAAGCGGTGGACTACGGTGAAGTGAAAACCGGTGAACGCGTAGCAGGCTTAGCATTTGGTGGTATCTCATTCTTCCAAAAAGCGGGTATGGGTGTTGCCGGTGCGGTTGTCGGCTGGTTGTTGACTCAATTCGGCTATGTGGCTGACCAAGCGCAATCTGCCACGTCTTTGCTTGGTTTGTCGCTGATGCTGACCGTGATCCCTGGGGTATTCCACTTCATTAACGGTGCATTGATGATGAAGTATCACATCACTGACGAAGCCTATCGTGAATTGTTGACCCACTTGGATGTGCATTTTGAAGAGTCAAATGAGACTCAAGACGAGGTTGCACCAGCACAACCTAACTTAGTTACTGAGGCAAAATAACTATGATGTTTAATGAGTTGCTATCACACGCAGCACAGTTACGTGTTGTAACACTCATTCAGTCAGTTGAGGCCGGGATGCCGCTGTTTGGCATTCCCGGACACGCATGATTTGCTCACCAGCCGCCCGTTTCGGGCGGTTTGTGTCTCCAGTAGCGTTAGCCGTTGCCTTGGCAACCAGTGCTAATGTCGATGCGATGGAGCTATTCTCGTTAGAGCAAGTGCGTCTCACCGCGGGCAGTCCGTTTGCGCACGCGCAGCAAACCAATATCCGTTACATCGAGCAGCTGCAACCTGATAAGTTGTTAGCCCCATTTTTACGGGAAGCAGGCTTAGCCACCAAAGCAGAATCTTACGGCAACTGGGAAAATACCGGCTTAGATGGCCATATCGGCGGCCATTATCTGTCTGCGCTGAGCTTGGCTTATGAAGCGACGGGCGATGCTGAAATGAAGCATCGCTTAGATTACATGATTAGCGAATTGCGCCGCGCGCAGCTGAAAAACGCTAATGGTTATGTTGGCGGGATCCCCGGCGGCATGCAGATGTGGGCCGATATTCAAGCGGGCAAAATTAAAGCCGATTTATTCAGTTTGAATGACCATTGGGTACCTTGGTACAACATTCACAAAACCTTTGCTGGTATTCGCGATGCCTATCTGCTGGGGCACAACGAACTGGCCAAAGTGATGCTGGTGGATTTAGGCAAATGGGCCAAAGCGCTGGTGGCGAATCTCAGTGATGAGCAGATCCAAACCATGCTGATCTCAGAACATGGCGGCATGAACGAAGTATTCGCCGACATGTACGATATCACCGGCGATAAAGATTATCTCAAGCTGGCCGAGCAGTTCTCGCAAAAGATCATTCTTGACCCATTGGTTAAGCATGAAGATAAGCTCAACGGCCTGCACGCCAATACCCAAATCCCCAAAGTGATCGGTTATCTGCGTGTGAGCGAAGAGGAACAAAAGTCGGATTGGCATGATGCGGCAGAGTTTTTCTGGGAAACGGTGACGAAACATCGTTCCGTATCGATAGGTGGCAACAGCGTGCGCGAGCACTTCCACGATTCCAAAGATTTCACCAGCATGATGGAAGATGTGGAAGGGCCAGAAACCTGTAACACCTACAATATGCTCAAACTGAGCAAAATGCTTTACCAAGAAAGTGGCGATAGTCGTTATCTCGACTTTTATGAACGCGCCACCTTTAACCATATTTTGTCGTCACAAAACCCTGATAACGGCGGTTTGGTGTACTTTACCGCAATGCGCCCAGGGCATTATCGCATGTATTCCAATGTCGATAAGTCGATGTGGTGTTGTGTTGGTTCGGGGATTGAGAACCACAGTAAATATGGTGAGATGATTTACGCCCACGAGCACAATGAGCTGTTGGTGAACATGTTTATTGGCTCAACCTTGAACTGGCCAGAACAGGGATTACAAGTTACCCAGAGCACCCATTTTCCCGATCAAAACGCGATGACACTGACCGTGGATAAAGCGTTAGGTAAGGACAAGCAGGCGATCAGTATTCGCGTGCCGGCGTGGATGAATGGCGTTGCGCCGCAACTGACGTTGAATGGCAAACCGATTAAGGCTGAGCAACGTCGGTCGGGTTACTTGACCGTTGAACGCAATTGGCATGCAGGTGACAAGCTCGCGTTCTCCTTTGGGGTGCAACCGACTTTAGAGCAACTGCCAGACGGCAGCAGCTACTACTCAGTGCTTTATGGCCCAGTGGTGCTGGCATCGAATGTCGCGCCATTTGCTGATGAGAAGCTCGATTTTATCGCCAATGGCAGCCGTATGGGGCACATTGCGGCGGGGCCAACTTGCCCGCCAGAAGCGCTACCTATTATGGTGGGCGAACCGCAAGCATTCTTGCAAGGCTTGAAGCGTTTACCGGGTGATAAGTTGGCATTTTCGGCCGAGCAGGGCGTGCGTGAAAAGGATCAACCCAAGCAGATTGATCTGGTGCCGTTCTTCCGTATTCATGAGTCGCGCTACGAAGTGTATCTGCCGCAGATGTCAGTGGCTGAGTACCCTGAGTTTATGGCGCAGGCAAAGGCGAAAGAAGCTGCTGCTGAGCTGTTAGCGCAGCAAACGCTGGATAAGATCAATCCCGGTGAACAACAACCTGAAGCTGAGCATAATTTTGCCGGCGAGGGCAGTCGTGCTGGGGTCAACAAAGGCATTCACTGGCGCGACAGTAGCGACTGGTTTGCGTACGATCTGACGGATAGACAAGGCGAAGCCAAAACCCTGCGTATCACCTACTTTGGTGGTGATGTGAATCGTCGCTTTGATATTTTGCTTAACGGCAAGTTGCTGCAAACGGTGGAGATGAAACCGGGGCATGGCGACGAGATGTATCAAGTGGATTATCCAATCCCAGCTAAGCTGGCGAGCAAGCAAGGTTATCGCCTCAAGTTTGTGGCGAAACCGGGCTCGATTGCTGGCGGTATCTACGGTATTCGGCTATTAAAGGCAACCGCGAAATAGTGTTGAATAAGGTTTGCGCAAATACCAAAAGCCCTGCAGTGCAGGGCTTTTTCATGTCAGAGTGTTCAGCAGTTGCTACCGCTTACTTCTTTAACACTGTGGTGTTTTTATTGAGATCGGCTGGGTTTACAACTGGCCAGTCGTTTTCCCACTTCATTTCCAATATCCGCAGTTTTTGCAGCGCATCGTCAGCGGTTTCATAGGCGTGGAACACCAGATAATCTTTGCCATCAAAGGTATATGCGGCGTTGTGCCCAAGAGCGACCCAATCTTTGTCGCCTTTCAATACTAATGAGCCGCCGCCTTGGTTCATGTCGTGGCCGTTCTTATCTAAGTAAGGCCCTTCAACGTTTTTACTGCGCCCCACCATGATGTGATAGGTGCTGTCCATCTTACGGCAGCAAAGGTCAAACGACACAAATAGGTAGTAGTAGCCGTTTTTCTTGAAGATATAGGGCGCTTCAATAGCACCGTTACCGGCTTCGGTATCGGGCAGGTTTGAATTGCGTGGGCGTTTGGCAATCGTGTGCCATTCTTGTGGTTCAGCTAGACGGGTCATGTTGGGATCGAGTTTTACGATCTTCAAGCCATCCCAGAACGAGCCAAAACTCATCCAAGGCGTACCGTTATCATCTTCTACGATAGCAGGATCGATGGCGTTCCAGTTGTCACGGTTTGGTACTGATTGCAGTACGATACCTTGGTCAACCCATTCATAGTCTGGTGACTTTGGATCAAGCGTCTTATTCACGGTGACGCCAATTCCAGAGGTGTTTTTACCAAATGAGGACACCGAGTAATAGAGATAGAATTTACCATCTTTGTGGTATACGTCTGGTGCCCACAAGTGGCCGTCAAAGCCCGGTGCCACACGACGCGCCCAGCTTGGTTCATCTTTGAAAACACGCCCCACTTTTTCCCAGTGTTTCATGTCTTTTGATTGGTAATAGGTAATGCCAGGACCTGTGCTAAACACATAATAGGTATCGCCATCTTTGGCCATTACCGGGTCATGAACTTCTACTTGTATTGCATTTGCAGCATGGCTGACGCCCAACGCCATCAAGGTTGCTGCGGCAAGTTTTGCTATTGCCTTCATGAATCGTTTCCTATCAAAGAATTGTTCATCCGAAACCTAAAATCCCCCAGGGTCGGATGGTAGCACATAAGTAATACAATAATAATATTTAAACTGAATTCCGCGATCTGACGCAGCCGCTTGAGTTGGGTAACTCCGCGGAAGAATAGGGTAGAGCGTAAAGCTGGCGCCTTAAACCTCAATGAAGCCCAAAACAACAAGGCCGTCGTAATGACGGCCTTGTGATGAATCTACTTGTTGGCTTACCAGAAGCGCCAGTAGATAACAGCGGTGATACCCAAAATACCAATGGTATGGATGTAATCCCACTTATCTAGTCCATCGAGCACTTCTTTCATGGTGCCTTTGCCTAAGGTGCCAAAGGTCAAACCTTGGATCTGCTCTTCCGTCGCTGCTTTGGTAAACATACTGGTGACCACGATAACCGCGCAGACGATGATAAACAGCATCACGCAGTAGTAGAGCCAGTTCATTTCAACCACCCAAGCCAGTGAGGTACCAGCAACGCTGTCTTTGAACGGCAGCAGCACCAAACGCACCATACCGAGTACGAAGCCAACCACCATGCCAACAAAGCCGGCACTAGGGGTGATCTTACGGCTAAGCAGCCCCATCACAAATACCGCAGCAATGCCCGGCGCAATCAATGATTGTACACTTTGCAGATATTCATACAGCACATCGGCGATGGCGTTCATCACAGGGATCCAAACGATACCCAGTACCACCACCACTACGGTAGCGATACGGCCAACTTGCAGCAGTTTTTTCTCGCTGCAATCTGGACGATACTTTTTGTAGAAGTCGATGGTAAACAGTGTGGCAGATGAGTTGAACAGTGACGCCAAAGAGCTCATCAATGCTGCGACCAAGCCCCCGATCACAATCCCTTTTACGCCCGCGGGCAGAAGTTGTGCAACTAAGGTTGGGAACGCTTGGTCAGAACTATCGTAACTGATAACGCCGGTTTGCTTCAGTGCTACGGCGATCATGCCTGGCACCAAGAAAATAAACACCGGCAGCAGTTTCAGATAACCGGCAAACATAGTACCGCGACGTGCTTCTTTAATGCCTTTAGCAGACAACACCCGTTGTACTATGTATTGGTCAGTACAGAAGTACCAGAAGCCGATAATAAATGAGCCAAAAATGATGCCTGGCCATGGGAAGTTCGGATCTGCAGCAGAGCGCATCAGGTGCATGTTATCGCCATTCACGCGTTCAACCACGTCCCAACCGGCCATCATGCCGTTACCGCCACCTAGGGTTTCTAAGCCAACCACTAAGATCACCAAAGAGCCAATAATCAGCACTGGTGTTTGCAGTACCGAGGTCCACATAATCGCTTTCATACCGCCGAGCACGGTATAGATACCGGTGATCACCACCAACCCGATGGCCGAGATCCAGAAGAAATCGATGCCCCAGATCGACTCAATGCCGAGAATCGTCTTAAATGCGACCCCACCGGCATACACAGTCACTGCCACTTTGGTCAGTACATAGCTCACCAGTGAAATGACCGAGAGGAAGGTGCGACACTTGGAGTTAAAGCGGCGTTCGAGAAATTCCGGCATGGTGTAGACTTTCGAACTCCAATAAAAAGGTACGAATATCCAACCGAGCAGCAGAATAATCCACGACTGTAATTCCCAGTGCGCCATTGCCATCCCGGTTTCAGCCCCTGAGCCAGATAGGCCTACAAGGTGCTCCGAGCCAATATTTGACGCGAAAATTGAGGCGCCGATAACTAACCAACTGGCATTGCGGCCAGCAAGAAAGTAGTCAGCAGTATCTTCTTCTTTTTGTCGTAAAGACATAACGACTACACCCACCAGCAATATAAAAAAGCCGCCGAGTACCAGCCAGTCTAAGGTACTTAGTTCAACCATAGTGTCGTATTCCGTTTGTGCTTGTAGTGGCTGTAATGGTGATCCCCATCAACATTACAGAATCCTGCTATGAGAGCTTAGAGCATATTATAATATAAAATAAAGTTAATTAAGGTTTTCCGCGGCTTATCTTAGATTATTTTGTTACTCGCTATGGCATCATAGTAACCTGAATTAAAAAATGTAGATCTGTAGATTGCAGAGGTGTTTCACAAAGTTCACTTTCTCCGCAAATAATCTGTGAAACAGCGCCGAAGATAGCGCTAACTGATTGACTTGTTGTGGAAAAAAACTATTGTACTATGATTGACCTCACTCCGTTTAAGGACATCCCATGGCAAGGCTAGAAAATTTAAATTTGTCACAGCGAGTGACTAACGAGTTGGGTAAGGCGATTGTTGCTGGAAAATACAACATAAACACTGGCTTACCTACTGAAGCTCAGTTGTGTGATATGTATGGCATCAGTCGTACCGCCATTCGTGAAGCCGTAAAGATGTTAGCTGCAAAAGGGTTAATCTCGTCGCGCCCAAGACAGGGGATCCGCGTTGAGTCAGCCGGAAATTGGAACTTGTACGATACTAACGTGCTCAATTGGATGTTAGAGAGTGGGCCGTCGCTACAAGTGTTAAAAGAGTTCTTACAAGTACGTTTAGCCATTGAACCTCAAGCTGCTGCGCTGGCCGCACAATATGGTAAAGATGAGGATATCGCCAATATTGCGGCGGCACTTGATGACATGCGCAAAGCGGCAAGAACCCCAAATCAAACGCTGCATGAATCCGATTTGGCGTTTCATACCAGTATTCTGCAAGCCAGTGGCAACCGCTTTTTCTTCCATCTGCGCGATTTTATCAACACTGCATTAGGTGTGAGTATTCAACATACTACGCCAGCGAAAGGCAGTGATGTGAGTGTGGCTGAAGACCATGCAGTAATTTATGACGCGATTGCCGCTCGACAACCTGAGTTGGCGCGTAAACAGATGACAGCGTTGATTGAAGAAGCGATGGCGGTTATTGAAAAAGAGATCGCTGCTAAACTAGAGGCTTAATTGCTTTAACGCTAGAATCACGTCATTGCCTTACAGGTCGTTTTAAGAATGAGTATGCAATCTAAGAGTCGAACTCGCTATCCTTGTCTCAAGGACAAAAGTGTGTTTATCACGGGTGGCGGTGCAGGTATTGGTGCGGTGATGGTGGAGCGTTTCTGTGAACAGGGCGCCAAAGTCAGTTTTGTTGATATCGCCGATGATGAAAGTCATGCACTTTGCCAGCGCCTGCGTGGTAAATTTGATTGGGATCCTACCTTCATTCATTGTGATATCCGTGACGTGCCCGCGTTGCAACAGGCGATTGAGCAGGTGCAACAGCAACAGGGCGATATCTCGGTATTAATCAACAATGCCGCTGATGATACCCGTCATGAAGTTGAAGATGTTTCTGTGGCGTATTGGGATGATCGTATGGCGATCAACTTGCGACCGTGTTTCTTCACCGCTCAAGCTGTTGCGCCACAAATGCAACGTCTAGGCGGCGGCAGTATTATCAATCTGGGCTCGATCAGTTGGCACATCAAACAAGCCTGTATGCCTGCTTACACTACGGCTAAAGCAGGGTTGGAGGGCTTGACTCGCACGCTGGCCAAGCAGTTTGGAAAAAACCATATCCGGGTGAACACCCTGATCCCAGGATGGGTGATCACTGAGCGACAACTTTCTCATTGGCTAACTCCCGATATGCTCCAAGAGATCCAAGATAATCAATGCATTAAAGAGCGTCTTGGGCCGGATGATATTGCGAATGCCACGCTGTTTTTAGCCTCTGATGAAAGTGCCATGCTCACCGCGCAAACATTGATTGTTGATGGCGGTTGGATATAACAACTGGCGCTAAGTCTCAATTATTACTCTTTATTAACGTTCGCGTTTTGCGTCTGCAACTAATTATATTATAATACGTTTAATATATCGGCCGAGTATCTTCGTTTGGGGCGTCAAGATACTCGGTACTATCTAAATAAAAATACATAATAATAGGTAATTCAGATTGACTGATATGGTATGGGTGTATCTGGTGCTGATGGTGGGCGCCTGTTTACAAAGTGTCATTGGTTTCGGCCTTGGCTTACTTTGTGCTCCCGTACTCTTTTTAATTTATCCGCAATTAGTGCCTGCCCCAATGATCCTTAATGCTTTATTTCTTACCTTATTGTTGTCGGTAAGAAATATTCGCGCGATCGATGTCAAACAAACCTCAGTTTCTGTGATTGGCGGCACTTTAGGTGTGGGGATTGCAGGCTTGGTAATGCTGTATATCGAACCTTATCATTATAAATTTTTACTCGGTTCAACCATTATTCTCGGTGTTATTGCCTCATTTGTTGGGCATAAGCCGGTAATTAATCTGTTCACTAACCTGATGGCCAGTACCTTGTCTGGTTTTATGGGAACCACCACCTCGGCAGGCGGCGCGCCAATGGGGCTGCTGTATCAGTCGGCAGAACATCACAAAATTAAAGCAAATTTGAGTGTTTTCTTTTTATATATCAATATATTTGGTTTGATAGTGTTGTGGTATGCTGGCTCAGCAGGTTATTCAGATGTGGTGCTGTTTATTCAATGTATCCCGGCGATTTTACTGGGCTGGTTGATGTCTGAGTTTATGCAAAACTATATCAATAACGACATCGTCAGAAAGCTTACACTACTTGCCTCGCTAATCTCTGGGATTGCCTCTTTCTTCTCATAGTTACAACTCAGTGTGAAATAGATCCCATTATTTTATTCGAAGATTATCTAATAAATCATCTGAATACTTTTCAAATCAATTAGTTAATTAAGTTTATATTAAAGGTATCAGTTTTATATAGACCAAAGTCTATAGTTGCTGCGGTAAAAAAGATTTTATTTGCCATTAATAACAGGCATCATTAACTCACTATTTGGGGAGCGATAGCGGTTCTAATTATCAATTAGAATAAACTGCCAAAGCTTAAAAAAAGTCGTAATGTAATTTAATTACTAAGACATAAATTTATTTCACCGATTAAAGTGAAAAAATATATTCAGTGTCGTATTAGTGAAAACCAATAACCTTTTTGATAGCGAAATTCAGTCTGTGCCTATGGGGGGCGAACAGGCGTTCAGGTTCTCCGGGGTTTCCCGGAGAACCGCTTTTTTATCGCATTATCATCGAGACCAATTTCAAGGTTTAAGAAATTGGGGTTTCCCTTGCCAACTGGGTGAAGGACTTCACTGGAACACCTTCGATAACTGCCTCTATTGGGTCGACATTCGTCGTTACCGCATCCACCAGTTTGATCCGCAAACACAAGTACACCAATACCGCACCTTTGATGAATCCGTTTGCTGGGTTGTTCATAGTGCCAAGGGTGACATGGTTGCGGGCTTTGCTAGTGGTATTTATCAGGTTGAATTTAGTAGCGGTGATCGCGTAGCGATCGCTAAACCACCAGAGCCGATCTCAAATCGATTGAATGATGCCTCAGTCGATCCATCAGGTTGCTTATGGTTCGGTACTATGGACGACCGCGAGTTGCAACCTACGGGTAAACTGTACCGTATGGCGAGTATGTCGCAGCGCCCGCAGGTGGTAGATGATGGCTATGTGGTCAGTAATGGCCCGGTGATTACTGCTGATGGTAGCACCATGTATCATAACTCGACGCTTGAACGTACCGTTTATCAGTTCAAGCTCGATTCGCACGGAATGCCAATCACCAAAGAGGTGTTTGCGCAGTTTGACGATGCGATGGGCTGTCCTGATGGGATGGTGATGGACGCTGATGGCGGTCTGTGGGTCGCACAATGGGGCGGTCATGGCATTGTTCGTTTTCTCGCGGATGGCACAATCGATCGTCATGTTGAACTCCCAGTACCGCAAGTGACTAACGTTTGTTTCGGTGGCCCAAATCTCGACAAACTGTTCGTAACCACAGCGTATCAAGGACTTAGCCTGCAACAGCGACTCAAGTATCCTCAGGCGGGCTGCTTGTTTGAACTCAATGTTGGCGTGAAAGGTCTGCCAGCTACCCCATTCAACTGTTAATCATTCTATAGAATCGAAAAACTCCTGCGGTTATTCGCGCTTTTCTTGCCATTTTTTTGGTTTTAATCTGATACTAGTTATTCTCTCTAGTGGAAGATTCTCATGCGTATTTTACAACTTCTTCGAGCACAACCGACCCAAGATGGTGACGGCGTGAATATTCGCCGTGTTGCTGATTTTCATCGCTTAGCGCTTGATCCTTATCTGATGTTGGACGAAATCCGCTCTGACGATGAGAAAGACTATGTCGGCGGTTTTCCACCGCATCCGCACCGCGGCATGGAAACCTTCACCTATATTCGCAAAGGTGGCTTTGAACATCGCGATCAGATGGGCCACGTGAAAGCGATTCGTGCTGGCAAAGTGCAATGGATGAGCACTGGTCGCGGCGTCGTGCATTCCGAGATGCCGCTTGCTGATGCCAAAGATGGCCTACACGGCTTTCAGATCTGGATCAATATGCCGGCAAAAGACAAGATGCGCCCGCCGCAGTATCAAGACAGTGGTGAGTTGCAGCATTCGGTGATTGAAGGGGATGGTAGCCAGCTGTATTTGTTAGCCGGAGCGTGGGACGCAAATCAGCAGCAGGCGCAAGGGCCGTTAACCCAACTTGCGGCTGACAGTGCCTTGGCGGATCTTTCGCTGAGCGCCAATAGCTCAATCAGCATCGATTTTAGCCGCTATGGATTTAGCGCTGTCTATCTTTATGACGGAAGCCTGCAGTCGCCTTCTGGCGGTGCAGTGACAGCTGGCCAGTTGTTAGTGCTCGACAGCCAAACTCAGGTGCAGATTGTTGCGGGTGAGCAGGGCGCGGGTATGTTGCTGTTGGCGGGTAATCCGATTGGAGAAGCAGTGGTGCAGATGGGACCGTTTGTGATGAACACTCAGGCGGAAATTATGCAGGCGGTGCGTGATTATCAGAGCGGTAAATTCGGTGACATTGTCTAGCATTGAGCACAATGGTCACCGAACTGACCTTTTCATCGAGCAGGGCGTGTTAGCCGCGTAAAATATGCAGCGGGATCTGCATAATCGGGTTATCACTGGTGCTGGCTAAGTACCAGATGATAGCCGCGAGGCTACATACGGTGAACAGATACCACAGCGCAGACACTATCTGCCCGTAGCGATCCATGGGCAGCAAGTGGCTTTGATGGCGATATTTCCACTCCATTATGATTTCTAAGCTACCCACAGCCAGCAATACACCGAGCAGGGTAAGCCCAAGCATATAGCTTAAATACACACCTAACACCGCACCTGCAACGCACACGATAAGCCCTGTGTAGTGATTTTGCGAATAACCAATACTCTTCAGAATATGGCCGCCGTCGAGCGGTAAAATGGGCAACAAATTAAAAATGTTGAGTAGCGCGTTAAATACTGCGAGCCCCGCAAGTAGCTCAATCCCGGTGAATTGGTAGGCGATTAACGCTATCACTGACAGCCACATGCCATAGGTGGGACCCATGATGGAAATCACCACGTTTTGCCAACGGGTATTGATCTTGTCATCACTCACCGCAAGCCCGCCCATGAACGGAATCAGATAAATTCCTTTGGTTTTTAAGCCAAAACGCTTCATTGCGCGGATATGGCCATATTCGTGGATCACCAAACAGAGGATCAGCCCAAGCGCAAATTGAAACGAAAACAACCAGCTATAGGCTGCGACACTGGCGCCCGCCAACACCACTTTGATGACCTTGGCACTTTTAAACAGCTTTAAGCCAAGTGCCAGTAAGCCGAGTGGTTTCAGCTTAGTTACCGGGACGTTTGGTGGTGGTGTTTGTCGCTCAATATCTTGAGTCGTGCGTTGACCACTGACGACCACTTCATCATCAATCACCAGCCGATAGTCCAATACAAAGGGCTGCCAGCGCACGTCGGTTTCAAGCCGCACTTCCAGCGGTTTTTCTACGCCGGGACGGTGTAGATGAAAAATATGCACCCGTAGACCGTCGGCGCTACTTTGTTGTTTTTGAGAGACTAACTGTTCATCCCAAAACAGTTGCTGCCAGCCAGCCATTGAGCCTTCTAGTCGCAGTGACTTACCAAGGCATTCAATATTAAGTAGTTCCACTTACATTCTCATTAAATCTTGAATGCGGCGATTATGCCTGTTCAGCGGTAACGGGTGAAGTCTAGGCGATGGATTTTACTAAATCGATAACGTCTTCGACGTTGCTGAGGGTGAATTTACTGATGCAGCAAACGTTCGCCGCGGCAAAATGGTATTGCACTCGCTGCTGCAACCATTGCAAGTCCACACTGTCTTCAAGCTGCTGCCATTGATTATTTAACCAAATAAATTGCTGCTGCAGACTATCAATAATGCGGTCATAGCTGAGTAATAGCTGTAGCTCCTCACCAAAATAAGCGGTGAGATCCGCTTCACTTTCGAGCACTAGTAGTTCGTCGGCCTGCTGGGTTAGATGCAAAGCAGGCCATTGAAATTGAGGATTATTTTTTATTGCCATAATCGAAATTGAGTTCGCCGTGAAGGTTGTGCACTTGGCAAGGGCCATGTTCTCGTTGGGTACGTTGGGTGGCGGAGCCAATATGGATTTCCACGTTGGAATAGATGTGCTTTTTAGCTTCAATAAAATAGAAGTCGTAATAGCCTTCGACCTCTTTTGCGAGCAAGTCTTTCTCAGTGAGCTCGCGATTGAGTTCTTCCTCAATTCGATGCTTTTCGGCCAGCATCATTTTGACTTGGTCGACCATCACAGAATCGTTTTGCCACTCCTCTTTGGGTGGCAGCCGGCGCAATCTTGCTTCGGTATCAAGCTTGGCAACCGTGAGATTACGTCCACCTTCATCAAGCTCTTTCAGATGTTGTTTCAGCTCGTCGAGCTTCATAGCGCAATAGACATCGGTTTTTGTGTCGGCAGTTGCACCTATGGTGACGGCACAGATCCCTTTTTCGGCATAAGCCGTACCACCGATCAAGTCACCTCTGCGGCCGCTGGTATCGCTGACCGTAATCGTGCCTTGAGCATCACTTTTACTGTGCAGTAACTGTTTGGTGACCAGAATATTGCTGTGACTTTTAAGATCTGAATACTGCACAAATTGGGCAGAAATTTGACCCTGAGCAATCAGTTTGGTGGAGAGTTCGTTACCACCAAGCTGGCGACCTAACACGCCCTTGCTTACGGTAATATCACCTTCCGCTTCCAATACCGCTGACTCAACAAAGCCCATGACCGTGATATCACCTGAGCTGCGAACCTGCATGCCCTCACACACGTCACCGCTGATAAGAATACTGCCCTTAAATTCGACGTTACCGTAACCCACATCCACGTTTTTGATCTGCAGTACGTCATCGACTTGCATACCACTGCCGGTTTCGACCGGTTGGCCTGCGACTGTAGCGATCAATTTGTTTGGGTCGGCGGGATCGAGATGTGTACCATCGCCAGCCATTAATGGTAGGTCTTTACCAGCGGTGGCGGGCAGCACTTCACCAAGTACGGTGTAACCTTTGCTGCCTTCAGTTGCGGGGATTTTGACCATCAACAGATCATTCGGTGCGACCATCACTACCGAACCGAGATTGCGCATATCGACGGTACCATCTTCACGCTCTTGTGGATGCAGCAAACGTTCCCGCGCCAGTGGCACTTTGCGTTCAATTTTGGCATGAGTACCATTCACCGCAGCCTTGCCATGTGCGATGACGCTGCTAACACTTTCGCCGGGCTTGAGCACTTGTACCTTTTTTAGCATGGCTTCAATTTTGAGGCGTGATAGCCCCATGCTAATGCCTTCTTTTTTGAGATGATGCAAGACGTCAGGCAGTTGAACGGTACGTCCCCCCCACGCCGCGACAATCGTCATGGTCGCTTGCATTTTGTCATTGCTGGTTTCTAGGATGATCTGGGCATCGCGGCGCTCGGCAATTTTAAAAGATTGTTTCGTTTTACCTTCATCTTGAGCCGCCAACGCATTAATATCTTTGACGGCTTTTTTGATGCTGAAATCGATTGGGAAAAGAGTGTTGAACTCTGGAAGGGTCAACAGTTGTAGGATCTCTTTCTCTGAGACCGGCCCATGGGTAGTGGGCACCAGTGTCAACTCGGCGAATAGGTTATCGCTACTGAAATGGAGTAGATCTGGTGTGAGCATATTATTATCCAAGCTTAAATTATTATCACCGCTCCTACTTTACCGTTGAATTATATCAACAGTGCTTGATGTTGCGCATTTTTTTGTAACAAAGAAGTAACTATCTACTGATTTTTGCGCTACATTTCACAGTTAGCCACTGTTTTATATCTTATTTTGATAAACTTTGTAGCGATTGTTCTCCGCCACAACATTTACATTACCAAACGCATTTTCAATGGCATCGCCATAAGGTAAGTGGCGATTTGCCACAATCTGCCACACGCCATTGCGCGCCAATTGTTGGCGACTGTCTTGCACGAAGCGGGTTGCAATATCTGTGGTACTCATTAAGCCATCATGGAACGGCGGGTTAGAAATAATCGCGTTAAATTGGCCGTTGGTTTGTGCTAAGCCATCTGATGGATACACTTTTGCGTTCATGCCATTGGCCGCCAAGGTGAGTGTGCAAGACAGCAAAGCCATTGCGTTAATATCCACACATTCCAATGCCAGCTCAGGTTGATGTTGCAGCAGTGCGACGGCAATTACTCCAGCACCACAACCAAAATCTAACACCCGCCCCGACAGCGGGGTGAGGTGTTGCAGCAGTAACTCAGTGCCTTGATCAAGTTGCTTCTCGCTAAATACGCCCACCATATTACAGATAGTGACTTGACTGTCACCTAGGGTAAGTGTGTAACGGCTTACAAACGCATTGATGTCGAGACTTTTTGGTTGAGCATGGCAGATGGCACTAAACAGTAAGCAGTGGCGCGCGTTATCTAACTTCAGTGGTTGACTGAAAAAGGACGACTGCAATTTGTTGAACGAGCGTATGCCACCTTTGTTTTCGCCAACAACAATGAGCTCACCCTCTGGTCGCAGATGGAACGCGGCTAAGGTCAGCAGATATTGGAGCAGCGGTTTTGCTTTAGGGTAATAGATCACCACAGTGTCGAATTTGGCATTGACGTCTTGCAACTGATGGCCAAATTCGGCGGTCACGTTAGCGGGAATGCCGCGCAGCTGTTGATGATGATTAAAATCCAGCGCTAATGCAGTGACTGAACGGCAACCCGACGCTAACTGCTCGGCGCAGCGATCAGCCTCATGGTTGAGCAGTAACAGCTGTTTGTCTTGAAATAGGTGTTGGTTGCGAATCAGTAATTCAGAAGGCGCGGTCAGCAAGGCTGTGATCTCAAATAAATTTTGTCCCTATTATAAGCCGAGGCGTCGTTAAATGAAAAAGGGCTCAATAGAGCCCTTGGTGTTACTTAACGTCTTTTTTCGGCTTTGGTAGCAAGCTAATAATTTTATTGGCAATGTCGGTGTTATCTTGACTGCCAATAAACAGCTCAGAGCCAGGCCCCGCGGCGAATACCTGTACATCAACCCCTGTATGGCCGCCAGTTGTCCAACCGGTATTGGTGCGCAGGTCAATCTCATGCTTGATTGCCGTCGCCAGCGCTTTCTTGCCTTGCATTCTGGCGCGTTCCAACTTGCTAAACAGTTCATCATCAATCGCAAAGCCTAAGCTGGTCGCTAGTGGTTCGCGCCATTGCTCAACGGCAATTGCGCTTGCGGCCATTTCGTCTGGACTCGATTTCAGCTGACGCAGGACTTCTGGATGCCATTCATATTTGTCATTTGCACCAATTGAGAACCCGCCAGTGTTGTGATCAGCCGTCACCACCAATAAGGTATCAGGATGGCTACGAACGAATTGCTCAACAATTTCAATGCTATGCGCAAATTCATCCATTTCGCCCATGGCTGCTGCTACATCGTTGTCGTGACCGGCCCAATCGATTTGGCTACCTTCGACGAGCAGTACAAAGCCTTGAGTGTTCTGCGACAAAAGCGCTAACGCCTTGCTGGTCATGTTGCTGAGTTTATGGGCTTCCGGCTCATCCATTGACCAAGGCAACTGCACATCGGCGAATAAGCCCAGCGCTTTGGGCTGAGTTAACCCCGCCAGCTCGGTAAAGTCGGTGAGTACTTGGTAGCCTTTAGCAATAAATTGCTGCCGCAGAGGCTCAGGGAAATACTTTTGGCCACCACCAAGAATCAAATCAGCATCGGTATTGATATAGCTGGCTGCAATCGCATCATAGTTACGACGGCTTTCGTCATGGCTTAAAAATGCCGCTGGGGTGGCGTGGTTGACTTGGCAAGTCACGGCAACACCTGTGCTCAAGCCGAGCTTTTTAGCACGCTCTAACAGGGTGGGCAGTGGACGTTTATTGACATCGACGCTGATGGCGCCGTTATAACTTTTGAACCCGGTCGATAACGCCGTCGCTGCGGCTGCCGAGTCGGTAACATAACCACTGACGCTTGCAGGGTAGGTGGAGGCCATCCCCACTAACAAACGATCAAATACCGTCTGTTCAATCTCTTCAGTTTCAGGATTGTCTTTGTAAAAGCGATAGGCGCTGGTGTAAGCCGCGCCCATTCCATCACCAATCATAATCACGACATTCTTAGGGCGAGCAGGTGCCGCAGTCGGATTAAGTGGTGCGTCATTGCTGCTTGCTGCAAAAGGTAAGCAACAAGCAATCGCTAATAAACAAACTCGCGTCAGTTTCATGTTTATCCTTTAGTCTTTTCGCTGAGACGGCGCTCAATGGCATCCATTAATTTACCGGTAATATCCACTTCGAAGGCGGCTTCAATTTCGCGCACGCATGTTGGGCTGGTAACGTTAATTTCGGTCAGTTTGTCACCGATGACATCGAGTCCAACAAAGATCAGTCCCCGCTTTTTCAGCTCTGGACCAATGGCATTGGCAATCTTCCAATCGCTTTCTGATAACGGTTGAGCGCGACCGCTGCCGCCCGCTGCTAAGTTGCCACGGGTTTCACCTTTTTGTGGAATACGGGCTAAGCAGTACGGCATAGGTTCGCCATCAACCACTAAAATGCGTTTGTCGCCATCGACGATTTCAGGAATATATTTTTGCGCCATTGCGTAACGTTGACCGTGATTGGTCAGCGTTTCGATAATGACGCCAACGTTGGCATCGTCTTGTTTCAGGCGGAAAATCGATGCGCCACCCATCCCGTCTAACGGTTTGAGGATCACGTCGCCGTGCGCTTGGTGGAAGGCACGCAGGCGTTTGGCATCACGAGTCACCACGGTAATTGGTGTGAATTCGTTAAACCAAGCGGTGAACAGTTTTTCATTGGCGTCACGCAGGCTTTGTGGCTTGTTAACAATCAAGGTGCCAGCTTCTTCTGCGCGCTCAAGCATGTAAGTTGCGTAGATAAATTCGGTGTCGAACGGTGGGTCTTTACGCATAAGTATGACGTCAAGATCGCTCAGCGGCAGCTCTTGTGCTTCTTCTAAGCTGAACCAATCATTCGCGTCTTGGCGCACGGTCAACTTGCGCATGTTGGCGCGGGCTTCACCTTCCACCATAGCCAGATCGGCCATTTCCATGTAGAACAGCTCATAACCACGGCTTTGCGCTGCCAACAACATAGCAAAGCTTGTGTCTTTCTTGATGTTGATGCCCGCAATGGGGTCCATCACGATACCCAGTTTAATCATTTTAATTTCCTTACTGCGAATGACTTAGCCCAAATCACCGAATCGAGATTGCAACACGGAGATGGCGGTTAATGCGGCTGTTTCTGTTCTGAGTACGCGAGGGCCGAGTAATACGTCGGTAAACCCTTGTTGCTCGGTCATGGCAATCTCTTCATCAGAGAGGCCACCTTCTGGCCCAATCAGCAAGCGTACTCGCGCTGTGGCAAGATTCAAGCCGCTGATGCCATGCTGCGCACGCGGATGCAGATTGAGCTTGATAGCGCTGGTGGCTTCTTGACACCAATCGATAAGATTCATCGCCGGGCGCACTTCAGGCACCGCGCTACGACCCGATTGTTCACAAGCGCTGATCACTATCTTTTGCCACTGCTGAATTTTCTTTTCCAATCGTTCGCCGTCCAGTTTGACGCCGCAACGTTCTGAAAACAATGGTGTTATGGTATTAACGCCTAACTCGACCGATTTTTGTATGGTGAAATCCATTCGGTCACCCCGCGAAATCACTTGGCCAAGATGCAGATTCAATGGAGACTCTGACGGGTTAACGACACACTGTTCTACCACAACAGTGATCGCCTTTTTGCCTGCTGCAACTATGGTGGCAGGGTAATCATTACCATCACCGTTAAATAAACTGATGGCTTGACCTTCTGTCATCCGCAGCACTCGGCCGATATGGGCACTTGCGTCTGCATCTAGGGTGACTTCAGTTTTGGCCCCTAGCGCGGCACCTTGGTAAATACGGGGAACTCTCATGCTCTATCCTGAAAAACACGGCGAATTGGTAAGTGATACAAGTTATCGGCTGCGCTAACTGTCGCGCCTACTTGCCAAAGTTGGCATATTTTACCCAGTTATTGGGCTTGGTTGTAACCCTTTTCAATTATCAGCCGTTCTCAGACTGCAACCTTTATTACTGTATGGCTAGTCGTTGAGAACGGGTTCGAGCTTTTGGCCGCAGCGGCGACATTGATAATGTGCTTGCTGGCGCATCACTTTATTGTGGCGTCTGACACTCAGCTCAAGCGGGCCACAATGGCAGCGATACATCACACCCTTTGGCGTCACAGAGCTGATATCCAATTGATGCGTTACTTTGCCGGACAGCTGAAAAAGCTGCTGCATCAGCGCCTTCCATTCAATCCCATGAGGTTTTACCTTGCCATAAAGCTGATGCGTCAGCAGGTGGCACACTTCATGGGGCACGACTTCGCTCAAAAATACGTTGGGATTTTCTTCCAGTAATACAGCGTTAAAACGGAGCATTTGTTGGATTGGATGTGCGGTGCCAGCAGCTTTGCCACGCAAACTAAAATGAACACTTGGCCGTGTAAAGCTTTTGCGAAAGTGTTGCTCAGCAAGTTGATAACACTCATTAATACGCTGCATAACGGCAGCTTGGTTGCTGGTTTTGGCTAACGCAGATTTTGCGATTGCGGCTGAAGGTTGACGACTAACTGCTCGACGAGAAAACCACATACTCCACCTAAAATTTCGCCCGACATTGATAGCAAATGTCGGGCGTCAGCTTACAGTGTCGCCGCTGCCGCAGCAATCATCTGCTTCACTTGCTCTACGACCGCTTGTTCCATTTCGGCATCGTAGTTGGTTAATTTCGGTGTATGAATGTGGCCGGTCGGAATTTTACTGCCCAACTGCTCGCGCAGCAGGATGGAGCGATATGAGATTTCATTCGACAAATACCCGCCACCTGAGCCTTCAACTGAGGTTTCGTTTTGCAATTCGGCTAAAGATGAGGCTGCAAAGCTACCACGAGACAGGGTAGTGACCTGATGATTATCATTAATCGGCCAACGCCCAGCCACTTTTTGCATTGCTGCTACTGGCAGTGAGAATTCAACAAACTCTGGACCATTCAGGGTTTTGCCATCGAGCATTGGCGCGATGGGGTGGGTTTTATCGGCACCGGTGTAAACATTACGATTGTCAGGCGCCTTTGCTGAGCGGTTACGCCCTGGGAAACGCTCGATATCAAAATTGTCTCGCCCCATGCTCACGGTGAATATCATGTCGACTTGATGATCGCGATATACCGGCGTCAGTAAGGATTCGATTATGCCTTCATCAAAATCTGCATAGCGCACCGGGATCATCACAGTTTCAATTTGCGCGGTTTTACCGTTCACTTGGAACTGATAACCATCAAGCGCAAGAGCCACTAAACCCGAAGGGTTACTTTGATCTATGTGGCGGTCGAGGAAAAACGGGTCAAACCCAGTGAGCAGAATTTTAACCGTGGCGTTATCGGCGTATTCAAGATCACTAAAGCCGCGCGAGGATTTCTCGACGGCTTTAATGAGTATCTGCTTTTGCCAATCGGCAATGTTGAAGGCGGGTTTTGAATCATCCAGCAATTGACGCATCTTTAACCGTGACCAATAAAGCGAGCGATCATCGGGATGGCCAGATTGCACATCGCGCACTGCTTGTTGCCAGACGCGTTTACCTAACTGCGCCACCATCTGCGTAACCTTCAGCTCGTCATTTTGTTTGGCATATTTGCTGCCCAAGTCATCAACAAAGGCTTGATAGCGGTCAACGACTTGCGGCATGGCTGCAGCAGCAGTTGCGATACGCTGTTCTTCTACACCAGCGTTGGCGGTAAGTGAAACACAACAACTTAGGAGTAATGTACTGAATAACAGCGACTTGTGCATGGGACAGTTCCTTAGCAGCAACGATTTTAACAATTCCTTATCAGTTAAGTATGCACCAGCATTTCGCCACATTAAAGGATATAAGCCATTAATCTTAGATGATTTGTCGACTCGCACTACATCATTAATGACTGTAGTGACTCTTGGCTGCCGAAACGTTTGGTAAAAAAGTCGAGAAAGACGCTGATGTTGGTTGCCAATTGACGACGGCTGGAATAAACCCCGTAGACCTTAAAGGGCTCAATCGGCCATTCCTGCAGTAATGGCACTAAAGTGCCACTGGCGATTTCACTTTTGCAAACCGAGTTAGACAGAATGGCGATACCAAAATCATCTAGCGCCATCCGCTTCACCATTACAGAGCTATTCACCCGCACGCGGCGTTTAAAGCTGGCCATGGTTTTGCGGTTGCCCTTACCGAGCGGCCAAATGGGCGCCGAGCGTAATGTCCCCAGCAAAATACCATCATGCTGTGCTAAATCTTTGGGGGTAGCAGGCGTGCCCTTGGCTTTTAAATAGGCGGGGCTGGCTACTAAGATAGGTTGGCGTTCAAACAGTAATCTGGCCACCAAGTCAGAAGATTGCAGCGGGCCATATTTGATGGCAATGTCATAGCCTTCACCGACCAAGCCGACTTCAGCATCGGTAAACTGCACATCAAGCTCAATGCCGGGATAAAGATGCATAAAGCCACTGCATAAGTTAGCGATCACTTCTTGGTTAAATGAGACTGGAATCGCAATCCGCAACAAACCCGCAACATCGTTATGGGTATATTCGATGGTCGCCTTTGCAGCTTCCACTTCATTGGTTATATTTTGACAGTGCTGATAAAATAGCGCACCAATCTGTGTCAGGCTGATTGAGCGCGTGTTTCGTTGCAATAAACGGACACCGAGCTCTTGCTCTAACTGGGCAATTTTGCGACTGATAGTGGATTTTGGCAATCCGAGTTCTCTTGCTGCTTGTGAGAATCCTTCTGCTCTGACCACTGCCGCGAATAGCAGCATCCCATTCAAATCTGGCATGTTTTTCTTACTGTCTCAAATATGGAACAAAGTGTCTAAGCCAGTTTAATAGTAATTTTGAGTGCATCAAAGTTATATTTGATCGCTGTATCATAAATAAAGAGGCTTAGCAGAGGATCGATTCGATGACCAGCACAAAGCAGCCCGCAAACATGACTCAGTCACAAACTCCAGATCCGTTGTTTTTACATGCGGAACATCTGGCAAAAGATTTCTCCCTTTTCCCTGAACATAGCAAGAAAAGTCTGAACGACGAGATCAAAGGTTTATTAGATGAAGATGCCATTCAGGCCAACCTTAAATCTCTGTCACAGTTAGACGTTGACGGCTACGTTAACAAAGTCATTCAGCCAACCTTGGACAAAAACCGTCCTGGGGCAAAACGCATCATTGCCGAACTGAAAGGCAAAATGATTGCAGAAGAGACTCACGGTCCTTTTTATCGTGCCGAAATTGAATTGAACTTCGGTGGCCGCAGCCGCCGTATCGGTTTTGTTGCCCAAGAACGTACCACCTCAAATGGTGCGTGGATGCCAGAACATCACTTAATGTGTTGTGAAGCGGTACGTCACTTCGCTGAGCTTTCGATGCCAATCGTATTTATGATTGACACTCCGGGGGCAGATGCTGGCGAAGTTGCTAACAGCCATAACCAAGCACACTCTATTTCACGTGCTATTGCTGAAAGCGTTAACGTAGATGTACCTACGCTGGGTATCGTGATTGGTGCCGGTTACTCCGGTGGTGCGATTCCCTTAGCGGCAGCCAACATTTTGTTGTCGCTACGTGACGGTATCTTCAACACCATTCAGCCACAGGGTCTGCAGAGCATTGCGCGCAAGTTCAACTTGTCTTGGCAGGAATGTGCTAAGTCAGTGGGCGTGTCGCCAGAAGAGCTTTACACTGCCGGTTGTATCGACGGCATCATCGACTTCTCGCCAAGCGATCGCGATGAGCGTCAACACAACTTGCGCCGTGCGATTATCAGCGGTATCGAAGCCATTGAATCGGCAGCGATTGAATTCGTTAAAGAATCTGACGATCTCAAAGAGCATTATCGCCGTAGTTTGAACCGTTTCTTGTATCCTTCAAAGGATCTGAAAGCGTTGGATAGCGCTGTGCATATGTCACAGTCAAGCAACCCAACTATGCACCTTAACCTGTTCGGTAGTGCTTACCGTTATCTGCGTTATTTGACCCTGCGTAGCCGCATCCATTCAATTTCAATGGAACAATACGGCCGCTTGTCAAAAGTCAGTGTGCCTGAAGGTGACTTGCTGCAACGTATTCAAAAAGAACAGGAAAAAGTATTCCAATCTTGGCTGTCTAGCCCAGATAAAGTGATTTACGACGAAGAACTGGCCAAGTTGTGGAACAACTTTGTGGCTAAGCGTGACGACGTAAGCACTGAACGTAACATGCTGACTCGTTTGATTTTGGGCGAACCAAAAGAGAACTACAAAAAAGCACGTAAGGCTCTGTTGTTCAACATCTGCTGGTCGCTGTACCACCGTTGGAAAGCGAACGCAGCGAATAACTTCAAAGGCTTGATCCAGTATCTGGAAACCCTGCCAACAGAAGTGACTCAAGCGCCATGGCCAGAGCTGAATGAGCTGACCGTACTTGACGTGGTGGTGAATCAAGAGCTGCGTGAAGACTTTATTTGGCAGTGTTACAACATTCTGATCTTCAACGCTCTGTACGACCACGTTGTTGGCAATCTAGCGTCTATCGCTAAAGAAGCGATGATGAACAAGAGCCTGTCACGTAGTTCAGTTGATAGCTTGCTGCACAAGTCGATTGACCGTGCGATGTCGACCCAAGATGTGGCCAACGACAAGAGCAAGTTCTACAAGTGGCTGAAGTACTTCATGGAACAGTCAAACCGCGCTGAACTGCTGACCAAAACTGAGCAGTGGAAGAGCGTTGGTTTCCCACAACTGAACAACAGCTTGTTCGTAATTCTGACCTACTTCTTTGAGCGTCTGTTGCCTGAATATTTCGACAGCGAAGAAGACAACACTCAGTACACAGGTGCGATTAACCCAGTGCGTATCGGTCGTCGTAAAGACTTCTGGAACCGTCTGACCATGGGTTATCAAGACTTGTTGATCCAGAAAGTGCTGCGTGAAGAGAAGAAAACCGGCAAGATGACTTGGAACAACATTGTTGATACGTTCTTCAACAATTTTGATGAGTTGAACGGCGACAAGATGACTGCTAACTCATTGAACTTCCCAGGCTTCCGTCTTTCTATCGAAGATGCGCTAGATAAAGGTATTCGCCCATGTGGTTTGATTACTGGTCTCGCGGACTTTGAGCACAATGGCAAAAAGCTGCGTGTGGGTGTTGCGGTATCTAACACAGCGTTCCAAGCCGGTGCGTTTGATATGGCGAGTGCTGAGAAATTCTCTGCACTGTTGATCGAATGTGCTAAACGTCGTCTGCCAGTGATCTGTTTTATCAGCTCTGGTGGTATGCAGACCAAAGAGGGTGGCTCTGCGCTGTTCTCTATGGCAGTTGTAAACGACCGTCTGACCCGTTTCATTCGTGATAACGAATTGCCAGTGATGATGTTTGGTTTCGGTGACTGTACTGGTGGTGCGCAAGCGTCATTCGTGACTCACCCATTGGTACAAACCTATTACCTGTCTGGTACTAACATGCCATTTGCAGGCCAAATGGTAGTACCGGCTTACCTGCCATCAACCTCCACCCTGTCGAACTACTTGTCAAAAGTACCGGGTGCGATGAATGGTCTGGTGAACAACCCATTCAGCGATACTTTGAATGATGCACTGGCCGGTATCGACCCATTGATGCCAATGCCGACTGAAAACATTGAAGATGTGATCAGTTCAGCGCTGTCGTCGCTGGTGCCAGAAAACCATAACGAAATCACTGGCGAAATCGTCCAAGACGATCCGCGTAAGTTGATGAAGCCGATCGATAAAGTGTTGATTCATGCCCGTGGTTGTACGGCAGTGAAACTGATCCGTAAAGCACACGACAACAACATCAATGTGGTCTTGGTGGCGTCAGATCCTGACATGACCTCAGTACCAGCCGACATGCTGAAAGAGAACGACAAGCTGGTTTGTTTGGGTGGTAACACCTCTGACGAATCTTACTTGAACGCCTACTCAGTGCTGCGTGTTGCTGATTACGAGCAAGTTGACGCACTGCACCCAGGTATCGGCTTCTTGTCTGAAAGCCCACAGTTTGCTGCATTGTGTGTAAACAACGGCGTGAACTTTGTTGGCCCAAGCGTGAACTCAATGACCACCATGGGTAACAAATCGAATGCGATTAAGACCTCTCAATCGCAAAACGTACCAGTAGTGCCTGGTTCACACGGTATTTTGACCAATGCTGAGCAAGCGGTGAACGTGGCTAATGAGATCGGTTACCCAGTGCTGCTGAAAGCGGTACAAGGCGGTGGCGGTAAAGGTATTCAGGTAGTTCGTCGTCCAGAAGAGATGATTGGCCTGTTCCAAAAAACTGCAACTGAAGCTGCTGCGGCGTTCGGTAACGGCGACCTGTACTTGGAAAAATATGTGACTTCACTACGTCACATCGAAGTACAGCTGTTGCGTGACCAGTTCGGCAACACCAAAGTATTGGGTTTGCGTGACTGTTCGGTACAACGTAACAACCAGAAAGTGATCGAAGAATCTGGCTCAACCATGCTGCCAGATGAGCTGAAAGCCAAAGTGATGAAATACACTGAAGCTTTGGGCGATGCGACCGACTATATGGGAGCTGGTACTGTTGAGTTCATCTATAACTTGGATGCCAACGAAGTGTACTTCATGGAGATGAATACTCGTCTGCAAGTAGAACACCCAGTAACTGAGCTGACCTCTGGTATTGATATTGTCACCGCGCAGTTTGACATCGCGTCTGGCCGTTCTATCGAAGAGCTGCAACCACAAGAGCTGGGCTATGCGATGGAAGTGCGTGTGACTGCTGAGAAAGCAGCGCTGGACAGCCATGGCATTCTGCAACTGCTGCCTAACCCAGGTTTGATCACTGAATGTGTGATGCCTGAGCGTGATGATATCGACGTGATCTCTATCGCGGCAGAAGGCAAAGAAGTATCGCCTTACTACGATAGCTTGATTGCGCAAATCATCGTTCATGGTGAAGACCGTGAAGATGCTATCAGCCGTATGCTGAGCTACTTGGATAGCGTATCGATCAAAGGTATCGCGACTAACATTCCATTGCTGAAACGCATTCTGGCGGATCGTACCTTCCGTGAAGGCGTGTACGATACCAATTACCTGCCACGCTTGATGGCGGAATTGGATATTCCTGCGTTGATCGCGGAAATGGAAGCGGCGGCAGAAGCTAAAGCGGTTGATACCGAATCACTGCGTGTGGGTGAGTCGAACGAACTGAAAGTGCTGGCACAAGGCGCAGGTATCTTCTACAGCTCGCCAGCACCGGGTGAAGCCGACTTCGTTAAAGAAGGCGACATTGTGACTGTGGATCAAACCCTTGGTTTGACCGAAGCGATGAAGATGTTCTCGCAAATCACGTTGGCAGGCTTTAACCGTAAGAACGCGGTGCTGTACGCAGAAGATAAGCAATATCGTATCGAGCGTATTCTTAACGGTAACGGCCAACAAGTATCACAAGGTGACTTGCTGTTTGTTATCTCACCGGTTGATGCCAACTAAGCGGTAAACGAAATGTCATAAAAAGCCCGCATTGCGGGCTTTTTTGTTGACTACACTTTATCCGGCGCGGGTAAACACTCGATTTTTGTGATGGCTAAATGCGAATTTCTGTAAACAAATTCCTCAAGATCTCGAGGTTTTTTTGAAATATCCGGCAAAATCCTGTAAAACCAGCCGCAGAAAACCAACTTAGTTGCAATTACATCTATATTTTTTGTCATTTAAGGTGTTGAAAAGTAAAGGTAATAAGCCGTAAATTCCTATTTTTACCGTGCTATTGTTAAGACGCTGGTGAAATTTGAATCTGTGGATTGCAGGAAGGTGGGATTTCGGTGTTATAATACGCGCCTTAATAAATGGGGTACCGTCTGTCGCAGCAAACGAAGTGGCACACTCCGTCTCCTATTCACTAACTCATAATGAAGTTGAATCATGACTGACTTATCGAAATACAGAAATATTGGTATTTTTGCTCACGTTGACGCGGGTAAAACTACCACCACCGAGCGTATCCTGAAACTCACTGGTAAGATCCACAAACTGGGTGAAGTACATGATGGCGCTTCAACCATGGACTTCATGGATCAGGAAGCTGAACGTGGTATCACCATTCAGTCAGCTGCGACTACCTGTTTCTGGAAAGATCACCGTTTTAACATCATCGATACCCCTGGACACGTTGACTTCACCGTTGAAGTATACCGTTCTCTGAAAGTTCTGGACGGTGGCGTTGGTGTATTCTGTGGTAGCGGTGGTGTAGAACCACAATCAGAAACCAACTGGCGTTATGCGAACGAATCAGAAGTTGCGCGTATCATCTTCGTAAACAAACTGGACCGTATGGGTGCCGACTTCCTGCGCGTAGTTGCTCAAATTAAACGCGTTCTGGCAGCTAACCCATTGGTGATGACTCTGCCTATCGGTATCGAAGATGACTTCAAAGGCGTAGTAGACGTTCTGACCCGTAAAGCCTACATTTGGGACGAAACTGGTCTGCCAGAAAACTACACCGTTAGTGACGTACCAGAAGACATGGTTGATCTAGTAGAAGAATACCGTGAACTGATGATCGAAACTGCCGTTGAGCAAGACGATGATCTGATGGAAGCTTACATGGAAGGTGAAGAACCTTCTATCGAAGACATCAAGCGTTGTATCCGTAAAGGTACTATCAACCTGGCATTCTTCCCAACCTTCTGTGGTTCTGCGTTTAAGAACAAAGGTATGCAGTTGGTTCTGGACGGTGTTGTAGACTACCTGCCTAACCCAACTGAAGTTGTGCCACAACCGCTGACTGACCCAGAAACTGGTGAAGAAACTGGTGAAGTTGCGACTGTATCTGTTGATGAGCCATTCCGCGCGTTGGCGTTCAAGATCATGGACGACCGTTTCGGTGCTCTGACCTTTATCCGTATCTACTCAGGTAAACTGAACAAGGGTGACACCATTCTGAACAGCGCGACCGGCAAGACCGAACGTGTTGGTCGTATGGTGATGATGCACGCTAACGACCGTGCTGAAATCGATAGCGCACAAGCTGGCGACATCATTGCAGTTGTAGGTATGAAGAACGTTCAGACTGGTCACACTCTGTGTGATCCTAAGCATGAATGTACTCTGGAACCGATGATCTTCCCAACTCCAGTAATCTCTATCGCAGTAACTCCGAAGGACAAAGGTGCTTCTGAGAAACTGGGTATCGCACTGGGTAAAATGGTTGCTGAAGATCCATCATTCCAAGTTGAAACTGACCAAGAAACTGGCGACACCATCCTGAAAGGTATGGGTGAACTGCACTTGGACATTAAAGTAGACATCCTGAAACGTACTCACGGTGTTGAATTGACTGTTGGTGCTCCTCAAGTGGCTTACCGTGAAACCATCACCAAAGCCGTTGAAGACAGCTACACTCACAAGAAGCAATCTGGTGGTTCTGGTCAATTCGGTAAGATCGATTACCGCATCCGTCCAGGCGAACCAAACTCTGGCTTCAAGTTCGTATCATCAGTTGTTGGTGGTAACGTACCTCGTGAATTCTGGCCAGCAGTTGAATTCGGTTTCAAATCAATGATGAGCGAAGGTCCTTTGGCTGGCTTCCCAGTATTGGACGTTGAAGTTGACCTGTTCGATGGTTCTTACCACGCAGTTGACTCATCAGCCATCGCGTTTGAAATCGCAGCAAAAGGCGCGTTCCGTCAATCTATGCCAAAAGCGGGTCCACAGTTGTTGGAACCTATCATGAAAGTTGACGTGTTCACTCCAGATGACCACGTTGGTGACGTGATCGGTGACTTGAACCGTCGTCGCGGCATGATCAAAGACCAAGAAGCTGGTCTGACTGGCGTTCGCGTTAAAGCTGACGTGCCATTGGCTGAAATGTTCGGCTACATCGGTACTCTGCGTACAATGACTTCAGGTCGTGGTCAGTTCTCTATGGAGTTCTCACACTACTCTGCATGTCCTGCTAACGTAGCTGAAAAAGTTATCGCAGAAACTAAAGCGAAAAAAGCTGCTGCTAAATAAGCGTTGCTGCGCTAATTAATGAAAAGCCCGCGAATGCGGGCTTTTTTGTGCCTGTAGCTTTTGCAGCAGAAACTTTTCAGCCGATACAATCCGAGCGATTACAGACGTGAGTCTACGATGCGGTTGAACAACACATGCAATGCGCCGGTCAGCGTAAGATGCTTGAATAAAACGCAGCGAAAAATAGTGGGATAACAGCCACTACGCACTAGGGGAAGTGCAGCACTGATTGTGAAGATGTTGAGGATTTTGCAGATTCTGTGCAATCTAATGGCCGCCACAATGCTCGGCGACCATAAGACTGAGAACAACGGGTTTGAGCTTACTGTTCGAATAAATCGCGGTGCAACGCTGCAACCACATCTGCAGCTTCTGACTCATGTACCAACACACATAAGTTGTGTGGGCTTGCGCCTTGGCAAATCATTCGCACATTGTGCGGTGCCAACACGGTAAACACCTTCTGGCAGATGCCAGCTGTGGTCGCGATACGGTTACCAATGATTGCCACCAACGCCAACTTATCTTCAACGCGCACTCGGCAGTGTTGTGACAGTTCTTGCAGCAGCGCTTCAGTCAGCAGACCTTGACCGCTAGAGTCGGAACCGGTTTTATCCAGCGTCAGCGACACGTTCACTTCAGAGGTGGTAATCAAATCCACACTGATTTTGTGTTTGGCTAAGGTTGCAAAGGTTTGTGCCAAGAAGCCTTGAGCGTGCAACATCTGCAAGCTGTGTAGGTTTAACAAGGTTTGGTCGCGACGTAACGCAACCGCACGGTAAACTGGCGGATTATCAACTTGATGGCGAATCCAAGTGCCACCTAATTCTGGCGCTTTGCTAGAACCGACAAACACCTGAATCTGTTGTCTGACTGCAGGCAGAATCGTTGCTGGGTGCAACACTTTCGCACCAAAGGTGGCCATTTCCGCAGCTTCGTTAAAGCTGATCTCAGGAATCGCAGTAGCATTTGGTGCTAAGCGTGGATCCGTGGTGAAAATCCCTGGCACGTCAGTCCAAATTTCTACTGCATCAGCATTTAACGCTTCAGCGAGCAAGGCCGCAGAGTAGTCTGAGCCACCACGGCCTAAGGTAGTAGTACGGCCTTCTTCATCGGCACCAATAAAGCCTTGGGTTACGATAATTTGGCTGGCGAGCAATGGCTGCAGTTTTTCTGTGGCAAGTGCTTTCAGCTCAGCAATTTGCGGTTCTGCACGACCAAATAAACTGTCGGTACGCATCACTTGGCGCACATCAAAGGCTGATGACACTACGCCACGTTCTCTGATCACCGCGGCAAACAACTGTGATGAACACTGCTCACCGAGTGATAACAATTCATCGGCAGTGGCTTTGTTTGGATCGGCTTGGAACTGTTGACTCAATACGTCAACCTTGCTCAGTAAACGATCTATCGCCGCGCTAACATCGTCAGGACGGGCTAGGCAATCCACGATGGCATACTGGATTTGCGCAATTTTTTTCAACAGTGCTAATCGTTGCGCCTCGGTGAGGTTTGCTTGGGCTAATTCCACCAGTAAGTTGGTCACACCGCTTGAGGCGCTTACGACCACAACCCGAGTGTTAGGATTATTTAGCACAATATCGGCACAACGATTCATCGCGCTGTAGTCAGCGACGGAAGTACCGCCAAATTTTGCGACAACTAAAGACATTAGCAGACCCTCCCACATGGGAAGAATACACAAACTGTAACTGGATTGAATTTCATGTCAGCTCCGAACAAATTTCGTTCGAAGAGCCTGGTGCTAGTACAAGGCACCCTAAGAAGGGAAAAGCGATGGTCACACCAGAAGCTCTCCACCAAAAATACGGTGACAGTCGTTAGGATTCAGCCTAACCAACCGGTAAACGCGCTACCAATCTCACGTTAACCTCGGCGTCTATCTCCCTCATGAGTTGTCAGTGGATAATTGGTATCCTCAAACTCACTACCTAGTAGACGCTCCTCTTCTGTTTCTTCCCAAAGGAAGGAGAAGGAAAATTACAGTGCTATGGCTACATTGTCAACGCTGGCGTGTAGTTTTCGTGCAAAACCAGCCAAAAGAGGTATTAGTCTAAGATCTCTGGCAGCTCTTCAACGATACGAACATACTGACTAAATTCACCCATGGTTACCGGCTCAGCTTTACTGTGGCAAGGGATTAGATGGATGTGGCCGTTCTCTACGTAGTAGAAAGCATTTTGCTGATACTTATGGGCTAACTGATGTGCACTGGCTTGATCGAGATAGACCGCCCAGCTTTTTTCCATATGTTGTAAATCGGGAGAGGCACCCATCATGGCGCGATAAGCACAGCCACTTTGATGAATATCTTGCTGAAGTTGTTTGTCTCGTAAACGATTTTGACTGCTGGAAAGGAGAATACCCAAAGGGTTACTGGCAGTAATAATGGCAAATGCGCACGGGGGATTTAAATATTGAGTCAGCAAAAAACAACTATTTTGATAATGTTGCCAGAGCTGTTTGAACGCTACGTCCATTCTTAAGCGGCTCCTAAAGATAGCTCGCAGTAGTCTAGCAAAGCCGAAACAAAATCCAAAGTAATTCTCTTATGTGACGAACTTTATCAATCTTTGGGACAAACCGTCCCTTATTTAACTAAAAATCCCTTGAAAATGGGCTTTTGCGGCAAATTTGTTAACATTTCATTTGTTAACAAATGCCCAATAAGAGTACAATATCGGCTAACGATCACAAGTTTGCTCGATTGCCACCGAACAGGATATTTGCTAGGCGCAACTTGAGTCGTGCCAAGCTGTTCGGTTCCTGAACGAGAAAGAATTTTGACCGGATATTCAAGAATAAGCTGGAACTTAATGCCACACTGAGTATCTGAGTTATTACATTTCGTACACCTTTGTTGTACACAAAAATTCAACTAATCATGAAGTACTGACTGTGTAACCTGATTTTGGTTAATAGCCATTAAAATTCAACGTATTGGAATTAGCAGAGCGATACAGGCATGAGCGCAGCTCATGGTTAGAATCCACTGATTTATTTAGGTAAATGATATGCAAAACCCGCACATTCTTATTGTAGAAGACGAAGCTGTTACCCGTAACACTCTGAGAAGCATTTTCGAAGCTGAAGGATATGTCGTTTCAGAAGCAAACGACGGTGCGGAGATGCACAAAGCGTTACAAGAGAACAAAATTAATCTGGTAGTAATGGATATCAACTTGCCAGGTAAAAACGGTTTGTTGTTAGCCCGCGAATTGCGTGAAATCAACAACATTGGCTTGATCTTCCTCACTGGTCGTGACAACGAAGTGGATAAAATCTTGGGCTTGGAAATTGGCGCTGATGACTACATCACTAAGCCTTTCAACCCACGTGAATTGACCATTCGTGCACGCAACCTGTTGACGCGTGTCACCAGTGTGAGCTCAGAGCCTGAAGAAAAGTCTGCGATTGAAGCATATGCATTCAATGGTTGGACGCTGGATGTGAACAGCCGCTCTTTGGTGAACCCAGAAGGCGAAGCGCACAAGCTGCCACGTTCTGAATTCCGCGCCATGCTGCACTTTGTTGAAAACCCAGGCAAGATCCTGACCCGCGCTGAATTGCTGATGAAGATGACTGGCCGCGAACTGAAGCCACATGACCGTACTGTCGATGTGACGATCCGTCGTATTCGTAAGCACTTCGAAAACCATCAGGAAACTCCTGAAATCATCGCCACTATTCATGGTGAAGGTTATCGTTTCTGCGGTCATTTAGAAGACTAATGACACCGAGCGCGTTGATTGCAATAGCTATAGCGACGACCGCTGGCTAATAGCGATAAAGAAAGAGCCCAACCGGGCTCTTTTTTATGCGCGTAACACCGCAGATGACGGGCAAAAATAAAGCCGCACTTGGCGACTTTATTTGGCGACATTGCTGACTCATCGAATTACAGGCCAGCGTCCGCTTTCAGGATTTCAACCTTGTCGGTCTTCTCCCATGGGAACTCTTCACGACCGAAGTGGCCGTATGCTGCCGTTGCTTGATAGATTGGGCGTGCCAGATCCAACATTTCAGTCAGGCCGTATGGGCGCAGGTCGAAGTGTTGACGCACTAATTGCACCAATTTTTCTTCAGACAGTTTACCAGTACCAAAGGTTTCTACGCTGATAGAAGTTGGCTCAGCCACACCAATCGCGTAAGACACTTGGATTTCACAACGGTCAGCTAGACCTGCAGCCACCAAGTTTTTGGCAACGTAACGTGCAGCGTATGCCGCACTACGGTCAACTTTTGATGGATCTTTACCTGAGAACGCACCACCGCCGTGACGTGCCATACCACCGTAAGTATCTACGATGATTTTACGGCCAGTCAGACCACAGTCACCCATTGGACCACCGATCACGAAACGACCAGTTGGGTTGATGAAATATTTGGTCTCTTTGGTCAACCATTCTGCTGGCAGAGTCGGTTTGATGATGGTTTCCATCACACCTTCTTGCAGCTCTTTCATTGAGACTTCTTCACCGTGCTGGGTTGACAACACGATAGCGTCGATGCCCACAATTTTGCCTTCGTCATAGGCGAAGGTCACTTGTGATTTCGCATCTGGACGTAACCAAGGCAGAATGCCTGCTTTACGTACTTCAGATTGACGTTTTACCAATGCGTGCGCATAAGTAATAGGGGCTGGCATCAGCACGCTAGTTTCGTTGCTGGCGTAACCGAACATCAAGCCTTGGTCACCGGCGCCTTGTTCTTTAGGATCTTTGCGATCCACGCCTTGGTTGATGTCTGGTGATTGTTTACCAATCGCGCTCAACACCGCACAAGAGTTGGCATCAAAACCCATTTCTGAGCTGGTGTAACCAATTTCGCGAACGGTTTTACGGGTTAATTCTTCAATATCAACCCATGCAGAAGTGGTGATTTCACCGCCAACCATTACCATGCCAGTTTTGACATAGGTTTCACATGCGACGCGGGCCTTTGGGTCTTGGGCCAAAATGGCGTCGAGCACCGCATCAGAAATCTGATCGGCGATTTTGTCTGGATGTCCTTCTGAGACCGACTCAGAGGTAAACAGGTGTCTTGCCATAATAGGGAAAATCTCGTTAGTGAGTGTGACAACTCGGTAAAAGCAGTTTAGATGCTTTTCCATCTAGACGTCTATTTTAATCAAAAATGGGGCTGATAACACCCCCAATGTCAGAAATTGTGCATTAGCTATCGTGCAAATTATTGAACATCTAACGAACAACGGGGTTTGATGGGGCGACGCGCAGCACTACATGGTTGAGGATTTTCGATTGCGATTAGCATTTTGTTAATAAGCTTTCAATAATGTTGAATGATTTGTGGTCATTTGTAGTTTTTTATAGCTAAATCGCAATACGAATTGATGGAATTTTATTTGATTCATTAGTCACTCTGCGTGAAAATGATGCCCATCACATTTTTACCCTCTAAGACCTCACACATTTTAAGCAGGAGAGAGCATGTCTTCTCGGAAAGTACTCGCTAACGCTATCCGTGCACTCAGTATGGACGCAGTTCAAAAGGCAAATTCAGGTCACCCAGGCGCACCGATGGGCATGGCTGATATTGCTGAAGTGCTGTGGAACGATTTCCTCAAGCACAACCCGAACAATCCAAAATGGTCAGACCGAGATCGTTTCGTCCTGTCAAACGGCCATGGCTCAATGCTGATCTACTCACTGCTGCATTTGACGGGTTACGATCTGAGCATTGACGATCTGAAACAGTTCCGTCAGTTGCATTCAAAGACCCCAGGTCACCCAGAATATGGCTATACCCCAGGTGTTGAAACCACCACTGGCCCATTGGGCGCGGGGATCAGCAACGCAGTCGGTATGGCAATTGCTGAAAAAACACTGGCTGCACAATTCAACCGTGACGGTCATGACATTGTTGATCACTATACCTACTGTTTCCTCGGCGATGGTTGCTTGATGGAAGGTATCTCTCACGAAGCTTGCTCCTTGGCCGGTACTTTGGGGCTGGGTAAACTGATCGCTTTCTGGGATGACAACGGTATCTCTATCGACGGTCACGTTGAAGGTTGGTTCACCGACAACACACCAAAACGTTTTGAAGCTTATGGCTGGCATGTGATTGCCGATGTGGATGGTCACGACAGCGACGCCATCCGTGCCGCAATCGAAGCAGCAAAAGCCGTTACCGACAAACCAACCATGATCTGCTGTAAAACGATCATCGGTTTCGGTTCGCCAAACAAATCAGGCAGCCACGATTGCCACGGTTCACCGCTGGGTGATGCTGAAATCGCTGCAGCACGTGAATTCTTAGGCTGGCCTTATGCCCCATTTGAAATCCCTGCTGATGTATACGCAGGTTGGGACGCTAAGGAAACAGGTACTGCTCGCGAAGCTGCATGGAATGACAAGTTCGCTGCATATGCGAAAGCCTATCCTGAACTGGCGGCTGAATATGAGCGTCGCGTGCTGAAAGGCGAACTGCCAGCAGAGTTTGAAGCCAAAGCACAAGCCTTCATCGAAGAATGCCAAGCCAAAGGCGAAGGCATTGCCAGTCGTAAAGCCTCTCAAAATGCGATCGCCGCTTTTGGTGCACTGTTGCCTGAACTATTCGGCGGTAGCGCTGACTTAGCGGGTTCTAACTTAACGCTTTGGGCGGGTTCAAAAGGTATTCAAGTTGATCCTGCAGGTAACTACGTATTCTACGGCGTACGTGAGTTCGGTATGAGCGGCATTATGAATGGTGTGTCACTGCACGGTGGTTTCATCAACTATGGCGCGACCTTCATGATGTTTATGGAATACGCCCGCAATGCGGTACGTATGTCTGCGCTGATGGGCATTCAAAACATCTTCGTTTACACCCACGACTCAATCGGTCAAGGTGAAGACGGCCCAACTCACCAACCGGTTGAACAACTGGCTAACCTGCGTATGACCCCAAGAATGGCGGTATGGCGCCCATGTGATGCCGCAGAAACTGCAGTTGCATGGAAAGCGGCGATTGAACGTCGTGATGCACCAACCTCACTGATCTTCAGCCGTCAAAACTTGAAAGCCCAAGCACGTACTAACGCACAGTTAGCTGACGTGGCGAAAGGTGGTTACGTACTGCAAGATTGCGTCGGTACACCAGACTTGATCCTGATCGCGACGGGCAGTGAAGTACAACTAGCAGTTGATGCAGCAGCAGCACTGAGCGAACAAGGCAAAGCGGTTCGCGTTGTATCTATGCCATCAACCACTGAGTTTGATGAACAAGATGCAGCTTACAAAGAATCTGTCCTGCCAAAAGCAGTGACCAAACGTGTCGCGATTGAAGCTGCGCATGCTGACTACTGGTTCAAGTATGTAGGCTTTGAAGGCGCCGTTGTTGGCATGACCACCTTTGGTGAATCTGCTCCGGGTGCTGCTCTGTTCAAAGAGTTTGGTTTTACCGTAGAAAACGTTGTTGCTAAAGCACAGGCATTGTTTGCCTAAAAATATGCTGAAGTGATAGCTGGCTTCTCGCCAATTACAGCGGCCTGTCATATGATAGGCCGTTGTTGTTTTTACCCTTTATTGGAGCAATAGTCGTACGAATGATCAGAGTGGCAATTAATGGTTATGGTCGCATCGGCCGGTCGGTGCTGCGCGCCTTGTATGAATCAGGCAAACGGCAGCAGATCCAAGTCGTCGCCATTAATGAACTGGCGAAACCTGAAGCTATGGTGCACCTGACCAACTACGACACCACACATGGTCGTTTTTCGTTGCGCGCAGAGCTGCAGCAACAGCAGATGCAGATTGGTAATGACAACATTATTTTGTTGCATGAAGCGGATACGACGCAGTTGCCGTGGCAGGCACTGGATATCGACTTGGTGATTGAAGCCACCGGCGCACTGCATGACCGCGCCAGCTGCGAAGCGCATCTTGAGGCGGGCGCCAAGAAAGTGCTGATCAGTCACCCGGCCTCTGCCGATGTGGATGCCACCATTGTGTATGGCATTAATGACGAGCTGATCAAGCCTGAGCATCGGGTGGTCTCTAACGCCTCCTGTACCACTAACTGCATTATTCCGGTCATCGCTGAACTTGATAAACAGTTTGCGATAAAAAGCGGCGCGATCACTACAATCCATGCGGCAATGAATGACCAGCAAGTGATAGATGCTTATCATGATGATTTGCGGCGTACCCGCGCTGCGAGTCAGTCGATTATTCCGGTGGACACTAAACTGGCGCGCGGGATTGAGCGGATTTTGCCGCACATGAAAGATAAGTTTGAAGCGATCTCAGTGCGAGTACCGACCATTAACGTTACCGCGATTGATGTGTCTTTGACGGTGGCTACGCGGGTCGATATCGAAAAAGTGAACGCAGTACTCAAAGGGGCGACCAAGGGGAAGCTCGAAGGCATACTGGGATTTACCGATGAGCCTTTGGTATCATGCGACTTTAATCATGATCCACGCTCCAGTATTGTGGATGGTACCCAAACGCGCGTGAGCGATGGTCACTTGATTAAATTACTATTGTGGTGTGATAACGAGTGGGGGTTTGCGAACCGTATGCTCGACACCAGCTTGGCCATGTTTGACCGCCAATAAGGTTGACTGGCAACAGTATTTTCATGCGTGGCAAGGATGGCGGCGCTAACGAAAACCGAATTGTTTTTGTGTACTTAAGGAAGCTAACTTATGGCAATTATTAAAATGTCGGAACTGGATCTTCAGGGCAAGCGCGTACTTATCCGTGAAGATCTTAACGTTCCTGTGGCTGACGGTGTGGTGACCAGTGATGCACGTTTGCGTGCGTCGTTACCTACTATCAAGCTGGCGCTGGAAAAAGGCGCGGCGGTGATGGTGATGTCACACCTCGGTCGTCCTACCGAAGGGGAATATAACCCTGAATTTTCACTGCAACCTGTGGTTGATTACTTGGCGAAGGCATTGGATTGCCCGGTACGCCTCGCAACTGACTATCTGGACGGTGTTGAAGTTGCAGTAGGTGAAGTTGTTGTGTTTGAAAACGTTCGCTTTAACAAAGGCGAAAAGAAAAACGGCGAAGCCCTGTCTAAAAAAATGGCCGCCCTGTGCGACGTCTATGTGATGGATGCTTTTGGTACGGCGCACCGTGCCGAAGCGTCAACTAATGGCGTTGGTTTTCATGCGCCGATCGCCTGTGCTGGCCCACTGTTGGCGGCTGAACTCGACGCATTAGCCAAGGCGATGGACAATCCAAAACGTCCATTGGTGGCGATTGTGGGTGGCTCTAAAGTTTCAACGAAACTTACTGTGCTTGAAAGCCTGTCAAAAATCGTTGACCAGTTGGTGGTCGGTGGTGGTATCGCCAACACTTTTATTGCCGCTGCAGGCAATGGTGTGGGTAAATCACTCTACGAAGCAGACTTGATCGATGAAGCCAAGCGCTTAGTGGCGAATGCCCAAAGCCGTGGCGGTGATATTCCTGTGCCTACTGACGTTGTCACCGGTAAAGAATTTAGCCCATCAGCCGTAGCGACCCTGAAAGCAGTAACCGAGGTTGCTGAAGACGATATGATTTTCGATATCGGCCCTGACAGTGCTGAAACCTTGGCTAAAATCATCATGGAAGCGGGCACCATCGTATGGAATGGCCCGGTTGGCGTGTTTGAATTTGATCAGTTTGGTGAAGGTACTAAGCGTATCGCCCAAGCGATTGCCGAATCACCTGCGTTTTCAATCGCCGGCGGTGGTGACACCCTTGCTGCGGTTGATAAATATGAGATTGCTGACAAAGTGTCATACATCTCTACTGGTGGCGGTGCCTTCTTGGAATTCCTTGAAGGTAAAGAGCTACCTGCAGTGTCTATGCTCACTGCACGCGGTAACTAAATAACCATAAGCTCCCGGCAATGACCGGGAGCATTTATATAACGATAAGCCGCGGCAACGACCGTGAGCAGCAATAACCATTGGCTCAGGCAAATGATTGCGCTGAGCAGCACAATTCAAATAATGACATCGGTGACTGACCCTCACCTCATTATGGAGATAAGAAGAGATGTCCCTAATTTCCCTTCGTCAATTGTTGGACCATGCGGCGGAACACGGATACGGCGTTCCAGCGTTTAACGTAAACAACCTCGAGCAAATGCGTGCCATTATGCAGGCTGCTGAAGCCACCGATAGCCCAGTTATCGTGCAAGCTTCTGCCGGTGCGCGTAAGTATGCTCGCCCACAGTTTTTAAAATATTTGATGGCAGCAGCACTGGAGCAGTATCCCGATATTCCAGTCTGTATTCACCAAGACCATGGTACTCACCCAGATGTTTGTCAGCGTTCAATCCAGTTGGGTATGTCATCAGTGATGATGGACGGCTCGTTGATGGCCGATGGTAAAACCCCAGCATCATACGAATATAACGTTGATGTGACTCGTCGCACTGTAGCTTTCGCTCATGCGTGTGGTGTGTCAGTTGAGGGTGAAATCGGTTGCTTAGGTAGCCTTGAAACCGGTACTGCCGGTGAAGAAGATGGTGTGGGTGCAGCTGGTATTTTGAGCCATGACCAACTGCTAACCAGCCCTGATGAAGCAGCGCAATTCGTTGCTGATACTCACGTTGATGCGTTAGCCATCGCAATTGGTACCAGCCACGGTGCGTATAAGTTCAGCAAAAAGCCATCTGGCGATGTGCTGCGTATTGATCGTATCAAAGAGATCCACGCGCGTATTCCGAATACCCACTTGGTGATGCACGGTTCTTCTTCAGTGCCACAATACTGGTTGAAGATCATCAACCAATACGGTGGTGAAATCCCGGAAACTTACGGTGTACCGGTGGAAGAGATTGTTGAAGGTATCAAGCACGGCGTGCGTAAAGTGAACATTGATACTGACTTGCGTCTGGCATCTACTGGGGCAATCCGTAAATTTATGGCGGAACACCCAAGTGAATTTGACCCACGTAAATTCCTTAAAGCGTCAATGGATGCGATGGCAGAAGTCTGTACTGAACGTTATGAAGCCTTTGGTACTGCTGGCATGGGTTCAAAAATCAAACCGCTGTCATTGCAGGCAATGTACAAGCGTTATCAAACTGGCGAGTTAGATCCACAGATCAAGTAAGCTGTCTGAGCTCAATATCCAAAGCCCGCGGTCGCGGGCTTTGTTATTTCAACGTTATGTCGCGGGTTGTGAGTGCTTGAGCGCCATCAGCTGTTGATACTCTTCACGGGTAAGCGCGCGAAAACAATGCTCAGCTAAGTTGCCCAACGCCAGTTCGCCAATGTGGGTTCGCAGCAAATCGGTGACCCGCATGCCTAGATGGCGGCTCATGCGGCGGATCTGCCGTTTTTTGCCTTCGGTTAAGCAAATTTCAAACTGGTTTTCGCTTAACTGCTGCAACTGACATGGCCGCGTTAACCCCTCGCCATAGTCTAATCCTGCAGTCATTGACTCCAAAAAATGCCTAGTTAGCGGTTTATCAACGGTGACCTGATAGCATTTATGATGCTCAAAATCCGGGTGCAGTAAACGCTGGGTCAGGGTGCCATCATTGCTGATCAGTAACAGCCCGCGGGAGTCCTTGTCGAGCCGACCGATAGGATAGCAATGGCTGCTTGGCGGTAATTGATGGCATAAGCTAGTTGGATCATGCTGGAGTAAGCGGCAATCAATGCCGACAGGTTTGTGATATAGCCAGTAGATAGGGCTGACCTGGCCACACAGCAGTTCACCATCCAGTCTGACTTGCACTGAACTATTGGGGTCGATCCGTTGCTGATGGGTGCCAAGCGCGCCGTTTACGGTAATGCGTTGCTGCTCAATCAAGCGCGCGGCTTGACGGCGAGAGCAGACTCCCGCAAGTGCGATAAAATGCGCCAAGCGCACAGTGACAGGTTGATTCGCCAAGGGCGGGTTGTCAGAGCTCATATTTCCGAAGCTCATATCTCAGAGATAAGCTGTTGCCGCGAGACACCTAAACGCATCACGGTTGATGCCATCGACAGTGCAGTGAAAATGGCCATTAGCGAGTGCAACCACATGACCGGATAAAGGTAGCAATCGCCATGATCGCATACGTGATAATCAAGATCGCCAAGGTTCACATGCCGCAGCAGTTCGATGCCGCTGATCAAGCCTAAAATACTGAGCCCTAACGTGATGCGCCCGCACATCATTTTGCAGTAAAAAAAGCTGTAAATCAGCATACTAAACACCAGAATGCTGCCAACCACATAGATCAGTTCACCCACTTGATGCGGCTTAATATCGTTATAGGGATACCAGCCCACGATCACTAATCCCATACCGGTAATACCACCAAAAATGGCGAGCAAATCCGCACTGTGACTAAAGCGTTGTCGAATCAAACCGCCCATAGCAAAAGTAAAGAAGGCGCCACAAAGCAGTAAAGAAATATTAAACACGTAGGCGAGCGGGGAGTTGAGGTAATCCCCTAGTTGATCAATGCGCATCTGCAGTACATTGATACCCAATTGGCTAATTGCGGCAAAGATGGAAATAAAAATTCCCAATACCGCAATCACCACGCCTAATAATGAGCAATAGTAGGCAAATCGGGTCAGATCATGCTGGTGGAATGGCTCGTAAGCAGACATAAAATCGCTCGCATAATAATTGCCAGCCATCCCTTGGCGTAGATTAATTATTTAAAATCAGTCGCTTCTTGGGCGAAAGACGATCACTGCCAGTGATACAACAGCCAGTATAATACAATACCAAACACAGGATACTGCTTGCAGCGGAGAAATTTTAAAGTTGGCCGCCGCCAGCAGTGCCTGAGCACCATACGGAATTAAGCCCTGAATAATACAGGCAAAGATATCCAGCACACTGGCCGCGCGTTTAGCAGATACCTCGTGCTTTTGTGCCAGCTGTTTAGCGATCTCACCAGAGACCACAATCGACACAGTGTTGTTAGCAACACAGGCATTGGTCACCGCCACAATTCCCGCCATCCCCAGCTCAGCTGCACGGCAGGAAGCATCGCCTTGTTTGCGAGAAAAACGGCTGATCAACTTTTCAATAATGCCACTGACAAAGGCCAATCCACCCTGTTGCTGCATCAATGCTGCCAAGCCGCCAACAAACATCGACAGCACAAAGATTTCCTGCATATTGGTGAAGCCTGCGTAGATATCTTTGGTGAACTGCAAAAATTGATAGTCACTGGTGGCGATGCCAACAATTCCTGCCAACAGAATGCCAAGGGTTAACACCACAAACACGTTCAGTCCGGCAACGGCCAAAATCAGAATGCTGAGGTAAGGCAGCACCTTGATAAAATCGACCTGTTGCGGGGCTATCTGCGCTTGACCATCAGAAACAAAGGCAAATAGCAGTAAAGTGATAATGGCGGCGGGAATCGAGAACACCAAGTTTTCGCGGAATTTCTCTTTCATGCCGCAGCCTTGGGTACGCGTGGCGGCAATGGTGGTGTCGGAAATAATGGATAAGTTATCGCCAAACAGTGCGCCAGACATCACCGCACCCGCCATCAGTACATGAGAGATATTGGCTTCCTCTGACACACCAAATGCAATCGGTGCCACGGCAGCAATGGTGCCCATCGAGGTGCCCATCGCGGTAGCAATAAAGGCGGCAATAATGAAAAAGCCCGGCAGCAAAAATTGCGCGGGAATGAACTGCAAGCCTAGTGCGACAGTCGCGTCGACCCCGCCTGTAGCTTTTGCTACCGACGCAAAGGCGCCCGCCAGCAAATAGATCAAGCACATCGCAATAATATTGCTGTGGCCGATGCCGCGCATGAAGGTCTCTAGTGCGGCATTGAGTTGCTGTTTTGACAGGATAATCGCCAAAATAATCGGCGGAATAATCGCGATAGGTGCAGGCAGTTGATAGAAGGCGTAATCCACCCCTTCTGACTGGAAATAGACACCGGCGCCAATAAACAGCACCAAAAATATCAAAAGCGGCAGTAGAGCAACAAATGAGCCCTTTACTGGCGCAGCAGTAGCGTTAGACAAAACGGAATCTCTTTTATGATCAGGTGCTCACCTGATGGGGGTTATCATTCGTGTGGCGGCGTACAGATAAACAGCACTCGCCAATGTTGCGCCAGCATAAAAAAAAGCACCTTTTTTGTCAATTTAGCCGTCTAGATGTTTTTACTTCTATTTATAATTTATCCGCCCATGACAGCTGCCATTCACTGACAAGCTCAAGCGGGATCGTTAGAATAAGCCTCAGACTTTTCAGCAGGAATTATGCATGCACGTTCACATTCTTGGTATCTGCGGCACCTTTATGGGCGGGTTAGCGTTGTTAGCGCGCGCCATGGGCCACAAGGTCACCGGCTCTGACGCAAACGTTTATCCCCCAATGAGCACCCAACTTGAACAGCAAGGTATTGCCTTGATTCAAGGTTTTGATCCGGCGCAGCTCGAACCAGCGCCAGATTTAGTGGTGATTGGCAATGCCATGAGCCGGGGTAATCCTTGTGTCGAAGCCGTGCTAGAGCAGGGCATGCGTTATACCTCCGGGCCACAATTCCTTCATGATCATATTCTGCCAGAACGCTGGGTGTTAGCGGTTTCGGGCACTCACGGTAAAACCTCAACGGCCAGCATGTTAGCGTGGATTCTCGAAGATTGTGGCTATCAGCCAGGCTTCTTAATTGGTGGTATTCCGCTGAACTTTGGTGTGTCTGCTCGCCTTGGTGACTCACCCTTTTTTGTGGTCGAAGCCGATGAATATGACAGCGCCTTTTTTGATAAGCGCTCTAAGTTTGTTCACTATCAGCCGCGCACCTTGGTGATCAACAACCTTGAGTTTGACCATGCCGATATCTTTGACAATCTGGCCGCGATTCAAAAGCAGTTTCATCACTTGATGCGCTTAGTGCCGCAATCAGGCCGAGTGATTTGGCCGGCCGATAGCCAAGCAGTGAGCGACGTGATAGCCCAAGGGTGTTGGAGCGAGCAAGAAACCTTTAGTCATGAAGATGCGCAAGGGAACTGGCACGCTAAGCCGTTGGCAGCAGATGGCCATCATTTCGCCATCAGTCTCAATGGCGAACAGCAAGGTGAGCTTACTTGGTCACTTTTGGGGCGTCACAATATGGAAAACGCCACTATGGCCATTGCGGCGGCGCGCCATGTGGGCGTATTACCAGCGGATGCGATTGCAGCATTGAGCAAATTTATTCCACCGAAACGCCGCTTAGAGTTACTGGCCAACGTGCATGATGTGCGGGTGTTTGATGACTTTGCCCACCACCCGACGGCAATCGCCACCACGCTCAATGGCCTGCGCGCCAACATGGGTGACAAACGGATTTTGGTGGTGCTCGAACCACGCTCGAATACCATGAAGCGCGGCGTGCATCAGCACACCTTGGCGGCTTCGATGAATCAAGCTGATATTGCCTATCTCTACCAAGCCGATAACGTGCATTGGGATATTCAAAGCGCGATGCAGCAGGCTGAAATTCCTGTGAGCGTCTATGCTGAACTCGAGCGCTTGGTCGATACCGTTGTTGCCGAGGCCAAGCCGAGCGATGCGATTGTGGTGATGAGTAACGGCGGCTTTGGTGGCGTGCATGGCAAAATTATTGCCGCGCTTGAACACAAATTTGCGGAGAACGCATGAGCAACAAAACCATTAGTTTAGCATGGACGGGAGCCTCGGGCGCACCGTATGGGCTGAAACTACTTGAGTGTTTATTGGCGGCGAATTATCAGGTGTTTTTGATGATCTCGAGCGCAGCGCGGGTGGTGTTGGCCACTGAGAATGATATTAAGCTCAGTGCCGCGCCAGAAAAGGCCACCGAGCAACTGCGCGCCATTATGCCAAGCACGGGTACGCTAACTGTGCTCGGTAAAGATGAATGGTTTTCGCCGCCAGCATCTGGCTCGGCGGCGCCGAAGCAGATGGTGATCTGTCCTTGTTCGACGGGCACCTTGGCGGCGGTGGCGACCGGCATGAGCAACAATCTACTGGAGCGTGCGGCCGATGTGGTGCTTAAAGAGCGCGGGCAACTGATCTTGGTGCCACGGGAAACGCCGTTTAATGCGATTCATTTAGAGCACATGCTGAACTTAACCCGCATGGGCGCGGTTATCATGCCGGCAGCACCGGGCTTTTATCACCATCCAAAATCGATCGAAGATCTGATAGACTTCGTCGTCGCTCGTATTCTCGATCATTTGGGCATCGCGCATTCATTAACTGGACGTTGGGGTTACAACACACCTCAGCAGGCTTTACAAGACTGAGATGGCTATGAAACACACCACAGAAATGATGATTTCTGCAGAAGAAATCGATCAAAAACTGGATGAGTTAGCGGCGCGAATCAACGCGCATTATGAAGGCAGCGACAAGCTGTTGATGGTTGGACTGCTGAAAGGTTCAGTGGTATTTATGGCTGATCTATGCCGCCGCATCAAAGGCCATGTTGAGATCGATTTTATGGCAGTCTCTAGCTACGGTAGCTCGATGACCAGCAGCCGCGACGTCAAAATTCTTAAAGATGTGCAGTCAGATATCGATGGTCGCCATGTATTGATTGTGGAAGATCTGATCGACTCAGGTAACACGCTCAATAAAGTACGTGAAATGCTGCGTTTGCGTGAGCCGAAAAGTTTGGCCTTGTGCACGCTGCTGGATAAACCTGATCGTCGCGAAGTCGACGTACCGGTCGATTTTGTGGGATTCACTATCCCAGATGAATTTGTGGTAGGTTATGGCATCGACTATGCCGAGCAATATCGCAATCTGCCTTACATCGCCAAGGTGATTCCACAAGAATAACCGCAGCCATCTCGGCATATTCTCATTCTTATAAAAAGGCTCCCGCATTCCGCGGGAGTTTTGTTTCATTCGACAGAGGTAAACGACATGACCAAAAGTCTGGCGTTGGAACTGGACAACCTTAAAAAAACCTATAAAGGCGGCGTTGAAGCCGTGAAAGGGATTAACCTGCAGGTGGAAGAGGGTGACTTCTTTGCCCTGTTAGGCCCCAATGGTGCCGGTAAATCGACATCGATCGGCATTATCAGTTCCTTAGTGCACAAAACCAGCGGCAAGGTCCGCGTATTTGGTTTGGACATCGATCAGCATCTCGAACAAGCCAAGCTATGCATTGGTTTAGTACCGCAAGAGTTTAACTTCAACCAATTTGAAACCCCCCTCCAAATTGTTGTGAACCAAGCGGGTTACTACGGCGTGCCGCGCGCCGAAGCTTTTAAACGGGCTGAAAAGTATCTATCACAGCTGGATTTATGGCAAAAGCGTAATGCCCGCGCCCGCGAACTGTCGGGCGGGATGAAGCGCCGTTTGATGATTGCCCGTGCCTTAATGCATAACCCTAAACTGCTGATCCTTGACGAACCGACCGCTGGGGTTGATATCGAACTGCGCCGCTCAATGTGGGAGTTCCTTAAGCAGATTAACCAAGAGGGTGTCACTATCATTTTGACGACGCACTATCTCGAAGAAGCAGAGATGTTGTGTCGTAATATCGGCATTATCGACAAGGGTGTGCTGGTGGAGTGCACCAGCATGAAAGCGCTGCTGGCCAAGCTGGATATGGAAACCTTCGTGCTCGACCTAGAACAGCCGATTGAGGCGGTTCCGGCGCTCGGCGGCATGACTGGCCGCCTATTAGACCCCACCACGCTTGAAGTGGATGTGGCTAAAGCTCAAGGGTTGAACGCGGTGTTTGCCGCATTGACTGAACAAAATATCGAAGTGCTATCAATGCGCAATAAAACTAACCGACTGGAAGAGTTGTTTGTCGAATTGGTAGAAAACGCCAAAGGAGGTAAGGCATGAGAGGTTTGTACTTTATCGCCTTTAAAAGCATTCTGATCAAAGAGATCACCCGTTTTACACGGATTTGGATTCAAACCCTGCTACCGCCAGCGATTACCATGACGCTGTATTTTTTGATCTTCGGAAATTTAGTCGGCAGTCGCATTGGCGAGATGGGTGGTGTGTCCTATATGGAGTTTATCGCACCGGGACTGATCATGATGTCAGTGATTACTAACTCCTATTCCAACGTTGCCTCGTCGTTCTTCAGTGCCAAGTTTCAGCGCAATTTGGAAGAGATTCTGGTCGCGCCTGTGCCACATTTAGTGATGATTGGTGGCTATGTTGCCGGCGGTGTCGCACGTGGGTTATTGGTGGGCTTAATTGTCACTTTAGTGGCGATGTTCTTTGTTGATTTTCAGCCACAACATCCGTTTTTGGTGATGCTGACCATCTTCCTTACCTCTATGTTATTTTCCTTGGGTGGCTTAATTAACGCGGTATTTGCCAAGAGTTTTGACGACATCAGTATTATCCCTACCTTCGTGTTGACTCCGTTAACGTACTTGGGTGGGGTGTTCTATTCTCTGTCGCTGTTGCCAGATTTTTGGTTAGGCGTGTCCAAGCTCAACCCTGTGGTGTACATGATTAACGTATTCCGCTTCGGCTTTTTAGGCTTTGCCGATATCAGTGTGGCCGCATCGTTAGTGGTGATCGGCATCTTCTGTGTGGCGTTGTGGGGATTGGCTTACTATCTGGTGTCTCGCGGCATCGGCTTGCGCAGCTAATCACTATTGCTGAGCGCCTGCTCTTTGTGCTGCAACAACAAGCTCAGTTTCTTGTTGTTGTAGCGCAGTTGCTCATCGTAATAGTTATTCAAGTACTGTACTTGTTGTTGATAATCGATTTTATCTTCTTCTTTTTTATGCCAAAAATGTTGGCGTTCGAGTTTTTTTAGCTCAGCGTCACGTACCAAATCGATATAACTATTCTGCTGATTCAGCCGAAAAATCTCCTGCTCCAGCTGTTTAATAAACTCTTCCTGCGACAGGTTGCGATTTTCTAGCAACTTTTGGATGGGGTCTTTATTGGCTTCATCGGAATCGGTAATGGTGGTCACACCAAACTTATAATCAACTCGGTGCTCTTTGTAGTCAGCTTCGCATGGTTGTTGGCTATAGATGACTTTTTGTTGTTTTTCACACTTGTATACGGTGGCGGCTGATGCCGAAGGGATAACAAATAATAGTGCACTGGCAAGTAATCCAAACTGGCCAGAAATTGAAAACAGTCGATATATAAAAAGGCCTTCCATGCCGCCTACCGAGAAAATTGTTTGCTAAAGATGCAATGTGGCGCAATCGTGGTAAAAAAGCAATAACACAAGGTGTCAAATAATTGGCATGATTCAGATTTTTGACATTAATCTCAACGAGATAAAAAACAAAAACGCCCTGCGTGGCTGGGCGTCTACAAAGATGTTCGGCGTTATCGATTAAACGGCAGGTTATCGATCAGTCTGGCCTTGCCTAGGTAGGCGGCGGCCAGTACTACCAGGGCTTTATCGTCCGCTTGAACCTCAGCCAAGGTGTGGGCGTTGCGCACTTCAATGTAATCAGGGGTTAACCCTGCCGCGGTTAAGCTGGCTTTGCACTGAGCAATCGCGGCATTAATGTCACTGCCACCCTTGATGGCGGTAGCCAAGGCGTCTAGCGCTTGCTTCAGCGCTGGGGCTTTTGCTTTCTCTTCAGCAGTGAGATAGCCATTGCGGCTACTCATGGCAAGGCCGGACGCCTCACGCACAGTATCCACGCCAATTACATCTACTGGCAACGACAGGTCTTCCACCATAGTGCGGATGACTTGTAATTGCTGATAGTCCTTACGGCCAAACAAGGCGATATCTGGCTGGACGATGTTAAACAGCTTACATACCACAGTGGCTACGCCGCGGAAGTGACCTGGACGGGTTGCGCCACACAGTTCGTTGGAGATCCCCGGCACTTCAACAAAGGTTTGTTGCTCAAGACCTTTGGGATACATAATCGCTGGAGTGGGCACAAACAGCATTTCACAGCCGGCATCGACCAACTTGGCTTTGTCTGCTTCCAGCGTCCGTGGATAGCCGTCGAGATCTTCGTTCTGACCAAATTGCAGTGGGTTAACAAAAATTGATACCACCACATGATCGGCGCGTTGCTTCGCTTCTTTCACCAGCGTGACATGGCCTTGGTGCAGATTGCCCATGGTCGGCACAAACGCCACACTTTCACCTTGAATACGCCAGCTTTTGATACGGGCGCGGATCTCGTCAACTTTAGCAGTTGTTAACATGATGAACCTGTCCTGCTGAATCAGTTAAAAATATGCTCTTCGCTAGGGAAGGTACCTTGCTGCACTTCTTCAATATAAGCGCGAATAGCAGAGCGAATTTCCCCAGTTTGCAGCAAATAATTTTTTGAAAAACGTGGAATATAGCCGCTGGAGATCCCGAGCACATCGTGCATCACCAAAATTTGGCCATCGGTATCTTTACCCGCGCCAATACCGATCACCGGAATTTGCACCGCTACGGTAATATCTTTGGCCAATTTAGCTGGAATACATTCCAATACAATCAGTTGCGCACCGGCTTTTTCAAAGGCGATGGCTTCGTTGAGAATTCGCTTGGCGTTGTCTTCATCGCGGCCTTGTACTTTAAAACCGCCAAACACGTTCACGAATTGCGGAGTCAGGCCAATATGGGCACACACAGGAATACCGCGTTCTGTCAGCTTTTTCACGGTTTCCAACATCCATTCGCCACCTTCCAGCTTGACCATGTTGGCGCCTGCTTGCATCAGTTTCGCAGCGTTTTCCATGCCTTGTTCTGGGGTCGCGTATGACATAAATGGCATGTCGGCAATCAACAGTGCACGCTTAATACCACGGCGTACGCAGCGCGTGTGGTAGACAATTTCGTCTACGGTAACTGGCAGCGTATCGTCATGGCCTTGCAACACCATGCCTAATGAATCACCGACTAACAGCGCATCAACCCCTTCTTCATCAAAGGCAGCAGCAAAGCTGGCGTCGTAAGCAGTCAGTGAGGTGAATTTTTTTCCTTCCTGCTTGAATTTCAGCAGGGTTGCAGCAGTGACTTTTGACATAAAAATAATCTTCTAGTGCAAGAGTGAACAGTGTTATATGCCAACCATCAAGTTGGCGCAATCATTCGCTGTCGAATCTCAGACAGGCGTTTGTAAAGGATGCAGTGATTGGCGCATCGCTTCAGTGATAAGCGCCGCAAGCTGAGTACCATCTGGCAAAATCAAATCCGGCTGTAATTCATAAAGTGGCAGCAACACAAATGCACGCTGTTGCATGTCGTAATGGGGGATGGTGAGGCGAGGGTGCTGTAATTGCAGCTCATCGTACAGCAATAAATCTAAATCGAGTGTACGTGCGCCCCAACGCTCATGGCGCTCGCGGCCTTGGCTGATCTCAATCGCTTGGAATGCATCAAGCAGCGCTAACGGTTCAAGCGCGGTAGTGAATGTGGCAACGGCGTTGATGTAATCGGGTTGGTCCATGTCTGCCATGGGCTTGGATTGCACATAGCTGGATATCCGATAACTGTCGGGTTCAGCCAATGTCGCCAGTGCTTGGCTGGCGGCATCGAGTTGTTTTACTGGCTGATCAAGGTTAGCGCCGAGAGCGACAAACACTTGTGGCATTATTCAGCGGCCCCATTACCATCGGCGGGTTTGTTGCCATTACGACGCGGTGGACGACGGCGGCGTTGTTGTGCACTGCGATTACGTTGACCACATTTATTGCTACCACCTTTTATCAGCAGTTGACGTTGCTCATCATCCGCTTCCACAAACTGTTGCCACCATTCGGCTAACGCGGCCGTATTTCCGCCCTCTGCCACGGCACGCAATAACAGCAAGTCATAGGCGGCGCGGAATTTTGGATGTTCTAGCAATTTAATGGCTCGGCCATTTTTAGAACGTTCAAAACGTTGTTGCAGCTGCCAAATATCGCGCGCAGGTACGCTGAAGCGACGTGGAATGCTGATGGTTTGGCATTGCTGCTCAAACACATCACCCATGGCAGCAAACATGGCGTCATAAGGGCTCAAGCCACTTTCGAGGGCGATATCTTGTGCCCGAGCTTGCAGCGGATACCACAAGATGGCGGCATAGAAGAAGGTAGGCGTCACTGGCTTGTCTTCGGCAATGCGGGCATCGGTATTTTGCATCACTTCGGCCAGCAGGCGCATGGCTGGGCCTTTCGGCTCATCATGCAGTTGCGCTTCTACCAACGGGAACAGTGGTGCAAATAGATGATACTCACGCAACATCCGCAGGTTTTGTACCGCTTTACCGGCGAAGAATAGCTTCAACACTTCTTCGTACATGCGAGCGGCCGGAATGTCTTTTAACAGCGGTGCCAAGGATTTAATCGGCGCGGCTGTTGCTTCGTCTAAGCGCATGCCTAACTTGGTTGCAAAACGCACCGCACGTAGCATCCGCACTGGATCTTCGCGATAACGGGTTTCTGGATCGCCAATCAAACGTAAGGTTTGATTATTCAGATCTTGAATACCACCGCCGTAGCTACGAATGCTGTAGTCGCCAATGTTGTAGTACAGTGCGTTCACAGTAAAGTCGCGGCGTTGAGCATCTTCATCAATGCTGCCGTAAACGTTGTCGCGCAACAAACGGCCAGAGGCGTTGGTTTTGGAAATCTTGTCGTTGGTTTCGGTGTGATGTCCACGGAAAGTGGCCACCTCAATAATCTCGCGGCCAAACATAATGTGGGCCAAGCGGAAGCGACGGCCGACTAGGCGACAATTGCGGAACTGTTTTTTGATATCTTCCGGTGTGGCATCGGTGACCACATCAAAATCTTTTGGCTGGTGCCCCAATAACAAATCGCGCACGCCACCACCGACTAAATAGGCTTGGTAACCAGCTTTATGCAAGCGATACAAAACCTTGAGTGCGTTTTCACTGATCTGACGACGAGATATGTTGTGTCCGTCCCGGGGAATGATCTCCAGGCTGAGCAAACCATCTTCATGGGTAGATTGGGGATTTTTGGCCGTCTGAGCGTCGTCAAACAACTGCTTACAGAACTGCGTGATACGGCGAAAAATAGTACACCTCTGAATTATTAACACATAATCGGCGGAAAAAACTGGCCGCTATCATATACCAATTGCAGGCTAATGAGTATATCAGTGACCGATGAGTATTTCGGTTTTCGCAGGAATGGCGCTGAGTTGGAACTGATTTATCGCCTGTGCCAGCATTTGCTGCGGGCTATCAGTGTCTACTGGCGCTTGCCCAAGAAAGGCGAGTGCGGCGGCTAACTCGGCTTGCGGCTGCTTCTTATTGAGTGCCGTGGCGTGGTTTTGCTTGGATAACTTAAAGCCTGGCTCGGTGGAGGCCAGCGGCAGATGAATAAAATTTGGCTCCGCTAACCCCAATTGGCGATAGAGGGTTAATTGCCGACAACTGGCGTCCAATAAGTCGGCACCTCGGACAATCTCCGTGACACCCTGATGCGCATCATCCAGCACTACCGCCAGCTGGTAGGCAAATAAGCCATCGCTACGCTGAATAATGTAATCTTCACTGGCGAACTCCGTCGGCACCTGAATCTTACCCAGCAATAGATCATTAAATTCGGCCACTGCGTGTTGGTTATATAAGCGTACTGCGCCATCGCTATGATGGGCGTGGCGACAACGACCATCGTAAATGCCATGCATCTCTTGCTGGATCTGTTTACGAGAGCAGTGGCAGTAATAGGCTTGTTGATCGGCTAAAAAAGCGTTAATGGTGGCATCGTACGCATCAAAACGTTGGCTTTGATAAAGGACGCGATCATCCCATTCAAAGCCAAACAGTTCTAATGTGCGCCGAATATCGTCGGCAGCACCTTCAACTTCTCTTGGCGGATCAATATCTTCAATGCGTAATAGCCACTTGCCAGCGAGAGAACGGGCACGTAAATAGCTGCCGAGAGCAGCGACCAGAGAGCCAAAATGAAGTGAGCCAGAGGGGGACGGCGCAAAGCGGCCGACATAGGGAGAAACGCGCTTATCGGACATAGGACACACAATCGCAAGAGCGGGACTGCATCATGTCCCGCCTGAAGCGACGTCTTAACCTGCCATCTGCTTTTCTTTGATTTCTGCTAAGGTTTTGCAGTCAATGCAAAGATCGGCGGTTGGGCGAGCTTCTAGACGGCGAATGCCGATTTCAACACCACAAGATTCACAAAAACCGAAATCATCTTCTTCAATCTTCTGTAGTGTTTTTTCAATCTTTTTAATCAACTTACGTTCACGGTCACGAGCGCGGAGTTCTAAGCTGAACTCTTCTTCCTGCGCTGCGCGATCGACCGGATCAGGGAAGTTTGCGGCTTCATCCTGCATATGGGTAACGGTACGATCCACTTCGTGACGCAGTTGATTACGCCAGGCTTCGAGTATGGTTTTGAAATGACCCAATTGTTTTGGGTTCATATACTCCTCACCGGGAGATTCCTGGTAAGGGCTCAAACCAGCGATAGCGAGTACACCAAGTGTTTTAGTGCCTTCAGGCATAACGCATCTCCTGTTTTCATTTGCGTCATAGGGCGTTTTCAATAAACGGCCGCTACATATAGCAGATTAAGAATACCTAGGCAAACATTTCCACATATCGATAACAATATATTTGACTATGCTTGCTAAATCGTAATAGCGCCAACTTTAGTCGTATTTTCTTTTGAATTTATCGCAAAAATGGCACTGAATTACTCACTCTAAACTCGTTATTATTCAGCTCACTACAATAGGCTAATACTTCTACACCCGCGGATATTGCTGTGTCGAGTAATTCGGCATAGGCGGGATCGATCTGCTTAGCCGCGGCAACATCTTTGATGCCAGTATGTTGTACTATAAACAATAGCACTCCGCGCTGACCATTTTTGACCACCGCCATTAATTCTCTTAGATGTTTCTGTCCACGTTCAGTGACAGCATCGGGAAAGTAGCCGTGTCCAGCGTCTAATAAAGTGGCACTTTTCACCTCAACATAGCAATCGGGCTGTGTACCCTCTGTGAGCTTAATGTCGATTCGGCTATTTTCTTCACCGTAACGCACTTCCCGCTGCAACCTTTTATAGCCGTGCAGTTCAGTAATCACACCTTGGAGAATGGCCTCTTCAGCGAGTTGGTTAGCACGGCCAGTATTGATGCCAATCAGCTCGCCGCTGCTGGTTTGCATCAACTCCCAGGTAAACGGATATTTGCGTTTAGGATTGTCTGACACGCTGAACCACACTGGCTCACCAGGAAATAGACAGTTCTTCATCGACCCGGTATTGGGGCAATGAATGGTAGTGATGCTGCCATCGGCAAGCTCAATATCGGCCAGAAAACGTTTATAACGCTTGATTAAACGCCCTTGCTGTAATGGGGGATCAAAATGCATCAACTGCAGCCAATTCATTGAAAAAGGTTAGCCTAGCAGTCGCTTTCCCCTCAGACAACTCGCGCTTTAGCGGCGGCTATTCGGTAAGCGTTGCAATTTGCTGTACAATGTCGCCACATTTTCATCAGTGATGAAAGGAAATCCGATGAACGAATTACTGAATGTGGTGTTGTCGAACGAAGCAGCGCCAGCCTATTGGGGCAAAGCGGATGTGAGCTTTGATGAGCAAACTGCCACCATCCACTTAAAATCTGCAATGCCACTGCGCCAAATCCAGATGGCGGCGCGTAAATTACGCAGCCAAGGTATTGCTGCTGTAGCATTAACCGGCGACGGTTGGGATATAGATCGGCAGTGGAGCTTCTATCAAGGCTTTGTTACCGCCAAAGGTGGTTTCCAAGTGGTGTGGTGTGGCGATGCCGCATTAACCGCGGAACTTTACCAACGCGCCAAAAGTGCCGACTTTGCACGTCAGCTGATCAATGAAACGCCGGAAAATCTCTATCCCGTCAAACTGGCGAGCGACACCGCAGCATGGTTAAGTGCATTAGCGCCAGATAAGGTGAGCTATCGCATCATCAGTGGCGATGAGTTGTTGCAACAGCAATGGATTGGGATCCACGCCGTCGGCCGTGGTAGTGAACGTCATCCCGCCATGCTCGAGTTAGATTACAACCCGTTTGATACTGATGCGCCCGTGTCTGTGGCGCTGGTCGGCAAAGGGATCACCTTTGATTCTGGTGGCTACAGTCTTAAAAGTTCAGAAGGCATGTTGGGCATGAAAGCCGACATGGGGGGCGCTGCAACTGTCGCCGCCGCCTTGGGCTTGGCGATTCAAAAAGGCTTAAACAAACGGGTGAAACTGTACCTCTGCTGTGCGGAAAACTTGGTCAGTGGCCGTGCTTACAAGCTGGGCGATATTCTGACCTACAAAAACGGCACGACAGTTGAAGTGGTGAATACCGATGCGGAAGGTCGGTTAGTGCTGGCTGATGGTCTGCAAGCCGCCAGTGAATCAGGCGCTCGCTTTATTATTGACGCGGCAACCCTGACTGGCGCTGCTGTGATGGCGGTGAGCAGTCAATACAACGCGATTTTCTCCCCACAACCATCAGTATTAAAACTGACCCAACAAAAAGCGGCAGAAGTGGCGGAAAATGTCTGGCCGTTGCCATTAGATCCTTGGCATCAAGATGCCTGCCCATCAGCTTATGCAGATACGGCCAACAGCCGTGCTGTTAAAGGTGGTGGTCCGGGCGGTGCGTCTAATGCAGCTGGGTTCTTGTGGCGCTTTGTCTCGCCACAAGCGGATTGGTTGCATATCGATTTGGCGGCAGCGTTTGAAGACAATGCCTCAGCCATGTGGGCGGCGGGTGCTACAACCCACGGCATGTTGACCATCGCTCAGTTGTTAGATGCAGAGTAATGGCGTGCCATTAGACCTCTCCCGTTAAATTTGCTTCAATACAGATGAAAACGCTCGGCGGCAGTCGGGCGTTTTTTATGGCCGCAATCTAATCACGGGAACTGGGTGTGAATATTCGAAAATTACAACGGCTGGATGCCGATGAGGTCTGGGAGCTGCGCAATGCCGCAATCTTACAGGGCTGTGCCAAGGTTTACGATGCCAAAACCTTGCAGATTTGGACCCCTTACGAAACCCCAGCAGGCTTTGCAGAACTCGTCGCGCGTGGCTTTTATGGCATTGAAATCGATGCAGAGCTGGTTGCAGTCGGCATGCTAGATGAGGATAGCAATAAGATTGAAGGCCTGTTTGTGTTGCCAAGCTTTATGGGGCAAGGGCTTGGGCAGCAACTATTGACCCATCTCGAACAACTGGCGCAATCGCGCCGCATCAAATCACTTACCTTGGATGCCAGCCTCAATGCGGTGAACTTCTATCAACGCTGTGGTTATCGTATTGTTCGCCATGAAACCTATCATTCCCCAGCGGGAATTAGCTTGCCCAGCGTATTGATGGAAAAGTCGCTGAAATAGCAGCCTTAATCACCCATAACTTCATTGACGTAGTGGCCAGCTTTGTAGAATGGGATATTGCACCCCTGCACCTAAGTTAATCGATTGATACAGCTGTAATGCCGTCGGCGCTAAACTGATGTGTGGAATACTTTTAGCCGCCAGTGTTGGCAGATATTTCGCTTTTCGAGCGAGGGTCACATGCGGGCGATAACTGTCGTGTTGCTGTAACGGCAGCAAGTTACTGGCAAATGCGGCGATTTGCTGCTGCATCGCCAGCAATGGCGGCGCCACCTCAGCTTGACGCAGACAGAGGATTTTCGGTTTGGGCCAAAAATCTAACTGACTGAGAGGCTGAGTAAAACGCGGCAACAGCAAGCTGTCGATGTACTGCTGTAATCGCTGTTGTTGCTCGTCGGTGACGTTGCCCAAAAAAAGCAAGGTCATATGCAGGTTCGCCGCTGCAACTGGCTTGAAGTCATCGGTTGCAAAGGCGCTTTGCAGCCTTGTCAGTCGCTGCACTTGGGCATCGTTCAATCCAAATCCGAGAAACAGGCGTTTTTGATCGATATTCATTGGCTATTCTTTGTCGCTCAGCTACCAAATTGGCTCAACTATACTAGGCTGTAACTAAGGGAATGTCTTAGTTTCAGCGCACATAGGAGGGCACGCATGGCGCAGCAGTTTACTGCCCCGTTACAACAAACGCTGATGCAACTTTTCAGTGATGCCCCACTGGTAACACTTGAACAAAATGTAGACCGCGCGTTGGAATTAATCACGGCCCAATTGGCCTGTGATGGGGTATTTGTGTTGTCACCGCTGTCTGTTCGTGGCCATTTGAGCGCCCGTAATCTCTATCTCAAACCGCAATTCAATAGCGGCCAAGGTGTGCGGGAATGGGCGCTCGGTAAAACCCCGTTCTTTCGCGAATTAGTGAAGCAATCCAAATTATTTGTGTTGAGTTCGTTAGCGCAACTCCCCAAAGACGCGACATTAGAAAAGCAGATGTTGCGGCAGTGGCATGTCAAAAGCTTAGTAGTGTTACCGCCGGTTAAACTGGGCGACACCTTAATTGCCTTGGGCGCAGTTGATTGTCAGCAAGAGCAACAATGGAGTGATGGGTTTATTGAGCAACTGCAGCACGCGCAAGCCTTAATTGCGTCCGCCATGGAGCTGACCCGCATTGCCCAAGCGTTACTGCTGAGTGAACGGCGTTATCATGAGTTATTTCATCAATTACCGTTAGCTTGTGCCCAACTGAATCGCCGCGATGAGCTGGTGATGATGAATCGCATCGCCGAACTCACCTTACTGACCAGTGATAACCCCAACCTGCTGCAATCGGTGCGGGAAGAAGATCGCGAGAATCTGCGCGAAACGCTGTCAATGGTGCGCGATGGGGTACTTGGCCAAGCGTGGTGTGAGGTCGGCATTGCCCACGGTGCCGAGCTGAGTTGGCAACGGCTAGGCTTATACCCTGCCCAAAGTGACCGACAAAATTTGATTGTGATTGCCGAGGATGTCAGTGAACGGCGTCGTTTGGCCTCAGAACTCTCATTTCAAGCCAACTATGATGTGCTCACTGGGTTGCCTAATCGAGCACATTTTGAAGATATGTTGCAACGGCTATTAATGGAGAGCCAACAAACGCCAGTGTGCATCGCTTTTGTCGATTTAGATCAGTTTCGAGTGATCAACAATATCAGTGGCCATATGGCGGGCGATCGCTTGATCTGCCAAGTGGCCGAACGACTCAAACTGCTGGTACGTAAAGGCGATATCGTGGCTCGCCTTAGCGGCGACGAGTTTGCGATTTTAATGCACGCCTGCAATCGAGATTCTGCCGCAGTGATTGCCGAACGGATCTGTGGTCAGATCCGCGGCCATGAATTTCGCTGGCAAGGGCGCGACCATAAAGTGTCAGCCAGCATCGGCATTGCGCCACTAGAGCGCAGTGAAGAGGATATCTATGCGGTGATGGCACAGGCGGATGCAGCATGTCGCTTAGCTAAAGACTTAGGCCGTAATCAGTACCAAATCTATGACGAACGCGATAATCGCTTTAAGCGTTTTTATACAGAGATGACCGCTTCGCTAGAGATTATAGAAGCGCTCGCCAATGATCGTTTTCAGCTCTACTTCCAAGAGATCCGCTCAATCAAAGGCAAAGGTGAGGGGCTGCACTTGGAGATCTTGTTGCGTATGCGGCGCGAAAACGGTGAGTTACTGTCACCAGGGGTGTTTTTCCCCGCTGCTGAACGCTACAACTTGGTATCGCGGGTCGATCGCTGGGTGATTGATCATCTGTTGCGTTGGGGCAATGCTCACCCCGAACTCTGGCAACAGTGTGAACAGTTGTCCGTGAACCTTTCTGCCGCCTCAATCGGTGAACTGGAATTTATGGAGTGGCTGCAAAATCAGTTGCTTGCTGAATCAGAATTGGCAGCAAAACTCTGTTTTGAAATCACCGAAACCGCCATGTTGAGCCAAGTAGAGCAATCTTGTCAGCTACTGGATATGTTACAAGTTTTAGGTTGTAAGCTGGCGATGGATGACTTCGGCGTGGGATTTTCCTCCTTTTCTTACCTGAAAAAGCTGGCACTGGATTACGTAAAAATTGATGGGCAGTTTGTGGTTAATCTCTGTGATGACCCCGCCGATCGCGCCATTGTCTCGGCGGTGTGTCAGTTGGCCAAAGATCTGCAGTTTCAAACCGTGGCCGAATTCGTCGAATCTGAGCAAATCTATCAACAGTTGGCTGAGATTGGTGTCGATTACGCCCAAGGCTATGCCATTCATAAGCCGATGCCATTAGACGACATTGCCACTCTATTGCCGCAAGCGCCCACCTCACCGCAATCAGTTGGCTAACAAATCGGCCACTGCGTTAGCCAGCCATTGGCAAACTGAGTACACTAGCTTTTTTCATTAGCGAGTTGCGGTCGATTTTTTGAATCATCTTCCCATCCAAGCCCTGCTGCCAGCGTTGCGTCAAGCGCTACCAAGCCAAAGGCAACTGATTATTGAAGCGCCAACTGGCGCAGGTAAGTCTACTGCGTTGCCCTACGCCATGCTGGATTGGCCCGAAATTGCGGGGCGGATTTTGCTGCTGGAACCGCGGCGAGTGGCCGCGCGCAGTATTGCCAGCTTTCTGGCTAAACAGCGCCAACAAAGCTTAGGTGATGAGGTCGGGTATCGGGTACGTGGTGAAAGCCGGGTCGGGCGCACCACCAAACTGGAAATCATTACTGAAGGCATTCTCACACGGATGATCCAGCAAGATCCATCCTTGGATGGCGTGGCGATGATCATCTTTGATGAGATCCACGAGCGACATTTGAGTACCGATCTCGGCTTGGCGTTGGCGTTAGAAGTACAACAATCATTGCGGGACGATCTCACCATTGTTGCTATGTCGGCCACTTTGCAAGGCCTGCCATTAGCGAGCTTGATGCCGAATGCGCTCAAGCTGGTGAGTGAAGGGCGTAGTTTCCCTGTGACCATCGCCTATCAGGCGCCCAAGCCGCTGGCAGGACAAAGTCACTTACCCGACTGGTTACTGCACATGGGGCGTATGATTACCAGCCTGATGCAAGCAGATACAGCGCTGACGTTAGGCGCCAGCGCCGAGCAAGCCGCCGGTTCACTGCTGGCATTCTTGCCGGGTAAACGGGAGATTTTACAGCTGGCGGAATATCTCACTGGCCGCCTTGGCGAGCAGGTGAAGATCTTTCCTCTATATGGTGAGCTGAATGCTGCTGAGCAAGACGCCGCCATTGCGCCCGCAGTTGCCGGTCAACAAAAGGTGGTGCTCTCCACCAATTTGGCCGAGTCGAGCTTGACCATTGAAGGCATCACCATGGTGGTGGACAGTGGTTATAAACGCCAAGCCAGCTTTAATCCCAAGACGGCGGTCACGCGTTTAAGTCTGAAACGAATTAGCCAAGCCTCGGCCACTCAACGCTGTGGTCGCGCGGGACGTTTAAGTGCCGGGTTTTGTTTGCGGTTGTGGAGTGCTGAGGAGCAGGAACGTTTGCTCAGTGCTGACGAACCCGAAATCGTCACCAGTGATCTGCTCGGTGTGGCCTTTGAAGCCGCCAACTGGGGCGTTAAGTCGATTAGCGAGTTAATGCTGCTGACACCACCAAATGCCGCCAATGAAATGGTCGCTTGGCAATTGCTGCAAAGCCTTGAGCTGGTGGATGGTCAACGCAATATCACTGCGATTGGCCGCCAAGCATATGGACTCGGGGCTTCAGTGCGTTTGGCGCATATGTTGGTCAAAGCCCAAGCGTTGGCCACAAGCCGCCAACAGCCGCAGCTACTTGGTTTGGCCTGTTTGCTGGCAGCCTTGTTAGATGCCAATGTCAGCGGGGCAAGTTGCGATATTCAACGCAGTCTTGCCAATGCCACCACGGGGCTGGCGGGGCGGCTGTGCCGTAACTGGCTGCAAAAGTTCAATATCAGCCAAGCGCCGGCTGAGTTGCTGCGCGCGGCTAACAGCTACGATGTGGCTATGTTATTGGCATTTGCGTTTCCTGATCGGATTGCCAAAGCACGTGGTCAGCAAGGCTTTTTGTTAGCCAACGGCACTGGCGTAGAGTTGGCGCAGGATGAAGCCTTGAATCAAGCCGACTGGTTAGTGGTGGCCGATTTTCAAGAGCAGCAGGGGCGCAGCGCCGGACGAGTGTGGCTGGCGTGTGAATTGCCCATCGCATTATTCAGTCAAGAGCTTAACTATCTGTGTCAGTGGCAAGAGATTGCACAGTGGGATGAAGCGCGTGGCCGCATGCAGGCTGAAAAGCAGCTGCGCTTGGGCAAATTGGTGCTCAAAACCGAGGTTATGCCGCTGAGTGATGTTCTCCGCATTGCTGGCTTTATCGATTATGTTAGCCGTAAAGGTTTAACTGTACTCAATATCGATGATAGCGTAAGACAGCTGCAGTACAGGTTAACCATTGCAAGATCCATTGACCAAAGTTTCAACGACTTTAATGATGCTTGGTTGCTGGATAACCTAGTAACCTGGTTAGCGCCTTATCTAACCGAAGTGCGCAATGTGACACAGCTAAAAGCTCTTGATATTACGCATATTCTGCTGAATACACTGGAGTGGTCGCAGCGGCAGCAGTTAGCGCAGTGGCTGCCAGAGCGCTGGCCAATGGCCACCGGAACTCATGCGCCCATTCGTTATGATGAAAGTGGCCGCGCCTTGTTAAGTGTGCGACTGCAAGAGGCGCTCGGGATGGCGCAAAGCCCACAACTATTGAACGGCACGCTGGGGGTCACGATGGAGTTACTGTCGCCCGCTCAGCGACCGTTAGCGTTAACCTCTGACTTGGCCAGTTTTTGGGCTGGGCCTTATGTTGAGGTTAAAAAGGAGATGCGAGGTCGCTATCCTAAGCACTTATGGCCGGATGATCCCGCCAACACGCAACCGACAAAATTTACTAAGAAACGTACACTGAATCAGTAGACGCAAAGATTATTCATGGCAAAAACAACCAAAAAAACTCAGGGAAAGCGCAGCAATAGCAGCCCAAAAACGTCATTGTGGCGCAAGGTGTGGTCAATTAGCTGGAAGCTCGCCATCATTCTTGCTGCCGTGCTGGCGGTTTATAGCATCTATCTTGATCAGATCATCGCCCGCAAATTTGAGGGGCAAAAGTGGTATCTGCCGGCGCAGATTTTCAGTCGCTCAATGGCGCTGTATCCCGGTGCGCCGGTGAGCCACCAGCAGCTGATCGATGAACTAAAACTGCTCGGCTATCGCAAGGTTGCTAATCCGCGTCAAGTGGGCGAATTTTCGGCATCTAGCACCAAGGTGGATATTTGGCGGCGGCCATTTTTGCATCCAGAAGGCAAACAACCAGAGCAACGGGTGCTTATCAGTTTTGATAGCAACGGGGTGACGGCGGTCAGCCGTGGCGAAGACAATCGGCAGCTGGCCGTGTTCCATCTCGAACCTGTGTTACTTGATCGCATCGTCACCGGTGATGGTGAAGATAGGCTATTTGTGCCAACCACCGAAATGCCACCTTTGGTCATTGAAGCGCTGATATTGACCGAAGACCGTAGCTTCTACGAGCATTTTGGGGTAAATCCGCTGGCCATTGCTCGGGCGGCGTTTGTCAACATTACCGCAGGGCGCACCGTGCAAGGTGGCTCAACCTTAACCCAGCAGTTAGCCAAAAACTTCTTCCTCTCCAGCGAGCGCTCGCTCATTCGTAAAGTCCGTGAAGCGTTAATGGCGCTGATTATCGATTTCCGTTACAGCAAAGAGGAGATCCTCGAAGCCTATCTGAATGAAGTTTATATGGGGCAAGATCATAGCCGCGCCATTCACGGCATGGGCTTGGCGTCGCAGTTCTATTTTGGCCGACCCATCGGCGAGCTGACCCTCGCACAACAGGCGTTTTTAGTTGCAGTGATTAAAGGTCCTTCCTATTACAACCCGTGGCGCTATGATCAGCGGGCTCAGCAACGTCGCGACTTGGTGCTACGGCTGTTGATGGAAGGCGGCAAAATCACCGCAAAACAATACCAACTGGCGGCATCATCACCGTTATCACTGCGCGATTCCGAGCGTCCTGTACACCAAAAGTTGCCAGCGTTTTTTGCCCAAGTTAAACAGGAACTGCGTGACCGATACGGCGAAGCCTTGCTAAAGCAGTCGGGGGTGAAGGTCTATACCACACTGGATCCTTTAGCGCAGGAAGCGGCTGAAAAAGCCGTGCTGCAGACGATGAAATCACTCAATGCCGAAAAGTATCAATTGCAAACGGGCATGGTGGTTACCGATCGATATAGCGCCGGCATTGCCGCAATGGTGGGGGACCGAGTGCCGTCCTACTACGGTTTTAACCGTGCAACCGATATTCGCCGTCCAATTGGTTCTTTGGTGAAACCGTTTGTGTATGCCACTGCTTTGTCGCAACCGAATAACTATAACTTGGTGACCCCACTGAAAGATGAGCCGATTACCTTGAAGAATGAGCGCGGCGAAACGTGGTCACCGCAAAACGACGATCGCCAATTCAAAGGTCAAGTGCCATTGCTGACAGCCTTAAAAGACTCGATGAACGTACCCACGGTTAATTTGGGGATGGCGCTTGGGGTGGATGCGGTTGCCACCACCCTAAAACAAGTGGGCTGGAGTGAAACAATTAATCCGTATCCATCCATGCTGTTGGGGGCGGTGAATGGCTCGCCATTAATGGTAGCACAGATGTACCAAACCATTGCATCGCGTGGGCGCTACCGTCAATTGGCGGCGGTCACTCAAGTGTTGGATAAAGATAATAAGCCGATTCAAGCCACGCCGTTGGCGCAACATCAAGCCATCGACCCGAATGTGGATTACTTAGTGCAATATGCTATGACCAAGGTTGTCGAGTCGGGTACGGCCAAAAAACTGGGTGAAGCCTTTCCTAATGATATGCTTGCGGGAAAAACCGGCACCAGTAACGATCGGCGTGACTCTTGGTTTGCCGGCATGGATGAGCGAAATGTGGCGGTCATTTGGGTTGGCCGCGATGATAACGGCAAAACCTCGCTTTACGGCAGCAGTGGTGCGATGGCGGTGTATCGCCAGTTTTTAGGTAATCGAGCACCATTATCGCTGCGGTTACCGCCAGAGAGCGGCATAGTGCAGGGCTACTTTGATCGTGACAGCGGCTTGGCTAAAGGCGCTGATTGCAGTCCCGTTGTGAAAGTCCCCGCGTTGGCAGAAAGCTATCATCCGACAGAAAACTGCGGTAAACCTAAGTCATGGTGGCAGCGGTTATTGAGTAACTAACGCCATTGGAATCGTTACGATTTTTGGCATCACCATAAGATTTAACAACGAAAAAGGCCTCGCGATTGAGGCCTTTTGCTTACTTATGTTTGCGCCAGTTAATTAGCTTACACGGCGGCGGCTGATGGCAGCCAAGCCAGCAAAGGCTAAAAATACCCAACCCATGCTACCACCCGATTTTTTCTCCGGCTTTTCGGTTGCTAGATAATCGATCAACTCTGTCAGTTCAGCGATCGATTTAATCTCTTCCAGATTGACACGGTATTTATCGTTAACGATAAAGGTCGGGATCGAATCAATCGCAAAAGTGTTTTGCTGTTGACGCCAGCTGTTGATCATCGCGGTTGTTTCGCTGCTATCAGCAACTTCATCGTATTTGGCTGCATCAACGCCAGCACCGGCGAACACTTTTTTGATGTCGTCACGGCTGTTAATCGCAGAAGGGTGATTATGGCTGTGTTCCTCTTCACCTTGAATCGCGCTAAACATGGCTGGGGTTAGCTGCTTTTCCAGGCCGAGTTTTTTCATCACGGCCAGCGAACGCATCACTTCAGTGCCGATGGCACTGTTCATGAAATCCACATGTGCATCATCAAAGGCGATTTCCGGCTTAATTTTCGCTTTGATAAAGGTGATGTACTTCTTTGACATCATGTTGCAGTGTGGGCAGTAGAAAGAGAAATACTCAGTGACTTTGGGAGTGTCACTCGCTTTATCTGCCACCTGAACGTATTGTTTACCTTCAACAAATTCCGTTGCATGAGCAGTGATAGAGGCACCAGCGAGGAGTAGCACGGCCAGAGCAGGTTTCAGCAAAATAGACTCCTTGAATTTCGCGAACAAAAATAGGCTTGAATGGATTGAGGTTAGGTATTCTGACTTAATCCAATATTAAACAATGATTTTTTAGTGATAACTGTGAAATGGCACAGGTTTCAGCTGGCTTTGAGTGCTTGCCATGCCTCGCAAATCTGGCGGAATTTCACTGCATCGCCATCAGGGCGATCGGGATGCCAGCGCAACGCCAGTTTACGCCATTGGCGGCGAATATCTTGATCGCTGGCATCGGCTGCCAACTCCATGACCTTTAGCGCATCGAGATGTGCCAAGCGTTTAGGATTGGCGCCGATATATTTTTCATAAGAATGCCAGAAAGACGCCAGCATCTCTTTGACCACGTTGGCGCAAGTATCGTAGTTGTGCCAGTCGAGATAATACTCTCGCAGCGATTGATCTTCATATTGCAGCAAGTCCACGTTAGCGGGTGCTAAGCGAAGCAGCTGAATGTCCATCGATTTCACCTGCAGCCATTGCTCAGGCAGCAACATTTGCTGCAGTTCGTAGAGCGCATTCATCAATAGAAAATTGCGTTTAAACAGGTCTTTCTCGGGGGATTCATCGAGGTTGTGCATTAAGCCGCGTTGCTGCAGTTCGGTGGCAAGGTGGTGCACTTTCCAACTGCGGGCAGAGGTTTTGAACAGAGTCATCAGCGGCCAGATAAGCGGGTTATCTTCGCGCAAACATTTGATGTCGGCATTCGCTTCCTGAACTTTCTCTGCAATGGCGGGTTTGGCAAGCAACATAGCGTCATTAATCCTGAAAGGCGATTATTGCTACTATGCCACAGCCAAAGGTGAGCGCAACCGAAATGTGAGCTGGCACACGGTCGGCAAGCGTAAGGCTCACCGACCGGATGGTTCAGATTTCGCTAAACAGTTCCGTTTGCGGCAAGCGAGATTTGGGCAGCTTGGCATTAAAGTCGCTGGCATCACTGTAGCCCAAGGCGACAATCACACTGGCGGTAAATCCCTGTTCGCGTAGGCCGAGCACCTTGTTTAAGACGCTGGCATCAAAGCCTTCAATCGGGGTGGCACCTACCTCTAACATGCCGGCACCCAGCAACAGATTACCTAAGGCGATATAGGTTTGTTTTTCCATCCAATGCTGCACATCTTTCAACTCAAAGCGGTGCATATTGACGAAAAACTCACGGCCATTATGCAATGCGGCGCGGGCAGCTTCATCGGGAATACGGCCATCAGCCTCTTCTTGCTGCAATAAGCGCTGCAGATGTTCATCGCTAAACTGATTGCGGGTACACAGGACTATCACATGCGACGCATTTTGGATCTTCGCGGTGTTGAATGGAAAGTTGGCTGTGGCTTCGGCAATGGTGGCTTTACCTGCGTCAGAGGCCGTTATCACAAAGTGCCACGGCTGCGAGTTAACCGACGATGGGCTGAATTGCAGCAGAGTTTTCAGTTGCTCGATTTTCTCTTGCGGGATCTTTTGGGTGGCATCAAACGCTTTGCTGGTATAACGGCGTTGGGCAATTTCAGACAGCACAGACATACAACTTCCTTAACATTTGTAACCGATACGAAAGGGGATAATTCAACGCCTCTTAATGTACGCAATTGCTCAAGCAAACGGTTGGATGTAGATCAATAATGGCAAAATTAGCGTTTGCTGAACATTTAGCCACATTAATTTGGCATGATTCACAAAAGAGCCGCGATAAAGCACAGCAAACGTACTGGTTTTGCGTTAGAATTCGCGCCCAATATTCCATGGCGCATGCAGTATGCGCTGGGTCTGGCCGCAAGACACGGCGGCAAGTTTTATCTCTTTGTTAACATTCGGGGTCGTGGCGATGATCGAAAAACGCTATATCACAGCTCAGGAACTGCTCGAGGATTCATTCCGTCTGGCGGCTCAGGTTTACCAAAGTGGCTTTCGGCCACAGTTTATCGTAGGGATCTGGCGTGGTGGTGCTCCAATCGGTATCGCAGTGCAGGAATACTTTGATTATAAGAAAGTCGACACTGACCATATCGCCGTACGTACTTCTTCTTACTATGGCATCGGTAACGATAAACAGAGTAAAGAGATCAAAGTACACGGTTTGCATTACATCATCGAAAACGCCAATGCCGATGATGGCCTGCTGATTGTGGACGATGTGTTTGATTCTGGCCGTAGCGTGCATGCGTTGAAAGAAAAACTGGCGCAAACCATGCGTTTGAATCTGCCGCGCGACATTCGTATCGCTTGTCCATACTACAAGCCAAAAAATACCGCAGTGCCGATGAAGCCCGATTACTTCATCCACTCTTCTGATGAATGGTTGGTGTTCCCGCACGAAGTGTCAGGCTTAACCCCTGAAGAGATCACTGAAGGTAAGAGTGATTTCCGCAACATTCGTGATCTGTTTGATTAATCGATAACGGTTGCAACAGAAGAAGCGCTGCGGCGCTTCTTTTTTTTGGCCGCAATTGATGACGTTCTGTCTGCCTCAATCTCGAAATCACGTACATTAACCGCATGATTTATTGGCCAAGGTTAGCCTATTGCCTCAAATTCCCTGTATGATTTTTGCTTAATTAATCAGCATCTATTGGCTGCTGAGCGGTCGGTCGCTTATTGCACAAGGAAACTGCAGGTGAATATTGAGGATAAGCAATATCAGTCGGCGCTTGAAGCGTGGCGTGCTGGCAAAGAAACCCGCGCTATCGTCACGCCATTTGCGTTTACACTCGATCAGCAATTGATGGGGATGCCACTGGCTAAACCATGGCGGCGTGGCTTAGCGATGTTGTTAGATCTGCTGCTGATCAGTGTTCTGAGTTATGTGCCCAGCTTTGTGGTGGCATTAGTAGCGGCGGTAGCAACCTGGATTGTCAGTAAACGGCATGAACAAGTGGTTTCCCCTTGGGCGCGGCGCTGGTTAAGAGTCGTCAGCGCCTTAGTGATTTTTGTCAGTGTCGCTTCAGTGGTGAGTCAGTTCACTAAGCCCGCTGAGTCTGATGTAGATGGGTCGCTCAATCGCCCCAGTGTGGAAACGCTGGCTCGCACGGGTGCCGTGGTGTTGCTGGCGGCAAAGATCGAGGCGTGTGAAAATACCGCCTGTATTGATGGCAATCTGCCGGCGCTGCAGCAACAGTTGGATGCGATTTATGCCAATGCCCCCGCTGAACGCAATGCATTGGTTGGCGAGTTATTGAGTGAGCTTCAGTTTCTCACCGCTGAACAACAGCAGCACTATCGCCAGCAATTGTTAGCGCCGATTGAAGCGGTGCCGCAGCTTAGCCCTCGTTCGCCAACTGTTACTTCCCCCTCGCAAGCTGACAGTGCATCAGCCAAGCCGCCCGCCATAACTGAGCGCTCGTTAGCCAATACGGCCGAGCTGAGCGACACCGATGCGAACCAAGCGCCGTCACTGATTGCGTGGATAAAAGGGATCATTACCGATCTGGGTTTGGGGCTGAGTTGGGGCGCCGCTTATTTCACCTTATTTACCGCGCTAGGGCGAGGGCAAACCCCAGGTAAAAAACTGTTGGGTATTCGTGTGGTCCGTTTGAACGGTGAGCCATTATCGCTGTGGGCAGCCTTTGGTCGCTATGGTGGCTACGGTGCCGGTATTGCCACCGGTTTGCTGGGTTTCTTGCAAGTCTATTGGGACAACAACCGCCAATGTATTCAAGATAAAATAGGCGAAACTGTGGTGGTGCAGGACGCTGCTATTGCTAACCGAAGCGCGCCAGCAGAACCGGTGTCGCCATTGCAAGATGCTGATGCAGCAGTAACGCCAAACAGTGAGGTTAAGCCACGCTAACTGCAGCTAAAGGGCTAGTCGCCTGCCACTATTCCGTCGCCAAAACAAAAACAAAAAGCTGCCCGCAGGCAGCTTTTTTAATCACCTAAACAAGCACAGCGATTATTGGGTCATGCTTTCGCTGACCAATACGCAGCGTTGCTCCTCTTGGGCAATCTCTTGCAGCGCGCGCATGGTCAAGGTCGACAAATTAGGATTGTCCTTAATCGCTTGTTGCAAGTTGACAACCGAGCTATGAGTACACTCGCGTGGGATCAAGCTCGGCGCATAAGAGCGCATAAACACGCGACCTTTACGGTTGTCGATATCCGCCAAGTTTTGCAGACGCTCCGCAGCCGTTTTTTGCGCTAATGCGGCTTGTTCAGCAGGGTAGATGTTGCTCATTGCTATCCGCAGTTTCGGGAACGGCGCCGCATCGTCGTTAATACGACGCAACCATTGCGCTTTAATTGCCGCATCTGGACGAATCACTTCGGCGGCAATTGCGGCTTTTTCACCGGTATCACTTTGGTCAGCTTTGGCTTCAGCGTGCAGCAATTGCTCGCTGCCTTTGACGTTATAGCGGTTGAGCTGACTAATGATCTTCCAACGTGTGTCTTGATCTAAGCTGATACCGTCTAAGGTCGCATCGCCTTGCAGCAGCTGTTTTAAATGCGACAGCGACAGCTCATCACTGGCAAAGCTGATATAGGCATCAAACCAGCGGCGTTGCATATCGCTATTGCCGACGGTTTCCATTGCTAAACGTAAGCTCATTTGTGCCATCGCGCGTTGCGCACGTTCGCTGTAATTTTGGTGCAGCGGTAACATGCTTTCTAACCAGTATTTACTGGTGTGCAGCGACGCCAACACTTGACCTGCGATGGTGTAATCCTGCTCTTTGGGCAAGTTTACGAATACGGTGTCGAGATAGTCGTTTAATGGCAGCGCACCGCTCATCACGCCATCCCACAAGCTTTGCCACAGCATTGAGCGCAGGAAAGGATCTGTCACTTTAGCTAATTGACTTTGCGCCGTTGCAAATGAACGAGGATCCAGCGCAACTTTGACGTAACCCCAATCTTCATAGTTTGGATACACCAAGTCAGGGCATTGCGCGCCAATCAGTGACGGTACAGCTGTTTCCGCGCCTTGATAGATAACCGGCTCTTTTTTGAGCAGATGCAGTTCGTGACGCCCTTTCACCAGCAAGGCCACTTGCACTTTCTGTTCGCGCAGTGTCTTGGCACCGGTTTCGGCTGATTTTTGAATCAACTTGAACGAGTCAATGCGATCGCCTGAACAGCTGAATTGCGCTTGCAGCGTGTTCACCCCAGCATCATAGAGCCAATCTTGGGTCCATTGATCCAGATTGCGGTTGGCAGCGTTTGCGAGACTTCCGATAAAGTCTTGCAGGGTAGCGTTTTGCCATTGGTACTGTTGCAGATAGTTTTGCACACCCTTTTGGAACACCTTTTCACCGAGCAGGTAATTCAGCTGCTTCAGCACAGAAGCGCCTTTTTGGTAGGTGATGGCATCAATGTTATCAAAAGCATTGGCCGTGGTTGGTACTGGCACTTCAATCGGGTGAGTGGTGACTTTACTGTCTTTTTGATAGGCGCCTTGCTTACCACCGGCATAGAAACTGCGCCAAGCGTAATCAAACTCGGTGGCCTTGGCTGTGGCCAAGGTGCCCATGAACGACGCAAAACTTTCGTTGAGCCATAGGCCGTTCCACCATTTCATGGTGACGAGATCGCCAAACCATTGGTGTGCCATCTCATGCATGATCACCCCAGCCAGACGTTGCTTCTGCTCAGCGGTCATGGCCGCGTTATAGAGGAAACGACCTTCGGCAAACGTGATTGCACCGGCGTTTTCCATTGCGCCATAGAGGAAGTCAGGCACCAACACTTGGTCATACTTTTTGAATGGATAAGCAATGCCGAAGTAGTTATCAAAGAAGCGCAGACCGGCATCGGTATAGGTAAACCAATCTTGTGGTGTCACTTGTGCGGCCACAGATTGACGGGCAAACAGGCGCATTGGGTATTTGCCGCTGTTGTCTTGCCACATGTGGTACGGCCCCGCATGCATTGCGAAGTTATAGGGGCTTAATTTCGGGCTGACTGGGAAATGCCACAGTTTGCGATCGCCTTGTGGTTCGATAGAAGTTTCGCGGGTGGCGCTGATCACTTGCCAATCGTTCGGCGCTGATACGCTGAGCTCGTAAGTGGCTTTTAAATCCGGTTGATCAAATACCGGGAACATCTGCTGAGCTGCCGCTGGCTCAAAATGTGAGTACAGATAGACTTTGCCATCAACAGGGTCAACAAAGCGGTGCAGACCTTCCCCGTTGGTTGAATGTGGACGGCTGTACTCAATGTGGATCTGGTTGAGGCCAGTGTTCAGCATCAAAGGATTCAACGACAAAAACAGGCCGTTATATTTTGGATAGAGCGGGTGACCGTTGATCACTAAGCGGGTAATGGTCGCTTGGTTGAGATCGATTGTCAGCGGCTTTTGTGTATCGGTAAGCTGAAAACTCAGATCTGTCACCGCGCTAAAGGTGTCGCTACCATCCAAATTAAATTGCAGTTTGTAGCTGACATTGCTTACTCGCGCCGAGCGCGCCATTGCTTGCTGCTCGGTCAGGTAAGGTTTATCGCTGCGGGTTTGAGTGGTGGTTGGCTGTGTCGCACAGGCCGAAAGCCAAGAAATGGTCAGCAGTAATGCACTGCTTTTTGCAATCTGTCGAAGCGAATTCACGCTGATGTCCTTTTTAAGCTAAACCAAAAAGATTTTCAGCGGCATAAGGTAACGTAAATTAGCTTTTTCACCAAAAGCTAAGTGTTACAAAAAAATGTTACAAAAAAGCCACCGTGCGGTGGCTTCTGCGATTAACCTACTGTGTGGGCAGTATTAAAGGCCAAACAGGGTTTTTGAACGCTCTTTACGGATCTCTTTTTCGTCTGCCCATTCAATCAGGCCAGTCTCTAAATCCATCAAGCGCATGGTCATTTTGTAGTAAACGTCTTTGGTGCTGCCGTCCTGTTTCACAATGCTCGACAGGTTGCCGTACAGCATATATTGCGCGCCAATTTGACGACCAAATTTAATCGCGCTTGAAGGGTCAACCATGCCCGCATTGTTTTGATAATCCAATTGCTTACGGACTGCATCTACCTTGGTCATATCGATAAAACGGAACTTACCCGATTGCAGCAACTTGGTACTGATGGAGTCTGTCACCGATTCGGTATCGATATGTTCAGAGGTTTTGTTTTTCACGCTATCAACAAAAATAATCGGTCTTTTGTTGTTGGCAGTCAGCATCATCACTGAGGGGGTGGTCAGCATGCTATCGACCATTTTATCGGTAATGGCTTGCAGATCGGTTGAACCGAAGTTCTCACTCACGGTTTCCACAGCGCTTGCATTGCCGTACTCGACCTTGTTGGCACATGCCGTTAATGACAACGCCATCGCGGCGAGGAATATCAGCTTCAGTTGTTTCATATCCGTTTCCATTTATCCATTGTTACAGCGATTTTGTATAAAAACGCACCATATTTCCAGTATCGATTATCCATACCAGTGTAGTTTGCCCAGCCACGACTGACACAGTTTGCTGCTGAGCGCCATAATGTAGTTGATATTGACCCTGTTGAATAAAGTTATCAAGCAGATCGACTTGCGCGGGCAGGGTCAGCCAACTGCGCAAATCTGCCTGTTCGGTCAATACGTTATAGGCTTGCAATAACACATTGCCGAGCAATGATGCCGGTGTATCACGTTCGGTTTGATTCACCATCGAGGTTTTAGTGGCAAGCCGTGCCGCTTGGCGCCAGTAAATGCTTGGCAATTCAGCGCTGAGCTCGGCTGCGGCGATGCTGGAGATATTACTCAGTTCGGCAAAGGGCATGCTGTTGTCGCCAAGGTTCACCTGGGGCAGCGGTGTTAGGCTTGGCAAGCCTTGATAGCTGGGGAGTGCAATACTCATGAGTTTGCCGTCTATCGGCAGGGTGAGATCTACCGCCATCTTGCTGGCCACAAAGCCACGTTCGCTGATGATGACGATGCGTCCTTGGCCTTGCTTCGGTAAATTCGGCTCTCCCCAGCGCGCACTAAATTCCTCTAATTGCGGCATACTCAGCAGTTTGGCTAAGCGTAACAAATTGTGCTGCAGGGCTGGGTTATTCGGCGCTAATTCAGCAGCTTTACGGTAATCGATGTAGGCATCGTTGGGTTCGTTAAACAGTTCATGCAGCAAGCCGGTGAGGTAGTAACCGGCGGGATTCAGCGGAGTATCGCCGAGCGCTTTTAGCTGTTCCACTTGTGCGCTGACTTCACCACTGGCCAGCTTTTGCGCTTTTTTGTCATCATCTTCCAAGGCTTGTTGCTGTAGCGTTTGCAGTTCGTTGGTTTTGCGCAGTTCAACTTGCGCTGCTGATAGTTGGTTGAGCATCAGATAGTTCAGCGCTTGATACTGATGCAGCATGATGCGTTCGCTGCTGTTGCCCTCGTAAGGGATCACTTTGTCGTTCACAAAGTAACTGCTGCTGTTAGCGCCCACGTTCGATAGGCTGACCAGCGCCCGTTCATCCAGTTTTTCATAACGGGCAATGGCTTGTTTGAAATAGTTAATGCTGCCATCAAAGTCGCCTTGGATCTGCGCTACTCTGCCAGCCTCCTCGGCATATAGCAGTTGATCGGCCGATTGTAGCCCTTGTTTGAATGTGTCTGGCAATACCGCAGGTGCGCTGCTATCAAGCCCCGTTTTAAGGGGCGCGATGCTGGCGGGATAACTGGTTAACACCCCGTGATAGGCGCAGCCAGACAACGCCAACGCAACAAGTGCAGGCAACAGGGTTGTGATGGTGAAGTGGCCTAACTCCCTCAGGCGGTTGAACATCATGTCGATTTCGCGGTGCGCTCTCTTAAGGTGATGCCTTGCAAATGGTCAAATTCGTGCTGAAAAATACGAGCAACAAACCCAGATAACCACTCTTGGCACCATTCGCCAGATAAGTCTTGGTATCTTACTTCGATCGATTCAAACCGAGCAACTTGGCAGCGCTCCTGCGGCAGCGATAAACAGCCTTCTTCGCCCCACACTTGCGCCTCTGATGTTTGCAATATTTGTGGATTGATGACCACTTGTGGCGCCATCAGCGGTGCATCGGGATAGCGCGAGTTGGGATTCGACGCCATGATAAACATTTGCAATGAACGATGAACCTGCGGTGCAGCAATACCCACACCATGCGCTTGCTGCATGGTATTTAGCATTTCATCTGCCAGTGTTTGCAGTTCACTATCAAACACAGTAACCGGTTGCGCGACTTGATTGAGTACCTGCTCGCCGTAAATTGCAATGGATAACATAGCGTTCGCTCCATCAATAATGGGGTGGTGGTGTCTCTTCTGATTGCGATGCAATATTGCTTGGCTCTATCGCTTTGAGTTTATTTACGATTAACTGCAACTGATATTGTTGCTCTGCCACAATCTTATTCAACGCAATCACTTCGTTGTTGAGCTCGTCGATGGTGGCTTCCTGAAATGCCAGCTTGGTTTCCAGATCTTCGACTCTTAGGCTCAGTCCTTCCATTATTACCTCTACTATGGATGTTGCCAGCGTTCCAACATGCCGCTGGAGCTGATGGCTTGAATACCGTTTCCGCCCCATTGTGACACAGCGTAGACCACCGCGCCCGGAGGTTGTGGTTTTGGCGGTATCGCAACTTGCCAACTGCCGAGTTTTTCGCCAGTACTGATGCGCCACAGCTGAGATTCGCGATTGGGCGTGCCCGTGAGCAACTGCTGTTCCTGTTGGATAAAACTGACCGCAGTAAAGTTCATTAGTCGGGTGTGAATGTTTAATCGGCTGACTTGCCGCTGCTGCGCTATATCCCAAATAAACGCATTGCCGGTGCTATCGGAAACAAACGCCAATTTGCCAGAAGGCGAAATTGCCGTGGTCAGTACGCGGGAGTCGGTGGCCCATTGCTTGATAATTTTGCCATCAGCGGTACGCCATAACAGCGCCTTGGCATCATTGCCGCCAGTGAGCGCTAACTTGCCATCGGCTGCAAAGGCAACACTGTTGACCTTTTCGGTGTGCCCCAGAAATTTCACCAAGCGTTGGCGTTCTGCGGCCAGATAAAACACGCTGGCATCGGCGCTGCCCACCAATAGTTGGCCGTCGTTAGCCACCGCGACACATTGCGCCTGACCGCTCAGTGACCACCATCCCAGTGACTTGCCATCGCTCAATTGCCACAAGGCAACCGAGTCGCTACTCAAGGTGGCGGCATATTGATTATTGTTGGATAAGGCTACCGCGATGACGTTATCGCGCCGATCGCCTTGCCACCATTGATATTTAGCGCGTTGATTGGGGATATCCCACAAGGTTATACCATCACTGCTGCTGACGATGGCGAGGGAGCCATCTTGCGATAATGCCGCTGCGTAGTTGCCACTGGGGCTGAGATTAAATACAGGCTTACCGGCTGGTGAACAGGCCCAAAGTAGCGGTACTAACAGAACAAACGTGGAAAATTTAAACAAATGGAGAAAATTCATGAACTCTCGCCTGTTTTGGTTGCCTTAAGCCTGAAGAATAGAGTTGGCGACCTAAATCTTTAATGAGATTATCCCATTTTGAATAAACAAGATAACTGTTATAGAGTGAAGCGCCTCTTAACATTGTAGGTTATCTAACACCGCCTCAAGTCCTAAGGAAGAATTGAATGAAGAGCATGTTTAAATATTCGTTGGTAGCGCTGGCCGTGGTTGGCCTGGCTGCTTGTAATCAAGAACAAAAAGCAGCAGCACCAGCGGCAAAAACCGAACTTAAAACAGATGTACAAAAACAAGGTTATGGTATCGGTGCTTCGGTAGGACGTTATGTAGCTCAACACGTTAAAGAGCAAGAAACACTGGGCTTTGAGGTTGATAAAGGTGCCATCGTTGCTGGCTTCCAAGAAAGCTTAGCTGGTGAGTCAAGAATGACTGACGAAGAGATCAAAGCCACTCTCGAAGCATTAGATAAAATCGTGGGTGAAAAGCGCGCCGCTAAAGTGCAAGAAGTTGCTGATAAAAATTTAGCCGACGGCAAAGCCTATCTGGAACAAAACAAAGCCAAAGCAGGTGTAGTAACCACTGAATCAGGTCTGCAATATGAAGTGTTGCAAGCCGGTGAAGGTGCTAAGCCTAAAGCGGAAGATACAGTAAAAGTGAAATACAAAGGCCAACTGATCAACGGCACTGTATTTGATAGCACCGAGAAAAACGGTGGTGAGCCAATCGAATTCCCGCTGAACCGCGTGATTGCAGGTTGGACTGAAGGTCTGCAACTGATGTCAAAAGGCGCTAAATACCGTTTCGTGATTCCTGCAGAACTGGCTTACGGTAACCGTGACATGGGTGACGTCATCCCGGCTAACTCTACTCTGATTTTTGAAGTAGAACTGTTGGATTTCACCCCAGCTGAAACTGCACCAGCTGCTGACAAATAAGTCGCGCAGCTTGGTTAAATGAGAGCACCTTCGGGTGCTCTTTTTTTATGGTTAATCGCAAAAGCTGTATACAGCGCTGAGCGCTAACCGTGAGTACCGGTTAAGCCTGTCTCGCTTCGCTTCGCCAAAGCTATCTTATTGACTCTACAACAGTAAATTTATGCATTACTGGGGTTGATTCGTGATAAAAACGTGGGATTTATGTGGCTGATTTGTTAGCTTAGCTGGCAAGCAAAGGCCTCACCGATTGAGTGAGATTGGTGGTCAACCACGTTTGAAAGGAAGCTGATTATGGTATTACAACCTCGACTATCCAATGCGCCGTCATTGGGTAAAGTAATCTCAATTATCGTGTTACTGCTGTTATTCGTACTTGGCTTTAGCAGCTGGTTTACTGTGGATCAAGGCGAACGCGGCGTGCACCTGCGCAACGGTAAAATCATTGGCACCGCCGAACCGGGAATGGGCTTTAAACTGCCACTGTTTGACAGCATAGTTAAAATCTCGACCCAAACCCATACTGTCAGCTATGACAGATTGCAGGCCTACAGCCGTGATCAACAACCGGCGACCATTCGTGCATCGGTTACCTATAGGGTACCTGAGGCCAAAGTGGCTGAGGTGTACGCTAACTTCAAAAGTATTCAGGCAATGGTGGATCGCTTGGTCGATCGCCAAGTGCCTACGCAGGTCGAAAACATCTTTGGTCAATATACCGCAATTTCCGCAGTACAAGAGCGGATGAAGTTTGTGCTGGATGTGTCGAATGCGATTAAAGCCAGTGTAGAAGGCCCAATCGAAATCACCTCAGTCCAAGTAGAAAATATCGATTTTTCGAGTGCATACGAAAAATCAGTAGAAGACAGAATGCGCGCTGAAGTGGAAGTGCAAACCCAGAAACAGAACCTCGAAAAAGAGCGGGTATCTGCCCAAATCGCGGTCACCAAAGCGCAAGCTGAAGCTGACTCGCAACTGGCGCGTGCCAAAGCAGAAGCTGAGGCTATTCGTATCAAAGGTGATGCGGAAGCGGCCGCGATCAAAAGCCGCGCCGATGCATTGGCCAAAAATAAAGACTTAATCGAACTGACCAAGGCGGAAAAGTGGGATGGCAAATTGCCAAGTACCATGCTGCCAAATAGCACCCTGCCATTCTTCAACACCAACCCATAGTGATGGGCGCTGCAGGCGGATGTGGCCGCATCCGTCTGCGGCTATTGCGCAAAATGTAAAGATAACGTAAACCATATTGCCGCCAAGCAAGGCTTTCTCCATCCTATGCAATAGCTAGGTAATTATTTGTAATTAGGGAGATAACCTCAGATGTTTAGGGCAAAAATGCGTCACTGGTCGACACCATTAGTGATTGGCACCTCGGTGGTTGTGGGTGTGAGTGGGGTGATGCTGTTTTTCCATCTGTCGGAAGGCTTAGTCAAGCTGATGCATGAATGGTTGGGCATGGCATTTGTCGTCGCAACCCTGTTTCATATCCTCAACCATTGGGGACCGTTCAAACGTTATTTCAGTGAGAAAATCGCCGCAGCCTTGATGATTGTGGTGCTGCTGGTGGCTGGCGCCTTTATCTACAATGCAGCCAATAACGATAACAAAGGTCATCCAGTCAAACTGATGATGGATCTGGTGATGAACTCGCCATTAACCGCCGTTGCGCAACTGCAACAGCAGCCTGTGACCAAATTGATCAGTGATTTGGAGGCCAAAGGGATCCACGTCGATAACCCAGCGCAAACCATTGCTCAGTTAGCCAAGGCCAATAAACAACATCCATTTGCGTTGTTGGGGGTTGTTACCGATGGTGCGCTAAAACCTCCGCAGGATGCCAAACCGCAGGCTGAATAAAACTCACCCCCTGCGCTATGCGCTGCTCGAACCCCTTAGATAAGACAAGGCACCTTCAACGGGTGCCTTTTTAATTTATTGATTATCAAAAACAAATCATCTGTTCCTGCAACTTTCAATTGCCGTCAATATCGCCCGATTTAGGCGCTGATTGCAGCACAATCTCAACACTTTATGCGCTAAGGCGAATTTGGTAATTCCGCTTTTGTTGTGGTAGGTTGAAAAAACAGCGGCCAAATGGTCGTTTTTTGAGCGCTATCATCATTATCCTGTGGCGCAGGGTAATCATGACAGCGATGCATAAGCTCTACATGCGCTGTGATGGGCAACTTATGGTGAGTTATCCGGTAACAGTCAGCACTTTTTGGGAATAGAAGTCGAACGCAGGTTACTGAATTTATATAGAATTTATCGGTTGTAGAGAAACTAACCTGACGTGACGTTCGACCCATCTTACGGAGAAGATGTCTATGCAGCTGCAACAGGACGATTCAGGGCTATATTTAGCGCTAATCAGTATTCATGGGTTAATTCGGGGCAAAAACCTCGAACTCGGTTGTGATGCCGACACTGGCGGCCAAACCAAGTATGTGGTTGATTTAGCTAATGCGTTAGCGCGCCAACCTGGGGTTGCGCGAGTTGACCTAATCACTCGTCGTATTGTCGATGACAAAGTTCATAGCGATTACAGTGTGCCGATTGAACCGTTAGAGGTGGCCGGAGCACAGATTGTCAGAATCGACTGTGGCTCCGAACAGTACCTCGCCAAAGAGAAACTTTGGCAGCATCTCGACACCTTTGCAGACAATCTGCTCGATTACTTTCATCAACAAGCCCGTATGCCGGATGTTGTTCATAGCCATTACGCTGATGCGGGTTATGTTGCCACGCAAATCAACCATCTTTCTGGCATTCCATTGGTACATACCGGACACTCGCTTGGGCGTGACAAACGTAAGCGTTTGATGGCGTCTGGGATGACCTCGCGTGATGTGGAGCAGCGCTACAACATGCGTCACCGCATTGAAGCGGAAGAACAAGTGCTGGCTAACGCCTCGTTAGTGATTACTAGCACGTGGCAAGAGATTGAATCCCAATACGAACTTTACGATTACTACTCACCAGAAAGCATGCGAGTGATCCCACCCGGCACCGATTTAAGCCTGTTTCATCCGCCCGAATTGGGTGAAGCCCCCTCGCAAATCACCAGTGCGATTCGACGCTTTTTAGATGACCCAGATAAGCCGATGATTTTGGCATTGTCGCGCCCCGATCCGCGCAAAAACATTGCCACCTTGATGCAGGCTTATGGCGAGTCACCGGAACTGCGTGAAATGGCCAACTTGGTGATCATTGCCGGTAATCGCGATGATATTCGTGAGATGGACAATGGGGCGCAAGAGGTGTTGTCTGAGCTGTTGGTGCTGATTGATTACTATGACCTTTACGGCAAGGTGGCCATTCCTAAAAAACATCTGCCCTCAGAAGTTCCTGCTATTTACCGTATGGCTGCCAGTTCGCGCGGCATCTTTATCAACCCAGCGTTAACCGAGCCGTTTGGTTTGACCTTGTTGGAATGTGCCGCCTCTGGCTTGCCGTTTGTGGCCACTGAAAACGGTGGCCCAGTGGACATTGTGGAAAATTGCGAAGCTGGCCTGTTGGTCGATCCGCTCAGTTCGCGCGATTTGGGCAACGCCATTAAAAATCTGTTACTCGACGGCGATATGTGGCGTGCTTTTTCGGCCAATGGCATTAAGAACGTGGCGCTAAAATATAGCTGGAATGCTCACGCGCGTGCTTATTTGAAGCAGATTAAGCCGTTGGTGGCTGCCCACAAACCGCAGCAATATTCGGCGGCCATTGTCAAAGCATCCCGCTTTGCCGATCGTATGATTGTTTCCGACCTCGATAAAACCTTGTTGAGTAATCCCACCGGGCTTAGAGAGTTTTGCCAGATGTTGCGTGAGCGCCGCAAAGAGGTGGCGTTTGGCATTGCCACCGCGCGGCGGCTGGATTCGGTGCTCAAGGTGTTGAAGAAATACCGCATTCCAAAGCCCGACATTTTGATCAGCAGTTTGGGCTCGCAAATTCACTATGGTCGCGAGCTGGAAGTCAGCACCGATTGGGAAGAGCATGTTGACCATGATTGGAACCCACGGGCGATTCGCCGTATTTTGCGCAAAGTCGATGGCTTGTCGCTGCAAGATGAATCGGAGCAAAGCAAGTTCAAGATTTCGTTTCACATCGACCCTGCCTATCAAGACAGTTTGACCCGAGACCGCATAATGAAGTTACTGCGCCAAGAAGAGCAGAGCATCAATGTGTTTATCACCGCTGGGCAAAATCTTGATATCACGCCCGCTAGGGTGTCCAAAGGGTTGGCACTGCGCTATGTCGCTTCGATTTGGGGTATTCCGTTAGAGCGGGTGCTGGTGGCTGCTGGGGCTGGCAGTGATGAAGATATGATCACGGGTAAAACCTTGTCGGTCGTGGTGAGTAACCGCGCCCATGAACAGATCAGCCAAACTACCCAGCAAGATCACCAGATTTTTTACGCCAGTCAGCCCAACGCGCTGGGCATTTTAGAAGCTATTGAGCACTACCACTTCTTCGATGCACAGCCCGAGGAGGTTGACTGTGCTTGAGTTGCTCTGTACTGATCTGGATAGAACCCTATTGCCCAATGGTGAACAGCCTGAGTCTGCTGCGGCGCGGAGAATGTTTGCCCAGCTCGTTGTTGGCAGTCAATGTAAACTCGCCTATGTTACAGGGCGCGATATTGCGTTAGTGCAACACGCTATAGCAGAGTATCAGCTGCCGTTGCCGGATTACGCCATTACCGATGTCGGCAGCATGATTTATGTGCGCGAAGGTGAGCAGTATCAGCTGCTACCGCATTGGCACGACTATTTAGCACAGCAATGGCCGCAGGACAGTCAGCAACTTGCTCGCCAGTTAGGCCAGTTTGCTCAACTGCAACCGCAACCTGAGCCACGTCAAAAACGCTTTAAGCTTTGTTATCAACTGATACCCGCCAAATTGCTCCCCAACGAGGTGGCCGAGGTCAAACGGCGCTTAGCCAACATCGCGTGGCCAGTGCATCTGATTACCAGTGTTGATGAAACCGCTGACCAAGGGCTGGTGGATTTGTTGCCGCCAAATGCCAGTAAACGCGGTGCGATCGATTTTCTGGTAACCGAACTTGGGCTGCAGCATGACAAGGTATTTTTCAGTGGCGACAGCGGCAATGACCTTGATGTGCTGGTGAGTCCTTATCCCGCCGTTATTGTGAAAAACGCCTTGGCCGAGGTGGTAATGCAAGCGGTCAATCGCAGCAAGATGCAAGGGCTGGATGAGCAACTCTGGGTGGCACAAGGCGATGAATCGCTTGGGCTAAACGGTAATTACAGCGGCGGGATTGTTGAAGGGCTGCTGTATTTTTATCCGCAACTTAAAAGATGGTTAACCGTGGAGTAGAAACAACGATGAACGAGTGTTTACCCATCTATATCTTCGGTGAAGTGTTGTTTGATTGCTTTGCTGATAGTGAGCCGTTGTTGGGCGGCGCCCCGTTTAATGTGGCTTGGCATCTGCAAGCGTTTGGTGTGAATCCACGTTTGATTTCTGCTGTTGGCGATGATGATGGCGGCAAGCAGATCTTGGCGAAAATGCAGCAGTGGCAGATGGTCACCGACAGCGTGGCGGTTGATCCTTTGCATGACACCGGCCGAGTGCAGATCAGCATCATCGAGGGCGAGCCTAGCTATGAGTTTGTGCTGGATACCGCTTATGATCATATTCAACCGCAAAACCTATCGACGCCTGAGGGAGAACATCTGTTCTATCACGGTAGCTTAGCGGCAAGATGCAGTACCAGTCGCGACTCGTTAGCGCAGTTACGAGATTGGCCTGCGCAAAAAGCCTTTGTCGACGTTAACCTGCGCGATCCTTGGTGGGAGTTGGAGTGGGTGCTTGCCGAAGTGCATGGTGCCCATTGTGTGAAGCTCAATCGGCAGGAGCTGATTTGCCTGTCAAAGACCGAACAAGCCCAAGATGATATTGAATGGTTACAAGCGCTGGCGCGCAACTTCCGTTTAGAAAACAACATTGCCAATCTGATTGTCACCCTCGGCGCTGATGGCGCGTTTCTGGTGTATGAAATGGGGCAAATTATCAGCCATGAAATGCCGCCACAAACCACCACAGTGGTTGATACCGTCGGTGCTGGCGACGCATTTGCGTCCATCGTACTGCTCGGTATGCTGCACCATTGGCAGTGGGACACGATTTTAGAACGCGCGCAGCAGTTTGCCGGTTTCATCGTGACGCAGCAGGGGGCGGTATCCGACAATCCCGCAATTTATGGCGATTTCAAATGCCTTTGGGGCATGATTTAACTCTCTAGGACAAGGGGCTCACTATGTATGAAGAGGTATCCCATACCCTGCTGAACCGTATCCTCGATGAACTCAAACCGGACATTAATGCGACCGATTTGCGCTTTTTCTACAGTCGGCTTGGCGCTAATTTTTACGCTATCTATTCCTTGTTTAACAAGCTTTATGGCCATCGACGTGATTTCGAAGAGCAGTTAACCAGTTTGGTTGGGGTGATGGCGCGCAATTACAGCGAGCGCGATGCCAAATTTAAACAGGTGGATCGGCAGCGCGAAGCGGATCACAACTGGTTTTTGCAGCAACGTTGGGTAGGCATGGCACTCTATGCCAATGGCTTTGCCAAGGATCTGGCCGATCTGCGTGATCGCGTTAATTACTTTGCCGAGCTCGGGGTTAATCTGGTGCACATTCTGCCAATTTGTGAATGTCCGGTAGGCAAGAGTGATGGCGGCTATGCGGTGAGTAACTTCCGCAAGGTTGATTCACGCATGGGCTCAAATAAGATTCTGCAAGAGATTATCGATGCGCTGCATCAGCAAGATTCGCTGATCGCACTCGATATCGTGGTCAATCACACTTCAGATCAGCATCCGTGGGCAAAAAAAGCGATGCAGGGCGATGCCAAGTATCAAAGCTATTACTACATGTTTGATGATCGCACCATTCCCGACATGTTTGAGCAAACCATGCCGGAAGTATTCCCCGAAACCGACCCTGGCAACTTCAGTTGGAACGACAAAATCAACAAATGGGTAATGACCGTTTTCCATAAATATCAATGGGATTTGAACTACACAAACCCAGAAGTATTTATTGAAATGCTGGATGTCATTCTGTTCTGGGCCAACAAAGGTGTCGACGTGTTACGCCTCGATGCGGTGGCCTTTTTATGGAAAAAAATTGGTACGCCATGCCAAAACGAGGCTGAGGCACACAAGGTGTTGCAGCTGTTTAAAGATTGCTGTCAGGTTGTGGCACCGGGGTTGATTTTTATCGCGGAAGCGATTGTGTCGCCATCGGAGATCATCAAATACTTTGGTGAAGATGCGGTGGTCGCCAAGGAATGCGATATCGCCTACAACGCCACCTTTATGGCGTTATTGTGGGAGAGTGTAGCCACCAAAAATGCGCGCCTGCTTAATCAGGGGCTTAAAAGTCTGCCAGCCAAATTGGAGCGGGCAACTTGGCTCAATTATCTGCGCTGCCATGACGATATCGGCTTTGGTTTTGATGACAAAGATATCGGTTTGGTGGGCTATAACCCAGCGATGCACCGTCGCTTTTTGGTGGACTATTTTACCGGCGAGTTTGATAACAGCTCGGCGCGTGGACGGCCATTTGGTAAGAATGAAAAAACCGGTGATGCAAGGATCTCCGGCTCACTAGCCTCATTGGTGGGGCTGCAAGCGGGGATTGAAAACGGCGATGAAACACTGATCCGCAACAGTCGCAAACATATTGTGATGTTGCACAGTTTGATTATGTCGTTTGGTGGCATTCCATTGCTGTATTACGGCGATGAAGTAGGCACGCTAAACGACTACAACTATGAGCGTGACACCGACAAATCAGCGGACAGCCGTTGGCTGCACCGACCCAAATTGGATTGGGCCGTGATGGAAAAGCGCCATGAACCGGGCTCAATTCAACAGCAGCTATTTTTAGACATGAAAAAGCTTATCGAGCTGCGCAAACAAGCGGACGCGTTTGCTGACTTTAATAATCGCGAGATGCTGGATCTGGCCAATGACGCGGTATTTGGTTTTGTGCGCTACAACTACGCGAATCCGTCAGAGAAAGTGGTCGTGATTGCCAATCTGTCGCCAGAGCCACAGCGGGTAGAGTTAGATAAGTTGCGCCAAACCGCCTATGTGGACCCATTGATGCTGGAAGATTTATGGACTGGGCGTGCGCCGTCGGTATTTTCCAATCAATTGGTGTTGGGCGGATTTCAGTTTTATTGGCTGGTGCTGTCGCAATCTCACAGTGTATTCAATCGGCGTTAATCGGCGCATGGGCAAGGGTAGGGCTAGATGCTACTCTCCTTTGCCTAAAGCGCTGATATAAATAGCACCGATGTAAATTCTTAGCGCGATCACTTGGCTAACTGTATGGCTATGTTATGGTAAGCGCTGGTGGAATTATATCCATCTGAAAAACATAATATTTGATTGTTATTTGGCAGGATGCTTAAGCATGGAAAGGCCTATTTAGCACCTGTGGTGAGGGAGAAAAGATGGAATATTACATTGGCGCATTTAAGAAATTTGCAGACTTTACTGACCGCGCACGGCGCAAAGAGTATTGGATGTTTTTCCTATTTAACCTGATTGTGTCGATCCTACTGCAACTGGTCGACGTGATCTTAGGTACTGTGGTGATTTCAACGCTCTATTCACTGACCGTCTTGCTTCCAAGCCTTGCTGTAGGCGCACGCCGTTTGCATGATACTGGGCGTAGCGGCTGGTGGCAGTTGATTGGGATTATTCCGGTTATCGGTTGGATAGTATTAATTGTGTTCTATTGCCAAGATGGTGAGCCAGGTGACAACGAATACGGTCATAATCCTAAAGGGATTGACGCTGATGACGATTATGGCGTGACCAACGTTTAACGTCGATGAGTAAGTAATGTAGGGGTGAGTCTTATGGGCTTGCCCCTTTTGCTTTATATCGGCGAATTCGGTTGGACTTTTAGCCGCCTAGATGTCTATAATGCGCCTCCCTTACGGGAGTATCATACTTATTTAGTCAACCTTTTGTGGTGCCCATCAAGGATGGGATAATCGGGAAGTCGGTGAAATTCCGGCACTGCCCCCGCAACGGTAAATGGTGAGATGCTGGCGCGCGTAAGCGTTAATCAGTCAGCATCGTGCGTAGCTCGCATAGCCAAAGTCCGGAGACCGGCCCTAAAGGTATTTCGCGTATTTCGGTGGGCAGATCGCGAAATGGGCCGGCATATCTAGTGATTGGCTGTGGCAAATGCCCCGTTTCCCTTTAGGAGCAAAAGGAAATGGGATTTAAACCAACTTCTCTCGCGGTGCTATGTGCGCTGGCGTATTCACTTCCTGCATTGGCAGAACCGCAAGCAACGACCGACGAACAGATGATTGTTATCGGTCGCCAGCTTGAAAATCCACTTGATATCGCTGCCAACGTCACAGTGATTGATGCAACTGAAATTGCCTTGACGGGCGCGACAAATCTTACCGAAGTATTGCGTGGTCGGGCGGGCATTCAGATTTCTGATAGCAACAACGGCGCTGTGTTTGCCATGCGTGGTTTTAACTCGGGCACCGCGGTAAACAACACGCTGATCCTGCTCGATGGCCGTCGGCTGAACAATATCGACATCGCGGCCGCCAGCATCAGCGCAATTCCACTGAATCAAATTGAGCGGGTTGAAATCCTCAGCGGCAGTGCCGGTGTGCTTTACGGTGACCAAGCGGTGGGCGGGGTGATTAACATCATCACCAAAGCACCAAGCGCCACCGGCGGCAATATCAGCGTTGCGGCAGGGAGTTATGACAGCTATGAAGCCAAAGCGGATCTTGCTGGGGCAATTAACAGTGAATGGCGTTACTTCTTGGCGGCAGATTATCACCAAGCGGATAACTATCGTCGTAACAACGATAACGAAACGAGCTCAGTATTAGCGCGCGTGCAGTACGAAAAGGGAACTCGCCAGTTCTTTGTTGAAGGCAGCTATTACGACAACAAACAGCAGACGCCGGGGGCGTTGACGTTAGATGAATTTAACGCCGATCCTCGTCAAGCAAGCCCTTGGCAACTTGGCGACTACATTCATGAGATGACCGACGCGTGGCGTGCCCATCTGCAGCAGCAAGTGAGCAAGCATTGGACACTGGCGGGCGATGTTAACTATTCCGATTCTTTGGTAAGCAGCATCAGCTACGGTTCGCTGGGGCAAAACAGCCGTTCATTGCTGGAAGTTAACCCAAAAGCGATTGGCGAGTATGTAACCGATAAAGGGCCGTTGACGTTGATTATCGGTGCTGACCTGCATCGTGGTAAGGCCGATTTTGATCTGAGTTCAACGGATCGCCATAACACACAAACGCTTAGCAGCGCCTATGTGCAAGCAACTGTGCCGTTTTCCACCTCGGTGGATTACGTGATCGGTGGTCGTTATGCCAAGGTGAAAGATGAGCTGTACGATGCGGCAATCTATGCTGATGGCATTGATCTTGACGAACACGCCCATGCGTTGGAAATCGGGGTGAATTATCGTCCGGTAGCGGGACAACGTTTCTATCTGCGCGCTGAACAAAACTTCCGTTTTGCCAAAGTGGATGAGCAGGCTTACACCTCACCCGGAGTATTGGGGCTGAAACCGCAAAAAGGCGATTCGATTGAAGCGGGTTGGGATTTGTTGAAAAACCAATATCAACTTAAGCTGAATCTCTATCGTTTGCACCTGACCGACGAAATCGTCTATGACAACAGTGCAGAAATGCCCGTTGGTGGCGCATTTGCCGGTGCGAACGTGAATGCTGATGAATCACGTCGTTATGGCGCTAACCTTGCGGCAAGTTGGCAGCTGTTGCCTGCGTTGAATATCGGCGCGGAATACAACTACACCGATGCTGAATTTACCAAAGGGATTAACCAAGGTAAGTCGCTGTCTTGGGTGGCGAAGCACGCAGGGCGTGTGTTTACCAGCTACGATATCGACAACGTGTGGCAGTTGTACGCTGAAGGCCAGTATCTGGGTGAGCGTTATATGGAAGGTGATAACGCCAATGCTGATGACAAACTTGCGGGTTATTGGTTAGCGAATCTTGCGCTGAACTATCGCCGCGGTGATTGGCAAGCGAGTCTGCGCGCCGATAACCTGCTGGATAAAGACTATGCCAGTTCAGGCTATTACAGTGCGTGGGGCAATGGCTATTACTCAGGCGCAGGACGCCAGCTTAAGTTAACGCTGGGTTATCGATTCTAATCCACCATTGAAGCAAAATCTGTTGAAGCCGTGCTTGTAAGCGCGGCTTTTTTTACGGCATTATGAAACGCTAAGCACTGGTAAATTGGAGCAAAATATCGTGCGTAGCCTTGTCTGTTTGCTGCTGTTAGCGATCACCGCCTGTTCTGGGCCAAGCTTGCCACCTTTTGATAGTCAAGCCACAGTGCTGGCGTTTGGCGATAGTCTCACTGCGGGTGTTGGCGCGGCGGAGGGCGAGGATTATCCGGCGCAATTAGCTCACCTTTGTGGCTGCCAAGTGATTAATGCGGGAATTTCAGGTGAGACCACCGCCGAAGGTGTCGCACGTTTGCCAGAAGTGTTAGATGAAACCCAACCCGACCTGCTGATTTTGCTTGAGGGGGGGAACGATATTTTGCGCAACCAGCCAATGGTCAACACTCAACAAAATTTAGCTTCGATGATCGTCGCAGCACAAAGCCGTGGCATCAGTGTGGTGCTATTATCAGTACCAGAGAAGAGTTTGTTACTGTCGGCGTCGCCTATTTATCAAACGTTAGCCGATGAGTTTAATGTGCCGTTGTTGAATGATACGCTCCCCAGCCTGTTGCGTAAGTCGTCGCTGAAGTCCGATGCGGTACATTTGAATGCTGCAGGTTACCAACAACTGGCACTTGAAATCTTTTCAAAATTACAGCAGGAAGGCGCCTTTTCGTCCTGAGGTGAGCAGATTCGGCGAATCAACTTGACCCTTAGGGGCGTTTTATGGGTAAATTCCTGCCATACTAAACAAGCAGTTATACGGACAAATACAGCAGGTTAAGATTGCTATGACAGATCTGGAACAGCAAGTGTTGACTCAGGTACGCGCGATTATTTCCAACGAAGAGCAGGTTATTGGTCGCCGAGCAACCCTAGTGCCGCTGAAAAAAGCCATCATTGCCGATGGTGACATCCGTAACGTGATTGACATTGTGTCGACCGATCCTGCGCTGGCAGCACACTTGTTATGGCGTTGCAATTGCGCCGCGTCACCTAGCATCAATACCAATAACCGTACCTTAAAGGATGCGCTGATCCGTTTAGGCCAAGTGAATATCTATCGCTACGCCTTTACCTTCTATCTTAAAGAACGTTTAGACGAGTTGCCGCAGCCGTATCGCAAGTTGGTGCAGGCCTACTGGCGTTTAACTGAAAGTATTGCGGTAGAAGCCGTGGATAGTTTGCACCAGATGCAAGGCGTGAATATCGACCCAGATGAAGTGCAAACCTTGGCACTGTTTAGCGTATTTGGCCAGATTATTGCGCTGACGGCGTTTGCTTATCTCAATGCGGATTCTGAGCAGAGTTTTCCACTGAGTATTATCAAAAATTTGATTGATACTCAGCAGCAAACGTTAACCCTTGAAGCATTTGAGTCGTTAGGCTTGGACGATGAATTGCAGCACGAGTTTATGATTGCCCATAATCTGCGCCAAACCCGCGATGCCAACTCACCCGGCTTGGTGTTGCGCCGTATTCTGTCTATGCGCGGCTTATTGCTTAATCCGCTGTAACCGCTGAGCTGGTAGCGCTAGCTATCAGCTGCATTACCCGCTGAATTAATGGATTTTGCTCGGCCTGTGTATCGCGCCTCACTGCCGCATACATGGGGCGATATAAGCCATTTTCGCCCAATCTTACACTGGTTAAACTCAGCCCTTGCGCCTCGGTCAACGACCAACTTGGCAGGCTTGCCACCCCTTCGCCACAGGCGATACGTTGCAGTAGCATATTGGTGAGATCGCAGGTTTTTTGGGGGCCGGGCGTGACGCCAGCAGGTGCGAGAAAATACTGCACCAGATCTAACCGAGATAGCGGCACTGGATAACTGATAATGGTCTCACCCGCCAGTTGTTCAGGGCTGACATAGGCTTGTTGTGCTAATTCTGTGTCTTTTCCCACCACCAATTTCACTTCAAATTCAGATAGATGCTCAAAGTGTAATGCTGGGTTGTTGACCGGATCAGAGGTTAACACCAAATCCAACTCGTCTTGTTCAAGGGCATCGAGCGCATCAAATGAATAACGGCTCAGTAGATCTAAGCGTTCATCAGGAAATTGCTGTTTAAATTGCGCCATCACCGGCATTAACCAGCGATAGCAGCTATGACAATCGATGCCGATGCGTAATGGTGCATGCGCTTGGTTGGTCGTGCTCTTGAGTGATTGCTCAGTAGCGGCAACTTTTGGCAGAATATCCTCAGCCAAGCTCACCAGCGTTAGCCCTTCTGCGGTAAAGCTGAGCGGCTTGCTTTTACGCACAAACACCTTGGCATCGATGCGTGTTTCTAATTCCTTGAGCTGATGTGACAGCGCCGATTGAGTGACAAAACACTTGGCTGCTGCGGCGGCCAAACTTCCGGTTTGTTTTAATGCGAGCACGGTTCTTAGGTGTCGCAGTTCAATCATTGCCATTCGTATCCTACTGCTGTCATTGACAATTGCTATCGCCATCCTTCAATGGCGCATACTATATCAAAGTTTTAGCCATCTAGACATCTGTAAAATGTGATGCGCCACGATTAACGACAGACCTAAGCAGAGATAGCCAACAAATGTCAGTGGTTACATCTCTGACTATACTGTGAGTAACCCCATCATTGAGGAGTCTGTTATGAGTCATGTCTATAAGATCATTGAGTTAACGGGTTCTTCCCCCATCAGCTCAGATGATGCCATAAAAACTGCGGTCGCGGCGGCCAGTCAATCATTGCACCACCTACGCTGGTTTGAAGTGGTGGAAAGTCGCGGGCATATTGAGGCGGGCGTGATTGCCCATTGGCAGGTTACGATAAAGGTTGGCTTTACACTCGATAGCAGTGAGTAGCTAAGAGGGCTTACGCATCGCGCGGTAAGCCTTTTTCAATAATCCGCAGTAATCGCTGCTGCTTACGGTCACTGCTTGCTGCGCTCGCATGAATCAGCTGCTTTTGTAATTGCTGAGTGAGTGCCCAAGCAATGTGTTCGGCAACTAACTCGCTCGCAGTTGCTTGGCGCTGCTTTAGCGCGGCCACAATCTGTTCGCTGTAGGGGGCATTGCCGAGGGCAATGGCAATATTTCGTAGCCAACGCTCATGGCCGATGCGACGAATCGCGCTTCCCTCGGTGTGTTGCAAAAAGCTGGCTTCATCCCAACTAAATAGCGTGAGCAGCGGCATCTGTTTAAGCTGCGCCCGAATATGAAAATCTGGCTCAGCCGTCAGTGGTGCTTCGCGGTTGACCGGACACACCAACTGGCAATCATCACAGCCATAAATGCGATTGCCGAGTAATGGCCGAAATTCCAACGGAATCGCGCCTTGCAACTCGATGGTGAGGTAGGAAATACAACGGCGGCCATCAACCACATAGGGCGCGACAATCGCGCCAGTGGGGCAGGAGGTGATACAGGCAACGCAGTTGCCACATCCTTCGCTGACGGGCACATCAACTGGCAAGGGCAGGTTGATCAGTAGTTCACCAATAAAAAACCAACTGCCAGCGTCATGCGCCAGAATTAGCGAATGCTTGCCGGTCCAACCTAAGCCGGCTTTTTCGGCCAATGGCCGTTCTAAAATGGGGGCGGAGTCCACAAATGGGCGATAGCCGCTGTCGGGCAGATTAAGTTCGGCTAAGGCTTGGTTGATACGCTCACCCAGCTGTTTCAAGCGGTTGCGCATCAGCTTGTGATAGTCACGCCCACCCGCATAACGGGAGATATACGCCTTGGTGGGGTCTTTGAGATTTTGGGCAAAACCGGCGTCTGGTGGCAGGTAATCCATCCGCGCTGAAATCACCCGTACAGTGCCGGGATGTAACTCATCTGGGCGGGCACGCATCATGCCGTGGCTCGCCATATAACTCATTTCACCATGGTATCCGTTAGCCAACCACTGCTGTAATTTCGGCTCCTCTGCGGCTAAATCGATATCGCTGATGCCAACTTTGGCAAAGCCAAGCTCGCGCCCCCACAGTTTAATGTCGCGGGCAAGTTGATTGAGAAGGCTGGCATCAAAAGAAGCTGGCGTATCCGTCATGCAGTAGTTGGTGTTTAGCTAAGATGAAATTGGCGCCATGATAGCAAATTCACGCGCTAGACGGCAGCGAATCGCTGCTAATGGCATCTGCGCAATGCTATACTTGCCGCCGATTTTGATTGGGAGTGCATATGAGCAAACAAACACCTGAATATCGCGAGCAAGCTTATACCGCAGCGGTAAATATCTGCGCCACGGTTTTGCCGATGGACAAACTGCCAGAGGGCCTGCGTGAAGCCTACGATGCCTTGTTTGATGAGTTGCTGACAGATAACACCGCCACGTTTGAAGAGGCATGGCTGAACCTGCCCGCGAGTGCGACTAAGCTGATGCCTAAAGCGCACTTTCATGGTTTCTTTATTGCTGCGGCGTGGTTGCAACTGAGTATGGTTGGTCAACAGCTCGCCGAAAAACAAGCGGAAAGCGAGCAGGAAATCACTCAGCAAGATACCGATGGTATTTATGCGCAAATTGCTAAATATGCGCTGCGTGAAAGTATTCGTAAGTTGAAGAAAGCTCGTACTGATCGCCGCTTGCTGAACAGCATGCGTGAAGTGATTGGTATGCCGATGTAGATTGGCACTGAATGCAAAACAAAAACGGATGCCATAGGCATCCGTTTTTGTTTGCTTCGCAGCAAAAGCGCTGATTAGAACGAGGTACGACGGTAGCGACGGTATTCTGGTTTCCAGAAGTTATCTTCAATCGCTTGTTGTAACAGCTCGTCGGTTTTTGGCAGGGCGTAACCCTGTTCAATGGCCACTTTACCTACAGCAAAGGCGATGTGTTTACTGACCGTGTGGATCTCTTCCAAGCATGGCAACAATGAACCTTCACCATTTAGCGCCAATGGCGAACATTCAGCCAATGCGCGGCTCGACGCCATCAACATCTCGTTTGAGACGCGGCTGGCACCCGTTGCCAATACCCCTAAGCCAATACCTGGGAAGATATAGCTATTGTTGCATTGGGCGATTTCATAGGTTTTGCCATCAACGACCACTGGCTCAAATGGGCTACCCGTGGCAACTAAGGCTTGGGCATCAGTCCAATACAGAATATCTTTTGGCGTTGCTTCTACACGGCTGGTTGGGTTAGACAGCGGGAACACAATCGGGCGAGCACAGTGGCTGTGCATGGCTCTGATGATCTCTTCGCTAAATAATCCCGGCGCGCCAGAAACCCCAATCAAAATAGTTGGCTTGGCGTTGTTGACCACATCCAACAACGAGATGTTGTCACAGAAGTTAGTCCAGTGTTCGATATGCTCGCGTTTTTGCGCCAACACACTTTGGAAGTTGTGCAGGTTCGGCATATTGTCTTGCAGCAGACCCCAGCGATCCACCATAAACACTTGGCGGCGTGCTTGCTCATCGCTGATACCTTCAGACACCATTTGGGCAACGATAGCTTCAGCGATACCGCAACCGGCGCTACCGGCACCCAAGAAGGCGATGCGTTGCTCGCTCAATTGGGTGTTGGCGGCTTTACATGCAGCCAGCAATGAACCCACAGTCACGGCAGCCGTGCCTTGAATATCATCGTTAAAGCAGCAGTATTTATCTTTGTAACGTTGCAGCAGTGGCATTGCGTTTTTCTGAGCGAAATCCTCAAATTGGATCAGTGCATCAGGCCAACGACGGTGAATGGCTTCGAGTACCGAATCCACAAATTCTGCGTATTCTTCGCCACCGACACGGCTATGACGCCAGCCCATGTACATAGGATCTTCCAGCAGGTGTGGATTATCGGTCCCTACGTCTAGCGTAATTGGCAGCGTGTACGCTGGGCTAATACCGCCACAGCTGGTGTACAGAGAGAGTTTACCGATCGGGATCCCCATGCCGCCGATACCTTGGTCACCTAAGCCCAAAATGCGTTCGCCGTCGGTGATAACAATCACTTTTACCTTGTGGCGAGTGGAGTTATTGAGGATATCGTCAATACGCTCTTTCGCTGGGTAAGAGATGAATAAGCCACGGTTACGACGCCAGTTTTTCGAAAATTTTTCACACGCCAACCCCACTGTGGGTGTGTAAATAATCGGCATCATTTCGGTGATATGGTTTTGTACCAAACGGTAAAAAAGGGTTTCGTTGGTATCTTGGATGTTGCGCAGATAGATGTGTTTATCGAGCGCATTATTGAAACTACGGAATTGGTCGTAGGCACGAGATGCCTGCTCTTCAATGGTTTCAATGTAATAAGGCAGCAACCCTTCGAGGTTGAACGAAGTACGTTCTTCTTCGGTAAAGGCGCTGCCTTTGTTGATCAACGGTGCTTCTAGAAGTGCTGGACCCGCAAATGGCATATAGAGCGGGCGTTTATTGTCGTCCATAGCGAACCTTTTTTAGATTTTTAGTGGTTGGGTTTTTCGTGATCTTGATGGGCATAGCGTAGCACGAAATGTGACCTTTGTTTGGTTTTTGAGACTTTAGTGACTTTATTTCGTTTAAAAAAGATGCGGCTGATAGATTTGCCAGCTTGAGCGAGTGGTGAGTAACGATATTGCGGCAGTTATAGGAGAAATTATGCCAGCAGGTTCAATAAGTAACTGACGGCTGCTGGCATCTAAAATGAAGTGAACGTTTGAGCTTATTTACCGCGCAATTTGGTCGACAAACCTTTAAGGAAATAGCGCATCACTTGATCGCCACAATAACGATAGTTTTTCTGATCTGGATTGCGGAAAAACGCCGACAGCTCCGATTTACTCAGGCGGAAATCTGCCAGAGCCAGCAGTTCAATAAAATCTTCCTCTTTGTACTGCAGCGCGATCCGAAGCTTCTTGAGGATGATGTTATTGTTCAAATCATTGGAGGGTTGTGGAATTCCTGCGCCGGGTTTTAGGCCGCGTTTTTCAATGATCAGTGCATCCAAAAACTGGCACAGCGTGCGGTTATCACAAGGACGGTAATCTTTCTCGTCCTCTTTCATCATCAGTGCCAGCAGCTGCTCCTGCTCCATTTCGCGGTGCACGCGGGCAAACATGCGGATCATTTTGCTATCGTGCAGGTTAAGAGCGTAGCGCAATCGGCGCAGAATATCGTTATTGGTCATGCTGTTATCTTATCTATTTGGCGGTATTGGCTAAACGCTACCGCAGTACATTTACAGTTGGCTCGCTGCCCACTTGGCGCGACTTTCACGGCTTTCGCCCAGTCCGGCTTGCTCGCGGAATGCTTTGTAGCTTTCCACATTCAACGGCACCAAACTGATCTCCACTTCCAGCACCAGTTTGCACTCTTTTTTGATGCGCCATGCAGCAGTGTTATACAACTCGGTCAGTGGCAGCGAGGCTAAAAACTCGTGGTTGTATTGGGTATAAAGGGCTTGAGTCGGATAGACGACAAACGCCAAACGACGCTTCGGCTCTTTCTTAAATAAGGCTTCAATCGAATCGCAGGTGTTGAGCACTTGCATCTCAATGATATCGTCGATTTCAAGCAGCTTCTTAACAGCGATTTCGGCAATCTCACTTGCGCCTTGTTCCCACGCTTCGATGGTGGCAACGTCAACTTTGAGTAGCTCAGCCGTTTGCGCAACTGACAAACCGAGTGACAGGCGTAGGCATTGAAATTCAATCGGATTTAGGGCGTTGTTCGCCATAATGATTCCTTGTTATTGGATGATTAGCTTGGCAGCCACACTTCTTCAACCCACTGCCAGAACGATTCATAGCAGTTGTCTTCATCGAGGTAGCCATCTTGCCAAAAGTAGACGATGCCTTCTTCATTCACACAGTAAAAATCATCGCCAATTTGGCAGATTGGCATCAGATAACGCGGTAATCCAATCGACCAAGCATATGCGGTCACTTCAGGCAAATAGGTGTGTGAATAGGGATCGGCAACCGTGATAGGTTCGAGCGAGCCGACAATCACATCACTGGCATACATTAAGTACTCTTTCACTTCTGCCGGGATTGGCAGCAGGATTTGTTCTTCTGCTTCAACAATTTGATCAAAGCTTGGCAGCTCCAGTGGCACTGGCACAGTTTCACTTTGTTGTTGCAGTTGTTCGATGACTTCATGCATGGTTTTGGCCTCAAATGGCAGTTAAGGTGCGAGAGTATAACGGCTTGGCAAAAAGGCACAAGTTTTGTGCGAATCCTCGCGAGTTAGAAATGAAAAAGGCGCTTTACAGCGCCTTTTAATCAATAGATGACAATTACCAAATTTTCACTCGTTGCGCGGGTTCTATGTACATACCATCGCCCGGTTTAACATCAAACGTGGTGTAAAATTCTGGCATGTTTTCCAATGCACCCAAGGCGCGGAATTTAGCCGGTGAGTGTGGATCAGTCGCGACGCGGTTACGTACTGCTTCCTCTTTAAACTTACCACGCCAAATTTGGGTAAAGCCCATGAAGAAGCGTTGATCGCCGCTCAAGTTATCCAGTACAGGCGCTGTTTTGCCTTCCAGTGACTTCTTGTATGCTTTGTAGGCGATGGTTACGCCTGACAAGTCACCAATGTTTTCGCCTAAGGTCAGCTCGCCGTTAACGTGCAGATCAGGGAACACATAGAAGCCGTTGTATTGGGCAACTAAGGCTTTGGTTTTTTCGTGGAACGCGGTCAAGTCAGCTTCAGTCCACCAGTCACGCATGTTGCCATCGCCATCAAATTTGGCGCCTTGGTCGTCAAAACCATGGCCCATTTCGTGGCCAATTACCGCACCGATACCACCGTAGTTCACTGCGTCGTCTGCTTCCATATTAAAGAATGGCGGTTGCAAAATGGCTGCTGGGAACACGATTTCGTTCATGGTTGGATTGTAATAAGCGTTCACGGTTTGTGGTGTCATATGCCACTCTTCGCGATCGATTGGACCTCCCAATTTTGCCAGTGATTTTTCATGTTCCAACTGGCCAGCACGCATTTCGTTACCCACCAAGTCATCCGCTTTAATGGTCAGCTTGCTGTAGTCTTCCCACTTGTTTGGATAACCGATCTTTGGATTGAACTTGGCCAGTTTCGCTTTCGCGGCGGCTTTAGTCTCAGGGGTCATCCAGTCCAGTTCATCAACGCTGTCAGCGTAGGCTTGGCGTAGGTTTTCAACCAACTGCTCCATACGAGCTTTGGCTTCTGGAGTGAAGTGACGTTTCACATACACTTTACCCACAACTTCGCCGAGCAGGCCGTTCACCTTGCTCACACCGCGCTTCCAACGTGGTTCTGGTTCGGCTTGACCGTTCAGTTTACGGGCAAAGAAATCAAAGTTTTCTTCATCAAAATTGCTGCCTAAATCACTGGCAAAGCTGGTCAGCAAGTGCCAACGTAGGTAGGTTTTCCAAGTCGCTAAATCGGTATCTTTAATCAGCTTACCTAACGCAGTGACATAACTAGGCTGACCAATGATGATGTCGGGTTGCTTGTCACCACCTAAGGCATGCAGGTAGTTATTCCAGTTGATTTCTGGCGCAACGGTTTTCAGATCTGCTAACAGATATTTGTTGTAGGTTTTGGTGCTGTCGCGGCTGGCAACAACATCCCAGTGGGCGTCTGCTATCGCGGTTTCCAGCTTCAAAATCGCTTCGGCGCTCTTGCGAGGCTTTTCCCAACCTGCCAGTTTGAACATATTGATCATATGGTCAACAAACTGCTCACGGATTTTGACGAAGCGTTCTGCATCGTTGAAGTAATAGTCACGCTCTGGCAAGGTCAGGCCGTACTGCCATAAATGGGTGGCGTAGCGGCTAGAATCTTTGGCATCGATGCCGATATAAAACCCAATCGGTGTACCGCCACCGACCATTTGGCTTTCACCAAAATAGGTCATCAGTTCATCAGTGTTGCTGATGGCATCAATTTTAGCCAATTCAGGATTCAGTGGGCTGATGCCGAGTTTGTCTAACGTTTCGGTGTCCATGAATGAGCGGTACAGATCTGCCACTTTCTGCTCATCGGTACCCGCTTGCAGATCTGTCTTCGCGGCAACGTCTTCGATAATCGCTTTGATGTCGTCTTTAGATTTTTCACGCAGATCGTAGAACGCGCCTACTGAAGTGCGGTCAGCAGGGATTTCAGTGTTTTTGATCCAGCTACCGTTAACATAATCATAGAAGTCGTCTTGTGGACGGACGCTAGAATCAAAATTTGCCAGCTCGATACCGGAGGTTAAGGCAGCTTTTACCGCGGTAGCCGCAGCAGTTTGTTGGGTTGCTGGGGCGGCTGAAGTGCTCACTTCCGCTTTGTCGTCATTACAGGCGCTCAGACCCACAATCATGGTGGCGCACAGGCCGCCAATCAGTAACTTATTCATTATTAGTCCTTTATAGCTTTGCGATTATTGAGTTGTCTGCAAAGAGCTCGCACGATGTTCGTCGTCAGCCGTTGGCTGTCGCATTGCAGGTGGCTCATGTTAAGTTGTTATCACATTTTGTCTCAAGTGTTACGTGTGACGAAATTGTCATCGAATGTTATCGCGTTTGTGCTGCCATGCGCTTTCACGGATAATGCGCCACCGAGATTAGCCTCAGATGAGTAGTGAACGTGCGACTGGATAAGTTTATTTGTGAAGCGACTGGTTTTACCCGCAATTTGGCAAAGCGAGCGCTAAAGCAGGGTGAGGTTGAAGTGGATGGCCATGTGGTGAAAGACGCCAGCTTTAAGTTGCAGCCAGATATGATGGTAACTCTTGAAGGTGCACTGCTGAGTTTGATTGGTATGCGCTACATCATGATGCACAAGCCGCTGGAAACCTTATGCTCAAATGTCGATGAAGTTTACCCAAGTGTGCTCAATCTGATTGATGAACCGCTGGTTGACCGTTTGCATTTTGCTGGACGCTTAGACGCGGATACGACCGGGTTATTGCTGATCACCGATGATGGGCAATGGTCGCATCGGGTCACATCACCCAAGCGCGAGTGCGGCAAGCGTTATCGCGCATGGCTCGCCGAACCGCTAGTGGAAGATGCTGAACAGCGTTTTCTTGATGGCGTGGCATTGAATGGCGAAAAGGAGCTGACCCGTCCGGCAACGCTCGTACGGATAAGTGACGCTGAAGTGCTGCTGACCATCACCGAAGGTAAATATCACCAAGTAAAACGTATGTTTGCTGCCGTAGGCAACAAGGTGACTGAGTTACATCGTGAAGCGATAGGGGCGATTGAGTTGGATGAAAGCTTAGCGCCGGGCGAATGGCGTTATTTAACTGAGGCCGAAATCGCCAGCATTGACTAACCGAACGACGATGAGGCTGCATGTTGGCTGTGTGGCCTCAAGTGTTGGATTATAAGCAGCTATATCGATGCAGGTAGCATGAGGTATGCGTTGGGCTCAGTAAACGATGGTCTGTTTCAGCTGCAATAACGGCGTGAAGGGCTATAGAAAGGGCTATCAAATGCCGAATTTCAGGCACAAAAAAACCTCGTCATGACGAGGTCTTAAGTTGGTACAGGTGAGAAGACTTGAACTTCCACGCCCGTAAGGGCACCAGCACCTGAAGCTGGCGTGTCTACCAATTCCACCACACCTGCATTGCATCTTATTGTCACTCTGTTGAGATTGGTACAGGTGAGAAGACTTGAACTTCCACGCCCGTAAGGGCACCAGCACCTGAAGCTGGCGTGTCTACCAATTCCACCACACCTGCACAACAGAGTCAGGATTACGATTATATAGTTGGTACAGGTGAGAAGACTTGAACTTCCACGCCCGTAAGGGCACCAGCACCTGAAGCTGGCGTGTCTACCAATTCCACCACACCTGCCCTGTACTTCACTATATTTTCGGTTTCCCGCACCTTTAAATTAAAGGTGGTGCCCGAACCCGGAATCGAACCAGGGACACGCGGATTTTCAATCCGCTGCTCTACCGACTGAGCTATTCGGGCGACGGCGTGCATTAAAAGGCTTTTGTGGTTTTGAGTCAACTCTTTTCTGAGAAATATTTCAAAAGTTCGAGTGTTTGAGCAAGATTTATTCGAAAAGGGTTTACAAGATTTTTAGCAGGGGCAAAAACGCCTATTTATAAGCCTTTGCGGCCAATTCGCTGGCGCTGATTTTATGAACGCTAAGCGGCGAAACCTACGCGTCAGTCACAAAAAAGCCCCAATAACTGGGGCTTCATAACAACTTTGTTTTTTAGCGGTTATTTGCCACTAATTCGTTGCTTGGAAAGTTGGCTTTCATCACCTCTAATACGTGTTGACGCATTTGAGTTTGGCCAAGTGCCTGATAGGCTTGCGCCATAATTTCGAGGCTGCGTTCCACATACGGAGTGTCGTTATACATTTCCAGCACAGTTTGTGCGCGAACTGCTGCAGCGCTCCAAGCGTCGATCTTGACGTAGTATTCGGCCACGCGAATCGCATAGCTGGCAAGGCGGTCTTTCAAAAACTGCATCCGTTGCTGTGCATCCACAGCGTATTTACTGTTTGGGTAGCTACGAATGAGACGGCCGAAATCTTTGAACGCATCTTGCGCGTACTGTGGATCGCGGTCTGTACGATCGATATTGAGCATATTGTGCAGGAAGTAGTTATCTGCTTGCATGTTCACTAAACCGCGCATGTAAATGACATAGTCGCTGTCTGGGTGAGTTGGGTTCAGCTTTAAAAATTTGTCGATATTCGCTAACGCGTCGGCAGTGCTGTCTTGTTTGTAGTACGCATAAATCAGATCCAACTGTACCTGATCTTTGTAGGCGCCAAACGGGAAGCGAGAATCAATCTGTTCCAACGTTTTGGCTGCTTTGGCGAAATTTCCGGTCTCCATAGCGGTTTGTGCTTGGCTATAAAGCACGTCAACAGTCTCTTTTCCTGTAAAACCGTCTTCGTCTGGAGAGCTACTACAAGCTGCTAAGGCCAATGAAAAAAAGGCGATGGCAGCGCCTTTGACAAATATATGCATACTTCTATGAGTGTCTTTTTGAAAGTTATAGTTAAGAAATTTGCCATTTCAAGATAAAATGGATCATTTCCGTGTTTAACTGAATTTAACACAGTTCTATGACCCCAATAATTGGGGACGGTTCCTATGACGCAAGAGATTAATCTAAAAAGCGAGATATCAGCAACCCAAACAGGCCAGAGATTAGATCAGGCTGTGGCCGAATTGTTTGCTGATTATTCCAGAACCCGCCTAAAAGAGTGGATTCTGGCAGGTAATGTCAGCATTGATGGTGAGGTTGTGAGTCGACCTCGCGAAAAAGTGCTGGAAGGGCAAATTATTGAGATTGACGCACAGATCGAAGAAGAAACGGTCGCTGTGGCGCAACAAATAGATTTGGACATCGTCTATGAAGACGAGCACATTCTGGTGATCAACAAGCAAGCGGGCTTGGTGGTGCATCCGGGTGCTGGCAATAGTGACGGCACCTTGATGAACGCATTACTGCATCATTGCCCCAACATTGAGCATGTACCCCGGGCTGGGATTGTGCATCGTCTCGATAAGGACACCACAGGTTTGATGGTGGTGGCCAAGACGGTCGAAGCGCAAACGCATCTGGTCGCAGCGCTGCAAGCGCGTGAGATCACCCGTGAGTATGAAGCGATTGTGTTGGGAACCATGACCGCGGGTGGCACCGTGGATGAGCCTATTGGCCGTCACCCGACCAAACGGACTCATATGGCGGTGCATCATGCTGGTCGTCCATCAGTAACGCATTATCGTGTGGCGGAAAAATTCCGTGCTCACACCCGTTTGCGTTTACGCTTGGAAACTGGCCGTACTCACCAAATTCGTGTGCACATGGCTCACATCGGTCATGTATTGGTCGGTGATCCGGTTTATGGCGGTCGTCCGCGACCACCCAAAGCGGCGAGCCCTGAATTCATCGAAATCTTGAAAGAATTTAAACGCCAAGCGCTGCATGCGATTCGGTTAGAGTTAGCACATCCTATCACCTGTGAAGTGATGAGTTGGCAAGCGCCAATCCCAGAAGATATGCAGAATCTGACCAAAGCGCTGCGCAAGGATACCGAAGAACATCCTGAGGATATGCTCTATTGATCCCAGCTGACTGGTTTATCCCTGCGGGGGTTCATATTGCCTTTACTGATCGCACTGGCGGCGTCAGTAAAGCGCCTTATGCCAGCCTAAATTTAGGCGATCACGTAGATGATGATCCAGTCGCGGTAACGCATAACCGTGCTCTGTTAATCGAGCAGCTTAGCCTACCCGCGGCGCCGCAGTGGTTAACCCAAGTGCACGGTGTTGATGTGGTCGAGGTTGATATCGATGCAAACCGCCGTGCCGATGGCGCATTTAGCTGTCAAGCAGAGCAAGTGTTAGCGGTTATGACCGCTGATTGCTTGCCCGTTTTAGTGTGTGATGCTGCAGGCGGGCAAATTGCTGCATTACATGCGGGCTGGCGCGGCTTATGCCATGGCATTTTAGAAGCAGGTATTGCTAAGTTTGCTAAGGGCAGTGAACTGTACGCCTATCTTGGCCCCGCCATTGGTCCATCGGCCTTTGAAGTGGGGGCTGAGGTGCGGGCTGCTTTTATGGCGAATACGCCTCAAGCCGAAACTTGTTTTATCCCGTCTACAAATGCAGCCGTACCAGACAAGTATCTGGCTGATTTGGTCAAACTTGCCCAGTTACGATTGCAAGCCGCCGGTGTCGCCCATATTTATGCTTTAGGGGATTGCACCTACACACTTGCCGATCGTTATTTTTCCTACCGCCGCTCGCCGATCACCGGACGGATGGCCTCACTTATTTGGCGTGATTAACGTCAACGCATTGCAGCCTAGCGGCTAAAATTGCGCAATCTCTCAGCAAAATAGTTGCCTCTCAGGCTTGAATTAGTCGCGAATAGCCCCACATTTAAATCAACGAAGTTATTCCTCTATTTTGAGATTGTTAGGAGGGGATATGCGACTCGATCGTATGACCAACAAATTCCAAATCGCTATCTCAGATGCACAGTCACTGGCGCTAGGACGCGATCATCAGTTTATAGAACCTGTCCATCTGATGATGGCTTTGTTAAACCAAGATTCTGGATCTATTCATCCATTGTTAACCCAAGCGGGCATTCAAGTTAGCACGCTGCGTTCACTGTTAACCAAAGAGTTAGAACGTTTGCCGCAGGTGGATGGTTCGGGCGGTGATGTACAGTTGTCCCAAGCGCTGATCCGTTTGCTCAACCTGTGCGACAAATTAGCGCAAAAGCGCAGTGATAAATTTATCTCTAGTGAGCTTTTTGTGTTAGCGGCGTTAGAAGGTAGTGACACTCTCGCCAAATGCTTGAAGCAAGCGGGTGCGACCAAAGAGCTGATGGAGAAAACCATCGAGCAGATCCGTGGCGGACAAAAGGTCGATGACCCGAACGCCGAAGATCAACGCCAAGCATTGAAAAAGTACACCATCGATCTGACCGAGCGCGCAGAACAAGGCAAGCTCGATCCGGTTATTGGCCGCGACGATGAAATTCGCCGTACCATTCAAGTGTTGCAACGCCGTAGCAAAAACAACCCCGTATTAATTGGTGAGCCTGGTGTAGGTAAAACTGCTATTGTCGAAGGGTTGGCGCAGCGTATTATCAATGGTGAAGTGCCTGAAGGGATTAAGAACAAACGCGTATTGTCATTGGACATGGGCGCCTTGGTTGCTGGGGCAAAATATCGTGGTGAATTTGAAGAGCGTTTAAAAGCCGTGCTGAATGAGCTGGCGCAGGAAGAAGGCCAAGTCATTCTGTTTATTGATGAGTTACACACCATGGTCGGCGCGGGGAAATCCGAAGGCTCGATGGATGCGGGCAACATGCTCAAACCTGCGTTGGCGCGCGGTGAGCTGCACTGCGTCGGAGCCACCACGTTGGATGAATACCGGCAGTATGTGGAAAAAGATGCGGCATTGGAGCGTCGTTTCCAAAAAGTGCTGGTGGATGAACCCACAGTGGAAGACACCATCGCGATTTTGCGTGGTCTGAAAGAGCGCTATGAGCTGCACCATCATGTAGAAATTACCGATCCGGCAATTGTGGCTGCGGCAACGATGTCGCACCGTTACGTGTCCGATCGTAAGTTGCCTGATAAAGCCATCGACTTGATTGACGAAGCGGCGTCTTCAATTCGTCTGCAAATCGACTCCAAACCTGAGCCGCTGGATAAATTGGAGCGTCGTGCTATTCAGTTGAAGCTGGAAGAGCAAGCGCTGGCGAAAGAAAGCGACGAGGCGAGCCGTAAGCGTTTGGATCATCTGCGTACCGAACTTGATGACGTTGAACGCAAAGCCGCTGAGTTGAACGAAATTTGGTTTACTGAAAAAGCGGCGCTGGCGGGAACGCAACATATTAAAGCGGATCTTGAACAAGCGCGGATGGACTTGGAAGTGGCGCGTCGTGCAAGTGACCTAACTCGCATGTCTGAGCTGCAATATGGCCGTATTCCTGAGTTGGAAAAACAACTGGATTTAGCCGCACAAGCTGAGATGCAAGATATGCAGCTGCTGCGAAACAAGGTGACCGATGTCGAAATCGCTGAAGTCTTGTCAAAAGCGACTGGTATCCCAGTATCGAAAATGCTCGAAGGCGAGCGTGAAAAGCTGCTGAACATGGAAGATGCCCTGCATGAACGAGTGATCGGTCAAAGTGAAGCGGTGGATGCAGTAGCAAATGCGATTCGTCGTAGTCGCGCCGGCTTAGCCGATCCAAACCGGCCAATTGGTTCGTTCCTGTTCCTTGGCCCAACCGGGGTAGGTAAAACCGAGCTGTGTAAATCGCTGGCAAAATTCTTGTTCGATACCGAGAGCGCCATGGTGCGTATCGATATGTCGGAATTTATGGAGAAACACTCAGTATCTCGTTTGGTCGGCGCGCCTCCTGGATATGTCGGTTATGAAGAGGGCGGTTATTTGACCGAAGCGGTGCGTCGCCGTCCATATTCCGTGATTTTGTTGGATGAGGTGGAGAAGGCGCACCCTGATGTATTCAACATTCTATTGCAGGTGCTGGATGATGGGCGTTTGACCGATGGCCAAGGTCGTACAGTGGACTTTCGTAATGCAGTGGTGATTATGACGTCGAACTTAGGTTCCGATGTTATTCAAGAACACTTCGCTACTGCCACTTACGATGAGATGAAGCAGCAAGTATTGAATGTGGTGCAGATGCACTTCCGTCCAGAATTTCTGAACCGTATTGATGAAACCGTTGTGTTCCATCCGTTGGAAGCGGAACACATTAAAAATATTGCGGCGATTCAGATTGAAATTCTGCGTCAGCGTCTGTTGGAAAAAGAATACGATCTGCACATCAGCGATGCAGCCTTGGCTTATATTGCTCAAGCGGGCTTCGACCCAGTTTACGGTGCACGTCCGCTAAAACGCGCATTGCAGCAAGAGGTTGAAAACCCATTGGCGCAAAGTTTACTGCAAGGTAAGTTGTTGCCGGGGCAAACCATCTATGTTGATGCTGATAGTGATGGTTTGAACTTCCATCAATAACATTAGATGTTAAAAAGGAGCGCAATGCGCTCCTTTTCTTTATTCGGCGGTAATCACACCCGTGCAGCGGTAACGGCTATTTACTACAGAACAGCTTTATCCGTTCTTCCTGAGCTTTGATTTCTTGTTGGCGCTGCTCTTCCGTCATCTGCACCGTATCACCGGATTTTGGATCCGATGTCTGTAAGCGAGTATGGGTTTTTAGCACATTAAGTTTAAAGGTCGCTTGTTCGCAAATCGATTTGGCTTGCTCGGCATTTTGTGCGCGCAGCTTCTCAGCAGCTGGATCCGTGGCTGGGGTATCGTTAGTGCGTTCGGGCGCAACAGTGCCGATCTTCTGTGGTTCCATGCTGTTGGCATCTAGCTGCTGCACAGTTTGATCAGCGGGAGGTGGATCTTGACTGAAATGGGTCACCCCATTTTTATCAACCCACTTATAGATAGTGGTGGCTTGGGCGACTGGTAGCGAGAGTGCTGCCAATATGACGATTAACAAACTGTTCCGTAACATTGTTCAAATCCGTCCTTAGGTTATGCACGATGGCATAAATACTGTGCTATCTTTTTGGCCACTGTGCATCGTTATAACATGTATTGGATAAGTGTATGCAAAATTCTTCTATGCCAACAGTAAAAAACAAAGGGATTTACCTGTTACCTAACCTGCTGACTACCGCAGGGTTATTCTCAGGCTTTTATGCCGTCATCGCCTCGATGAATGAGCGCTTTGAAGCATCCGCCATCGCTATTTTTGTGGCGATGATTTTTGATGGCTTAGATGGTCGTATGGCAAGGCTCACCAATACCCAAAGTGCGTTTGGTGCCGAATACGATTCTATGGCGGATATGGTGTCTTTTGGAATGGCACCCGCGCTCATTGCCTACAATTGGGGCTTATCAGAACTGGGTAAGATAGGTTGGTTAGCCTGCTTCATCTATTGCGCTGGCGCAGCATTGCGCTTAGCACGCTTTAATACCCAAGTCGGAATTGCCGATAAACGCTATTTTCAAGGCTTAGCCAGTCCGGCAGCAGCGGCAATCATCGCAGGGACTGTTTGGCTGGGGCAGGATTACGGCATCGACAGCAGTTCGGTCTCTTGGTTGTTTGGCCTGATTACCGCCGCCACAGGTTTACTCATGGTCAGTAACTTCCGTTATGCATCCTTTAAAGAGATCGACTGGCGCGGCAAAGTAAACTTCGTCGTCATGCTATTAGTCGTGGCAGTGTTTGTGGTGGTATCTGTTGACCCGGCATTGATCCTCTGTTGTTTGTTTTACCTCTATGCGTGCTCAGGGCCTTTTACGACCTTCCGAAGTGTCGACAAACTCAAAGTCTCCGACGTGATAGGCGATGATGATATTGAACCTATCTTGCCAACCTCTACAAATAGCGAAACATCCGATAAAACAACCACAGCTTCAAAAGAATAGGTTGCTATCTTTGGTCGAATGTCTCGAATACGTTAACTTATCGGGTTTTCAGGTGTAGATAGCGTAATCAAATAGTTAATTTGATTATTTGTTGCGCTATCGAAATATTTTTTGCAAATTCCCACTTGCACGAATTTCTGATGTCCCTATAATGCGCACCCACTGAGACGGCACAGCGCGAAAGCAAAGGCGGTTGAGGTGGTGATGAGGATGACTCATCACAAGGCGAAAATAAGTTTGAAATCAAGCTTGACGCCTGAACGGGGAAGTGTAGAATACGCAGCCCTGACCTGAAGCGAGTTCTTCAGGCTGCTCTTTAACAAGTTATCAAGCAATCTGTGTGGGCACTCTCAGGTTGATATATCGACAACGATTTATCGACTTTATGAAGAGTGTTCATACGAACAGAATTCATTAGAGTCAAAACTTTCAATTGAAGAGTTTGATCATGGCTCAGATTGAACGCTGGCGGCAGGCCTAACACATGCAAGTCGAGCGGCAGCGGGGAGTAGCTTGCTACTCTGCCGGCGAGCGGCGGACGGGTGAGTAATGTCTGGGAACTTGCCCATTCGAGGGGGATAACAGTTGGAAACGACTGCTAATACCGCATACGCCCTACGGGGGAAAGGAGGGGCTCTTCGGACCTTCCGCGAATGGATAGGCCCAGATGGGATTAGCTAGTTGGTGAGGTAAAGGCTCACCAAGGCGACGATCTCTAGCTGGTTTGAGAGGATGATCAGCCACACTGGAACTGAGACACGGTCCAGACTCCTACGGGAGGCAGCAGTGGGGAATATTGCACAATGGGGGAAACCCTGATGCAGCCATGCCGCGTGTGTGAAGAAGGCCTTCGGGTTGTAAAGCACTTTCAGCGAGGAGGAAAGGTTAGTAGTTAATACCTGCTAGCTGTGACGTTACTCGCAGAAGAAGCACCGGCTAACTCCGTGCCAGCAGCCGCGGTAATACGGAGGGTGCGAGCGTTAATCGGAATTACTGGGCGTAAAGCGTGCGCAGGCGGTTTGTTAAGCGAGATGTGAAAGCCCCGGGCTCAACCTGGGAATTGCATTTCGAACTGGCAAGCTAGAGTCTTGTAGAGGGGGGTAGAATTCCAGGTGTAGCGGTGAAATGCGTAGAGATCTGGAGGAATACCGGTGGCGAAGGCGGCCCCCTGGACAAAGACTGACGCTCATGCACGAAAGCGTGGGGAGCAAACAGGATTAGATACCCTGGTAGTCCACGCTGTAAACGATGTCTACTCGGAGTTTGGTGTCTTGAACACTGGGCTCTCAAGCTAACGCATTAAGTAGACCGCCTGGGGAGTACGGCCGCAAGGTTAAAACTCAAATGAATTGACGGGGGCCCGCACAAGCGGTGGAGCATGTGGTTTAATTCGATGCAACGCGAAGAACCTTACCTACTCTTGACATCCACAGAATCTGGTAGAGATACCTCAGTGCCTTCGGGAACTGTGAGACAGGTGCTGCATGGCTGTCGTCAGCTCGTGTTGTGAAATGTTGGGTTAAGTCCCGCAACGAGCGCAACCCTTATCCTTACTTGCCAGCGGGTAATGCCGGGAACTTTAGGGAGACTGCCGGTGATAAACCGGAGGAAGGTGGGGACGACGTCAAGTCATCATGGCCCTTACGAGTAGGGCTACACACGTGCTACAATGGTCAGTACAGAGGGATGCGAAGCCGCGAGGTGGAGCCAATCTCTTAAAGCTGGTCGTAGTCCGGATCGGAGTCTGCAACTCGACTCCGTGAAGTCGGAATCGCTAGTAATCGCAAATCAGAATGTTGCGGTGAATACGTTCCCGGGCCTTGTACACACCGCCCGTCACACCATGGGAGTGGGTTGCACCAGAAGTAGATAGCTTAACCTTCGGGGGGGCGTTTACCACGGTGTGATTCATGACTGGGGTGAAGTCGTAACAAGGTAGCCCTAGGGGAACCTGGGGCTGGATCACCTCCTTACCTAAGCGATATATGATTTGATGAGTGTTCACACAGATTGCTTGCTGATGAAGCAAGTCATTAGTTCTTGTTAACTAATGTGCTCTTTAACAATTTGGAAAGCTGATAGTAGAGATTAAATAGCGATATTTAATCGAAATTGAGTTCTCAAAATACTTCAATCAAGTGTTTTGGATATTCATGTGTTCGAAAGGACACAATCAAGGCGAAAACAAACCATATGGGTCGTGCATGCGATTCGGTCGAGGAAACTCATCCGGGTTGTATGGTTAAGCGACTAAGCGTATACGGTGGATGCCTTGGCAGTCAGAGGCGATGAAGGACGTATTAACTTGCGATAAGCTCAGATGAGGCAGTAAAAGCCGCTTGAGTCTGAGATTTCCGAATGGGGCAACCCACTTACATAAGTAAGTATCATTAAGTGAATACATAGCTTAATGAGGCAAACCGGGAGAACTGAAACATCTAAGTACCCCGAGGAAAAGAAATCAACCGAGATTCCCCTAGTAGCGGCGAGCGAACGGGGACCAGCCCTTAAGCTTTTGGGGTGTTAGTGGAATGCGTTGGAAAGCGCAACGGTACAGGGTGACAGTCCCGTACACGAAAACTAACCTTAAGTGAAAACGAGTAAGGCGGCACACGTGACATGTTGTCTGAAGATGGGGGGACCATCCTCCAAGGCTAAATACTCCTGACTGACCGATAGCGAACCAGTACCGTGAGGGAAAGGCGAAAAGAACCCCTGTGAGGGGAGTGAAATAGAACCTGAAACCGTATACGTACAAGCAGTGGAAGCGGTTCTTGAGACCGTGACTGCGTACCTTTTGTATAATGGGTCAACGACTTACATTTAGTAGCAAGGTTAAGCGAATAGCGGAGCCGTAGGGAAACCGAGTGTTAACTGCGCGTTTAGTTGCTAGGTGTAGACCCGAAACCCGGTGATCTAGCCATGGGCAGGTTGAAGGTTGAGTAACATCAACTGGAGGACCGAACACACGTCTGTTGAAAAAGACGGTGATGACCTGTGGCTGGGGGTGAAAGGCCAATCAAACCGGGAGATATCTGGTTCTCCTCGAAAGCTATTTAGGTAGCGCCTCGAGCGAATACCATTGGGGGTAGAGCACTGTTAAGGCTAGGGGGTCATCCCGACTTACCAACCCTTTGCAAACTCCGAATACCAATGAGTACTACTCGGGAGACAGACGGCGGGTGCTAACGTCCGTCGTCAAAAGGGAAACAACCCAGACCGTCAGCTAAGGTCCCAAAGTTATTGCTAAGTGGGAAACGATGTGGGAAGGCTTAGACAGCTAGGATGTTGGCTTAGAAGCAGCCATCATTTAAAGAAAGCGTAATAGCTCACTAGTCGAGTCGGCCTGCGCGGAAGATGTAACGGGGCTAAGCAATACACCGAAGCTACGGGTACATACTTTGTATGTGCGGTAGAGGAGCGTTCTGTAAGCCGTTGAAGGTGAAGGGGTAACCCACACTGGAGGTATCAGAAGTGCGAATGTTGACATGAGTAACGATAATGGGGGTGAAAAACCTCCACGCCGAAAGACCAAGGGTTCCTGTCCAACGTTAATCGGGGCAGGGTGAGTCGACCCCTAAGGCGAGGCTGAAAGGCGTAGTCGATGGGAAACGGGTTAATATTCCCGTACTTCTGCTAACTGCGATGGAGAGACGGAGAAGGCTAGGCCAGCGCGGCGTTGGTAGTCCGCGTTTAAGGTAGTAGGTGTTGTGCTTAGGCAAATCCGGGCACATTTACACTGAGAGCTGATGACGAGTCACTAAGGTGATGAAGTGGTTGATGCCAAGCTTCCAGGAAAATCTTCTAAGCTTCAGGTTAGTAGGAATCGTACCCCAAACCGACACAGGTGGTCGGGTAGAGAATACCAAGGCGCTTGAGAGAACTCGGCTGAAGGAACTAGGCAAAATGGTACCGTAACTTCGGGAGAAGGTACGCTCCTGTTGGTGATGAGACTTGCTCTCTAAGCTGACGGGAGTCGCAGATACCAGCTGGCTGCAACTGTTTATCAAAAACACAGCACTGTGCGAACTCGCAAGAGGAAGTATACGGTGTGACGCCTGCCCGGTGCCGGAAGGTTAATTGATTGGGTTATCTTCGGAGAAGCTCATGATCGAAGCCCCGGTAAACGGCGGCCGTAACTATAACGGTCCTAAGGTAGCGAAATTCCTTGTCGGGTAAGTTCCGACCTGCACGAATGGCGTAATGATGGCCAGGCTGTCTCCAGCCGAGACTCAGTGAAGTTGAAATTGCGGTGAAGATGCCGTATACCCGCGGCTAGACGGAAAGACCCCGTGAACCTTTACTATAGCTTGGCACTGAACATTGACCCTGCATGTGTAGGATAGGTGGGAGACTATGAAGTTAGGACGCTAGTCCTGATGGAGTCGACCTTGAAATACCACCCTTGCAGTGTTGGTGTTCTAACCTTGGCCCCTAATCGGGGTTAGGGACAGTGCCTGGTGGGTAGTTTGACTGGGGCGGTCTCCTCCTAAAGAGTAACGGAGGAGCACGAAGGTTGGCTAAGTACGGTCGGACATCGTACGGTTAGTGTAATGGCACAAGCCAGCTTAACTGCGAGACAGACACGTCGAGCAGGTACGAAAGTAGGTCATAGTGATCCGGTGGTTCTGAATGGAAGGGCCATCGCTCAACGGATAAAAGGTACTCCGGGGATAACAGGCTGATACCGCCCAAGAGTTCATATCGACGGCGGTGTTTGGCACCTCGATGTCGGCTCATCACATCCTGGGGCTGAAGTCGGTCCCAAGGGTATGGCTGTTCGCCATTTAAAGTGGTACGCGAGCTGGGTTCAGAACGTCGTGAGACAGTTCGGTCCCTATCTGCCGTGGGCGTTGGATGATTGAGAGGGGCTGCTCCTAGTACGAGAGGACCGGAGTGGACGAACCGCTGGTGTTCGGGTTGTCATGCCAATGGCATTGCCCGGTAGCTACGTTCGGAATCGATAACCGCTGAAAGCATCTAAGCGGGAAGCGAGCCTCAAGATGAGTCATCCCTTAGACTTTAAGTCTACTAAAGAGCCGTTCAAGACCAGGACGTAGATAGGCAGGGTGTGTAAGCGTTGTGAGGCGTTTAGCTAACCTGTACTAATGACTCGTGCGGCTTAACCATACAACCCCGATGGGTTTTGGTAACCTTGATGAATAAAGAAATACTTGATTTGAAGTATGAGAACACAGCTTAAAAGAATTTGAAAAGGGGTCGCTTAGCTCAGCTGGGAGAGCACCTCCCTTACAAGGAGGGGGTCACTGGTTCGAACCCAGTAGCGACCACCATTTCAAACGAACTACAAAAAAGCAGCTTTCCGAATTACTTGTTTTTGCCTAGAAGGCGGAAACAGAAAAGAATTTGTCTGGTGACAATAGCATTGTGGTCCCACCTGATCCCATCCCGAACTCAGAAGTGAAACACAATCGCGCCGATGGTAGTGTGGGGTTTCCCCATGTGAGAGTAGGTCATCGCCAGACGCCCAATTAGAGAAGGCCACCCAAACGGGTGGCCTTTTTGCTTTTCCGCGTCCCGTTCTGAAATAAATTAATCCAGCGAAAAATCACTGAAATCTAACGTTGTATCCTCTGACGCACTAAAGTCCAGTTGTTGATTTAATTCTGCAGCGGCGATTTTTTCGGATTCTTGGCGTTGTTTCAGCATCGCCAGTTGTCGACGACGTTTTCTGGCTTGGCAAAGTCGAATAATGTCGCTCTTTTCTGCGTTGGAGAAATTTAACCAGCCAAAGCGTTCTTCACGACTTCTTAGACAGCCTTTGCAGTAACCACGATTATCTGTTTGGCAGATACCAATACAGGGGCTGGGAATGTCAAAAAACGCTAACTGTTCCATTAAATATCTACAGCTGTTGTGGTTAAAGGAAAGGAAAATCACTCGTATTTGAGGCTAAGGTATAGCACTTTGTCATATAAAAGGCGATTTTTTAAACGTGTATAGCGTGATTATTTTAAAAATCACAAAGTGATTTTGCTCACATTTTTACTGGAATCGCAGCAAGATGGCACACAAATGAGTACACTACCGCCATCGCGCGCAAAGCGCACTTATAACGAAATAAAGGTACCCAAATAATGTTAGGCACTCCGCTGTGTGAAGGCGCAAAACGCGCCATGTTACTGGGTTGTGGTGAACTTGGTAAAGAAGTCGCCATTGAACTGCAACGCCTTGGTGTCGAAGTGATTGGTGTGGATCGCTACCCAAATGCACCTGCGATGCAAGTGGCGCATCGTTTCCACGTAATTAATATGTTGGATGGTGCTGCGCTGCGTAAGGTGATTGAGCAGGAGCAGCCGCATCTGATCATTCCTGAGATCGAAGCGATCGCTACCCAAACTTTGTTAGAACTCGAAGCGGAAGGCCTGCATGTTGTACCTACAGCACGCGCGACGCGTTTGACCATGGATCGTGAAGGGATCCGTCGTTTAGCGGCTGAAGAGCTGGCACTGCCGACGTCGCCATATCAGTTTTGTGACACCGAAGCTGAGTTTAATGATGCGGTCAATCGTATCGGCATGCCTTGTGTTGTGAAGCCAGTCATGAGCTCCTCTGGCAAAGGGCAAAGTGTCATTCGTGATACATCGCAGATCGCCAAAGCCTGGCAATACGCCCAAGAAGGTGGTCGTGCTGGACAAGGGCGGGTGATCGTCGAGGGCTTCGTTGCATTCGACTATGAAATTACGCTGCTCACCATCTCTGCTGTTAATGGTATCCATTTCTGCGCGCCTATTGGTCACCGTCAAGAAGATGGCGACTACCGTGAGTCTTGGCAGCCTCAAGCGATGACTGATCTTGCATTGCAACGTGCTCAAGACATTGGCCGTAAGATCGTCGAAGCGTTGGGTGGTTACGGTTTATTTGGTGTTGAACTGTTTATCAAAGGCGATGAGGTTTATTTCTCTGAAGTGTCGCCGCGTCCACATGATACCGGCATGGTGACCTTGATCAGTCAAGACCTGTCTGAGTTTGCTTTGCACGTTCGTGCTATTTTAGGTTTGCCTATTAGCAATATTCATCAGCATGGCCCAAGTGCGTCGGCGGTGGTGTTACGAGAAGGTTGCTCAACCAATATTTGTTATGACGGATTAGCTGAAGCCTTAGCACAGCCTGACACTCAACTGCGTTTATTTGGTAAGCCAGAGATCAATGGCCGCCGCCGTTTAGGCGTTGCGCTAGCCCGTGATGAGAACATTGATGCCGCAGTCGAAAAGGCATTAGCCGCAGCGGCTAAAGTGACAGTTAGCTTCTAATTGCGAAACGGATAAAAGTCAAAAGCCCAATAACTTATTAAGTGTTGGGCTTTTTGTAGTCTATCGGTCGTTCTAACGCTTAGCGATTAACACAGTTAGTTACCTTACCTTGAACAAATGCTGCCACGTTGTTGATGGCGATATTGAGTAGGTTTTGCCGCGCTTCAGTAGTTGCCCAAGCGTTGTGTGGGGTAATGCTGATATTCGCTGCGGTTAATAGTGGGTTATCTGCTTTTGGTGGCTCACTCGATAGTACATCAACCCCAGCGCGGACTTTGCCGGCGTTGAGGGCGTGTGCTAGGGCCGCTTCATCCACTAAACCGCCACGTGCAGTGTTGATGATAATGCAGCCATCACGCATCAAGGCGATGGTATCTTGATTAATCATACCCGCGTTGCTTTCTGTCAGTGGACAGTGCAGCGAAATAGCATGAGATTCGCGGTACAGTTGCTCCATTGGTGCCCAACTTACACCTTCGGGCAGGTCAGCCCGCTGACTACGGGTATTGAGGAGTACGTTCATCCCCAATGCTAATGCGATATTTACCACCCGTGAGCCAATATCGCCGTAACCGACAACGCCCATGGTTTTGCCTGCTAACGATGTCAGCGGTGACAAGGTAAAGCAAAAGTCGATGCTGTTTTGCCACACGCCATTGGCAACTGCTTGGTGGTGTGCTGCCACTTGCTGTGTATGGTGAAGTAGATGAGCAAACACCATTTGTGCTACTGCGTCTGGGCCGTAGCCCGGTACATTGGTGACCACAATCCCCTTAGCTGATGCCGCTGCAAGATCGACCACATTGTAGCCGGTGGCAAGCACGCCGATATAACGCAGCTTTGGCAACTGGTTAATCAACTCCGCGCTCAATATTGTTTTATTGGTGAGGACGATGTCGGCATCGCGGGCACGTTCTAAGGTGTCGTTTGGGGCGGTACGGTCATAGACCTGCAGTTCCCCAATGGCTTGCAGTGGTTCCCAAGAAAGATCACCTGGGTTTAAGGTAAATCCATCTAACACCACGATTTTAGGCTTTGTACTCATGGGTGTTGCTCCATTTAATTAAAAGCGAAGTTGCAAGCCAAGGTTGGCTTGTCCTTGCCAAAAACTCTTATCGACAGACCAAACACAGTTGCGATCTCGCTGACAGGACACGCTATCATCATTGGCGAAGAAAGTTGCCAAGCCCCGCAGTTCAGCAAATACCGAAAAATGCGAACTAAACAGATAACGCGCCCCACCTGCGATGGCGATGGAAAATCTGTCATTTATGTCGTCAGAAACATTGGGCGAAAAATGTATTACGCCCAAGCTTCCATCAAGATACGGCTGCAGTGGACCAGAGGTAAGATAGTGCGTACCGCCTAGATGCAAGTACTGCACGGACAGATCGACAATCGGGTAATTTATCCCATCTGCGTACTGTTGTAGCGTACTGCGCTGATGGCTGTAGAGCAGATAATATTCAGTGTAATCGTCGCGTGCATAGCCAAGCTTTACGCCCCAGTGGCCAGAGTCATCTAAGCTGCCGCCTCTATCGTTTGGGCGGTAGCCGAAGCCATCGTTGCTGGTGTTGGTGCCTAATCCCGCTGAGCCGATGCTATAACCAGCAAAGGGCGCTACAAAAATGGTGGCAGCAGACGCTTGAGCGCTCAGGCAAACAGTCATCGCCGCCGCGACTAATAATCCGATTCGCTGTATCACGTCACCTCCCTGTCGGTCTTTGCCATAACAGCTGACCGATATCTAGCGCATTAACGGTTTAGCGCATACCTCGAGAACTTTTGATCTTGTCGTAAGCGACTTGAATATCCTGCGCCTTGCGTTTAGCAATTTCCATCATCTCTTGCGGTAGACCTTTGGCGACCAATTTATCAGGATGGTTTTCCGCCATTAATTTACGATAAGTGCGCTTAAGATCTTGGTCTGAAATACTTTCTTCCACCCCTAGCACGCTGTAAGCATCGCTGAGTGACGGGCCGCTATTATTGGCCGCACCCTGAAAGCGTGCTTCGGCTTGCCATCGCTGCAGCATGTTATCGAGCTGCGCTTGACTGAAGCCTAAGTATTTCGCAATGGTTTGCAGAATGGTGTATTCGCGTGGGTGAAGATCGCCATCTGACAAGGCTGTTTGAATTTGGATCTCAAGAAACATCATCTGCACTTCGCGGCGACCAATGGTCAGATCGCGAAAACTGCGCAGGTGGGCTTGCAGATCAAAATCACTGTCTTTACCACGGCGAAAAGCATCTTGCGCTTCACGACGTGCATCGCCGTTAAGCCTGAGACTGTCCATCAACGCATTTGCCATGCGAATATCATTTTCGGTGACGCGGCCAGAGGCTTTGGCCATATGGCCCATTACCGCAAACGTGGTGTCGAAGAACAGCGCCTGGCGCTCTTGCATCCCTTGTGGTACGCCCGACATCCTCTTGTCGAGCTGATGACCTAACCAAATGCCTAATATTGCCCCGGCAATACGACCGAACATAAAACCGATCACACCACCAAAAAATTTACCCCAAATTTGCATCATCAATCCTGTCGTAACAGTGTGTTATCCCACTGCCATTATTGTTGTGTTAACGCGAACGCTTCTGCTGTTGTTAAGCGCTCGATAGTGCCTACGTCGCACCAAAAACCGGTAAACTGTTCGCCACTAATTTGCTTTAGCTGCATCGCGTTGCGCAACAGCGGCCCGAGCGGAAAACGTTGCTCAGTGCAGTTCGCAAACAGGGCCGGATCGTAAAGGCCGATCCCGGCGAACGTCAGTTTGCTTTCGCCGTCACTGCAAAGCTGGTTGTTGATGAGCGCAAAATCGCCATTGGGATTATGTTGCGGGTTATCAACTAACCACAGATGCGCTAAACAGCCTGCCGCTAACTGCGTAGGCAGTGCGGGAAGTTTATCAATAAAAATGTCGCCATTGACCACCAAAAAAGGTGCATCGCCGAGTAGCGGTAGTGCCTGCTTGATACCGCCCCCGGTTTCAAGTGCGCTTGCTTCTTGGCTGTAATACAAGGTCACCCCAAAGCGAGAGCCATCGCCAAGATGCGCCATCAGTTTTTCGGCTAACCAAGCGCAGTTGATCACTATCTCTCGAATCCCCAGCGCCGCTAAGCGCTCGATATGATATTCAATTAGTGGCTTGCCTGCGACTGTTACCAAGGGTTTGGGCAGCAGATCTGTGAGAGGGCGCAGGCGTTCGCCACGCCCAGCGGCTAGAATCATCGCTTTCAATGGCTGACATCCTGTTCGAGCAGTGGTAACAATCGACTTTCCATCCAGTCTGCAAATTCGGTTAACTCTGCGTAACGGTGGCTGATATCAAGGATGTAGCTTAATGTAAGCGGAATATCCTTGATATAGCCTGACTTAGCGTCACGGTGCAGTAATCGGGCAAAAATACCGGCGGCTTTAATGTGTCTTTGTATGCCCATCAAATCGAACCAGCGACGAAATTGGCTAAATGCTACCTCGCTACTCAAGAGCTGCTGTTGCTGGCATTGCTGATAAAACTGCACACATAATTGGTCGACCAAGGCGTCCGGCCAGCGCACATAGCAGTCGCGCAACAGCGATACGCCGTCATAGGTGAGTGGGCCAATCACAGCGTCCTGAAAATCAATCACTGCTAATGCGTCGTTCATTACCATCAAATTGCGACTATGAAAGTCTCGGTGCATGCCCACTAACGGTTGTGCTAAGGCGTTATCGGTTAGCAATTTAAACGTGCGTTGCAACAGTTGTTGCTCGGTGGCGGAAAGTGACAACTGCCAATGATGCGCCAACAACCATTCTGGAAATATCGCTAATTCTCGCTCCACGAACGCTGCATCATAACGGGGTAAACTGCCATTGGCTGATGTGGTGATCTTGGCAATTTGGGGCAGCAGCGCTAAGGCTTTTGCATACCAGTGGCTAACATTGTCGCTGTTCAACAGCGACAATAGCTGGGTATCACCAAGATCTTGCTGCAAAATGAACCCTGCTGTTTCATTGAACGCAATAATCTTAGGGACTGATATACCAGCCGCTGCGTAGGCATTGGCAAGCGCAATAAACGGCTGATTGTCGACTTTATCGGGCGGAGAATCGGCGACAATATAGCTGTTGCCGCCATGCTGTACGCGTAAGTAACGGCGAAAGCTTGCATCGCCCGAGATTAAAACTGGGGTAACAGGACTGCCAAAAAAATCAGCAAGCCATTGCTGTAGGGCAAGAAATCTAGAGTCAGACAAAGCAACCTCGTGGCTCTTGGCATAAAATTGCATTATTATAGCGGCGGAAAAATACCGGAAACAGTCAGCATTGACAGAGATTTTCTGACAGCTGCATTGCTTATATGTGAAGCAACTTTTCCCACCGACATTAGCCCGAATGAGAATCCAGCAAAAAGACCAACGATGCTGAAACGATATTTAGTGACGCTATGCCTTTTGCCGACTGTAACCGCGGTTGCAGCTACGGCACCGCAGACTGACGCAAGCAGTGACGATCAGTGTATCATCACGCCGCCAGTGCCTCCTTTGCCAAAGCCAGAAAAAGGCGCTGCCAAGGAGTTGAGTCAGCTTATCAAAATCAAATCTGATGCATCATCTGGTACGCTTGGCGATAAAGCAACCTTTAATGGCAATGTGGTGTTTACCCAAAGTGGGCGTCAAGTTACTGCTGAGCAAGCGTTGGTCGACCAGCAAGAGCAAAAGTTTGAAGCCGATGGTCAGTTAGTGTTTCAAGACAGCGTGGTCACGGTGACGGCCGATTCCTTAAATGCCAAAATGGGTTCCAAGGTTGCTACCCTAGACAACGCCCAATATTGGTTGAATGGTCAGCAGTTGCACGGCAGCGCCGATAAACTGGAAATTACCAAAGACAACAAGTTGGTGTTAAAAGACAGTGATTTTTCTACCTGTCCTGTGGGAGACGAATCTTGGCTGTTAAAGGCTCGCCGCATCAAAATTGACCCGGTTGAAGAATGGGGTGAAATTTGGGATGCGAAGTTAGAAATTGGCAATGTGCCGGTATTCTATATGCCGTATATGACAGTGCCGATTTCGGGCAAGCGTAAAACTGGCTTTTTATTCCCGCGCATTAGTTCAAGTACCACGAATGGTTTTGAATTTGCGACTCCCTTCTATTGGAACATTGCGCCTGAATACGATCTTACGTTTACTCCAGATTACATGAGCTCGCGCGGACTGTTCAGCAAAACCGAGTTCCGTTATCTCGCAGGGGCTCGTCAATCGGGGCAGTTTAACCTCGAATTTTTAGGCAGCGATTCGATGTTGGAGAACAACGCTGATCGCTGGATGGCGAACTTCCGTCATCAAGGTGCAATCGATGAAAACTGGCGTGTGCTGGCTAACTTTATCGATGTATCCGACAACAACTATTTCAATGACCTCAATTCTGATGTCAATCGCTCCACCGAGAACCAGTTGTCGCGGGTAGGTGATATTAGCTATTTCACCGAATTCTGGAATTTTAGTGCCAGAGTGCAGGACATTAAGGTGCTGGGCGAAGATATCAGCCCTTATCAAGTGATGCCGCAGTTGAGCGTTAACTATCGCTCACCAAGATTCTGGAACAAGCTTGATTTCAATCTCTACACTGAGCTGACCAACTTTGAACATCGCGGTAATCATTACAACACGGCGACCCGTTTCCATGTTGAACCGAGTATATCCTTGCCGTTCCAAGGGCCAGCTGGCTCGTTGACCAGTGAAGTCAAACTCTATCAAACCTACTTTAGCCAGCGTGATGTCGAGCGGGCGGATACACAGCTGAAGGATAATGTCAGTCGTACGGTTCCTGAGTTGCGTATTAATGGTCAGGTGAATTTCGAGCGTTTTACCAACTACTTCGATATGCCGTATCGTCAGACCTTGGAGCCACAATTCCAGTATCTGTACGTTGGACACAAAGATCAGTCAAACATTGGTCTCTATGATACTGCTGAGCTGCAACAAGACTATCTGGGTTTGTTTCGGGATCGTCGCTTCTCTGGGCTTGATCGTATCGCTGATGCTAACCAGCTCACCTTGGGTTTGACTACCCGTATGTTCGATGAGCATAACGTTGAGCAATTCCGCTTTAGTTTGGGTCAGATTGCCTACTTTGAAAATAGCCAAGTCAGTCTTTATTCGGACCAATTGAGCGAAGATACTTCAACCTCGGTGCTGGCCGCTGAAACCGATATCAATCTGTACGATGATTGGTTTATCAGTGCTGCAATTCAATATGACACCAAGTACCACGACAATAAAAAAAGCGAAGTAACCCTCGATTATCGTCCGGGACCTAATAAGTTAGTACAGCTGAGTTACCGTTATGTGCCTGACTTGGTGAACCGCAACACCAATGACCAAGTTGATATTTCGCAGGCCGGTATTCGTACCGCGTGGCCATTGACCGATAACGTCTATTTTGTGGGTAACTATTATTACGACCTTAACGAATCGCGCGCGGTCGAAACCTATACTGGATTCCAATATGAGTCTTGCTGCTGGGCGGTGCGTTTTGCATATCACTACCATATCAAGACTAACTACGAAGATAACTACAACCCTGTACTAGATAACCGCGAGTTGTTTGAAACTGCATTTATGCTTAATTTCGTGATTAAAGGGTTAGGTGGCTCAGGGCCGCTCGGGGTCAGCGATATGCTGGACGACGGTATCTTCAGTTACCGCAAACCACTTTATCTGAGGAATTAATCAACTTTTGTGGTAGATTGCTGAACCTCGAAATGAACTCGTAGTCAAAACTGAACGACAATGGCAGCGGAATGACTGCCGCCAGACAAAAAATGTGGCAAGGATTTTTGAATGACACCTGGTAAAAAACTGATATTCGGATTGTTTGCGCTGGCAATGAGCCATGCAGTTTCGGCAGAACCACAGCCTTTGGACCGAATTGCGGTACAGGTTAATAACGGGGTGATTCTGGAAAGTGAAGTTCAGAACATGCTCAATGACGTTAAAGCGGATGCTGAAAAGCAAGGGCAATCGCTGCCGTCAGATAAAGCGTTACGTACCCAGGTTATTGAACGGTTGATTTTGACTCGTTTGCAGCTGCAAACCGCTGACCGTATTGGTCTGCACATCGGCGATCTGCAGTTAGATGAAACCATTAACAACATTGCGGCACAGCAAAATATGAGCTTGCTGCAACTGCGCGCCAAAGTTGAAGCCGACGGCGAAAGCTTTAGCCACTATCGTGAACAGCTGCGCCAAGATATTACCTTAGGTGAAATTCAACGTATACAGGTGCAACGTCGTATTCAGGTATCGCCACAAGAGATCGATCATTTGGTGAAAATGATCCAAGAACAAGGCCTGAAAAACGTCGAATTCCAAATCGGCCATATTCTGATTGATGTCCCTGAAAATGCTGATACCGAACAGTTAGCCTCTGCGCGCCAACGTGCAGAAGCGGTTATTGAACGCTTGAAAGGTGGTGCTGATTTTCGTACCACAGCCATTGCGTCTTCCTCAGGCCCGAAAGCGCTGGAAGGCGGTATTTGGGATTACATGAACATCAACGAGATGCCAACGCTGTTCGCTGAAGTGGTTAACACTGCGAAAAAGGGCGACATTATTGGTCCTATCAAGAGTGGTGCGGGCTTCCACATCATTAAAGTGTTGGATGCGCGTGGTCTAGAAACCAAAGAAGTAAAAGAAGTGTTTGCGCGTCATATTCTACTGAAGCCATCACCGATTTTGTCTGAAGAGCGCGCCAAAGCGATGTTGGAAGAGTTTCTCAAGCAGATCCGCAGTGGTGAAGCTAAATTCGCCGATCTTGCGCGTGAGTATTCAGAAGACGAAGGTTCAGCTGCGAAAGGTGGTGAGTTAGGTTGGTCTGAGTCGAGCGCGTATGTTCCTGCGTTTAAGCAAACGCTCGACAACATGAAAAAGGGAGAGCTCAGCGAGCCATTCCGTTCCACCTTCGGTTGGCATATCATTGAGCTGGATGATACACGCATGACAGATGCGACCCAGCAATTAAATACCAACCGCGCTCATCAGTTGATCTTCAGAAGAAAATTCAACGAAGAGTTGCAAGCCTGGCTAGACGAAATGCGCGCAAGTGCTTACATTGAAGTCTTTGAACCAGAGCCTATCAGAGGTTAACAGTTTGACTACCAAACGTATCGCGATTACTGCCGGTGAACCTGCTGGCATAGGGCCTGAGCTAGTTGTACAACTGGCTCAGCGCAGCTGGCCTGTTGAGCTGGTGGTGTGTGCTGATCCGTCACTGTTACAAGCGCGTGCCAAAATGTTGGGCTTAGGTTTGAATTTGCGACCTTATCAGCCATCAATGCCAGCAAAACCCCAAGAGGCAGGGTCGTTAACGATTGTGCCTTTTAGCATGGCGGTTGAATCGCGTTGCGGTGTGCTAGACGAACAAAACGCCGGCTATGTGGTCGAAACCTTGGCCTATGCCGGTGAGAAAAATATCAGCGGTGAGTTTGATGCTGTGGTGACGGGCCCCGTACACAAAGGCATCATCAACCAAGCAGGCATTCCTTTCTCAGGTCATACCGAGTATTTTGCCCATCAAGCGGGATGCAAAGATGTGGTCATGCTGTTGGCATGTCCTAAATTGCAAGTGGCGTTGATGACCACTCACATTCCGCTGGCGTATGTCTCAAAAGCCATTACTCGCGAGCGTTTACACCAAGTCATTGGTATTTTGCATAACGATTTAGTCAGTCGTTTCGCGATTGAAAACCCCAAAATCTACGTCTGTGGTTTGAACCCTCATGCGGGCGAAAACGGCCATCTAGGTCGTGAAGAGCTTGATGTAATGATCCCTGCGCTAAACGAGCTGCGGGAGCAAGGCATCACGCTTATCGGCCCATTACCCGCCGATACCTTGTTCCAACCTAAATACCTCGAAGATGCAGACGTGGTGCTGTCTATGTACCACGATCAAGGCTTGCCAGTATTGAAATCGATGGGCTTTGGCCAGTCGGTGAATATTACGCTCGGCTTGCCTTATATCCGTACCTCGGTTGACCACGGTACCGCACTTGAACTTGCGGGAACAGGTAAAGCCGATTTAGGTAGCTTTATCTGCGCCTTGAACAAAGCCATTGAGTTGGCCTCAAAAAACTGAGCTATACAGAAATTTAATGAGTAATAAAGTCCATCTTGGCCACACGGCCAGAAAACGTTTTGGTCAGAACTTTTTAACTGACAGCAACATCATTAACCGTATTGTTGGGGCAATTTCTCCTGACAACGAGCACGTGATGGTAGAAATTGGCCCAGGCTTGGCGGCATTGACTGAGCCTGTTGCTGAATCGATTGATAAATTGACCGTCGTCGAACTTGACCGTGACTTGGTGGAGCGCTTAAAGCAGCATCCGGTGCTGAAAGACAAGCTTGAGATCCATCAAGGTGACGCACTGCAGTTTGATTTTTCGCAGTTGATGCAGCCTGGCAAAAAGATGAAAGTGTTTGGCAACTTGCCGTACAACATCTCCACCCCCTTGATGTTCCATCTGTTTGAATATGCCGAGCAGATTGCCAGCATGCACTTTATGCTGCAAAAAGAGGTGGTGCTGCGTTTGTCTGCCTCACCTGGCACTAAAGCCTATGGCCGTTTGACAGTGATGGCACAATATTACTGCCAAGTGATTCCTGTGTTGGAAGTGCCGCCAGAGAGCTTTACACCGCCGCCCAAAGTGGATTCTGCCGTGGTACGCTTGGTGCCATTTGCAGAAAAGCCGTACCCATGTGACGATATCAAACAGCTACAGCATGTGACCTCTACCGCATTCAACATGCGTCGTAAAACGCTGCGGAACAACCTCAAAGGTCTATTCAGTGATGAGGAGTTTAGCCGCCTCAATATTGATGCTAGTCTAAGGCCTGAACAGGTCAGCGTTGAGCAATACGTTGCCCTCGCCAACTTACTGGCAAGTAAAAATAGTTAAGCATGTGGCCGCTAAATAGCGGCCCTGTTGTTTATGGAATGGGACATGACTGTTGACGATAGCGCAATCAAAATAGACGTTAAAACGCAGTATTTAGACCAACAATCCTCTCCCAAAGAAGATCGATACCTTTTTAGTTACACCATCACCATCATTAACCTAAGCGACGAACCAGTCACGCTTGAGACTCGCCATTGGTTAATTACCGATGCCAACGGCAAGATTAATGAAGTCCAAGGTGAGGGCGTGGTCGGCGAAACACCTCACATTAAACCGAATGAAGCATATCAATATACCAGCGGTACAGTACTTGAAACCTCCGTCGGTGTGATGCAAGGTAAGTATCAGATGAAGACCGATAGTGGTCGAAAGTTTTACGCTATGGTGGCACCGTTTCGCCTTGCAGTACCCGGAATTATTCATTAGGAGTTGTTTTGGCTAACTATTTTGTTGGTGACATTCAAGGATGTTTTAACGAGTTACGGTTACTGCTAGACCGCGTCAGTTTCAATCCCTCTAAAGATGTATTGTGGGCGGTGGGCGATTTGGTGGCGCGCGGCCCAGATTCTTTGGCTACGCTGCGATTTTTTGAATCGCTTGATAATGCGGGGCGCGTGGTGCTGGGTAATCACGACCTCAACCTGTTAAGCGTACATGCCGGTATTCGTCGCGCCAAAAGTGGCGATAAGCTGACAAGATTACTGGAATCTAAAGACATCAATAAACTGATCGATTGGCTTAGACAACAGCCGCTGTTACACGAATTACCTGCGCATAATCTGGTCATGACCCATGCTGGCATTCCGCCGCAATGGGATATTGCCACCGCGCGCGCTGAAGCCGCAGCTGTATCGGCAGCGTTGCAGCAGCCGGACTATGTTGAAGCGATTCTGCAAAAAATGTACACCAATACCCCCGAAGGCTGGGACCCAGCGTTATCCGGCTTTGCGCGCCTCAGATACTGTATTAATGCGCTAACCCGTATGCGTTATCTGTTTGCAGATGGCCAACTGGATTTTGAATGTAAGTTGCCACCAGCGCGAGGGCGTAATCCTGAATTGACGCCATGGTACGACGTGCCAGCGCGCTCATCGGGGACCTTAAAAGTGTTTGGTCATTGGGCTGCACTGATGGGGCAGCGTACCAATCCAGAGATTCTGCCATTGGATACCGGCTGTTGCTGGGGTGAGTTTATGACCATGTGGCACCTAGAAGCTAACCAGTTCATTACCCAAGCGGCACTCAAATAGCTAAAAACCTGCGTTCGCGCGGTGACCTACTAAACTTTGTCCATACTCAGGTTGAGAAAACCGAACGAGCGACAAAGATAGGCGGAGCCGCATATGAAGCTGAATGTATCAACTCGCGTAATTGCAGGTTTTACGCTGCTGACACTGTTGTTGCTAGTGATGGGCAGTGTCAGCTGGTTAGCCAATCAAGAATTAAAGCGAGCCACTCAAGTTACCCACGGGCTCAGTATTCCTGCCCTCAATGCTACTAATCGGCTTTCAGAAGCGCTGACCGAACAGCAACGTATGCTGCTTATCGGCTATCACAACGATAGTATTTCGGCAATGGCCGATATTGCGAGCCGATTCTCCGAGCAGCAACAATTTTTTGCCAAGCAACTGACTAACCTCAAAACCTTAGTGCAACAGCGGCAGGACATTTTGCAGTTGGCGGATCTACTGCAGCAGCGCTACCAACAATTTAGCTTGGCAGCGGCAGGAATGATTGAAGACAAGGCCAACGGTTTGCAGATGTTAGAAACACTCACTAAGCGCCGAAATGCATTTGAGCGCCAACTTGATGACAGCGGCGTCGTGCTGCTTGAGTTGATGGATCTCGACATGAGCGACGATGCCAATCAGCAGCAAATCGCCAGTATTGCTACCACGCTTGATCAGCGCCTGACCAACACCGTAAGCAGCATTTATGACTTGGTTGCAACGGGCGAACAAGGCACTTTTGATCTTATCGCGCAGGAGCTGAGTTTTATTGTGCAAGAAGCAAACAATAAGCTGGCAGAGATAACTAGACTCGGCAAAGCGAGTCTAGATGAGCAGCAACTCAGCGCCTTAAAGCAAAACACTGACAAGTTATTGCAGCAATTGGTTGGGCCTGACTCCATTGTTGCGGCTAAACGGCAGCAACTGGTGCTTACGCAGCGCTTAGCTGAGATGCTTGGCCAAACCGATAATCTCAAATCCGATACTTTGACCGCAATGAAAAACCTCTCCAACGCGATTGAGGGACTGACGCAAGAACTTAATCAGCAAACCCTGGCACAAATTGAAGGGGCACAAACCAATACGATTGCCGTAGCGGTACTCGCAATTGTGGTTGCGATTGGGATTTCCATTGCTGTTGTTAAACCGTTAAAAAGTGCCTTAAGTCGAATTAACAAGGCGTTGAGCGTGGTGGCCTCGGGCAATCTCACCCACAGATTGGATGATAGCAGCAATGATGAGTTGGCGGATGTTGCTAAAAACTGCAACACCTTAATTGAAAACTTGCGGCTATTGATTACCGGCATTTTATCTCGCGCCAATCAGCTCAGTAGTGCAGCGGAGCAAACTTCGGCAGTAATGTCGGCATCGCTAAGCAGTATTCAGCAGCAACAAGCGCAGGTGGATCAAGTGGCCACTGCAACCAACGAATTGGACTCCAGTGCCCAGCAAGTGTCACATAGTGCTGATCACGCCTTGGTTCAAATCAGTCAAGCGGATGAAGAAACCCACAAAATGCGTGCCATCGCCGATGAAAATCGACGCACCATCGAGCAACTGGCGACAGAAGTGGTTAAGGCCAGTGAAGTGATCAATCAACTACATCATGATACCGGGGCCATCGGCTCGATTTTGGACGTGATCCGCGGGGTTGCTGAGCAAACCAATCTACTGGCATTAAATGCTGCCATTGAAGCTGCTCGCGCGGGTGAACAAGGGCGCGGCTTTGCCGTGGTGGCAGATGAGGTACGCAATCTTGCATCACGAACAGAGCAATCAACCCGTGAAATACAACAGATGATTGAGGTGTTGCAGCAAGGCGCGAAACACGCGGTGGCCACAATGGAAAAGGGGCAGCAACAAGCGCAATTGTGTGTGCAAAAAACCGAGTTAGCTGATCTTGCTCTCCAAGCGATTGCCAGCGCGGTGCAGCAGGCGCATGAAGCGGGCTCGCAAATTGCTAATGCGACTCAAGAGCAGACCGATGTCAGCCGCCAAGTGGCCGAGATGTTAGCTCACATTGCAACCCTATCGGATAAAACGTCAAGTGGTGCCAATAAGACCGCCGAATCCAGCTACCAAGTGGCAAAATTGGCTGAAGAGCTACAGCTATCGGTGAAAGAGTTTTGGGTTTAGCTATGGCGTGCTGAAGGTTCACAAGCACTAAAAATAACGAGAGCAGATGGTTTAGATCTGCTCTCGAAATAGACTTGCTTGTGAAGGTTAGTGTTGCTCTGGGTTACACATGCACATCTATGTTGTTACCAAGATTGCCTTCGGGTGCTGGTGCCACAGTTTGCGTGGGAGCCGCGGCACTGATGAGATTCATTATTATCTCACCCTGCGCTTGGGTCTGCTCCTTCGCCAGTTGGGCGACTCTAACGCCGACATCTAACTTAAGTTGTGCAGGTTGTAACGCTACTGGTGTCGACATCGTGTTCCCCGTGTTAAGTCTTCATGACCTAATTATCGGCTATGCTGCGCGTTTCTGCAGAATTTTTCTTGTAATCACAATCACAGTGGTGATGATGATTGCGCCAAAAATTAGCCCAATGGCAACGGTAACACTTTGTAATGCCGCTGGATTCATCGCTAATGTGCCCCCCAAACCTAACATCATAATGCCTGACATTAATTTCAGAGTTTGGCCTTCTTTCTCGGTCAATTTACGTTTGCCCAAGGTCATCGAGAACGCCACCACAATCACAATCAGCGGGATCACGTAAACCACGTTGTAGTACACCAGATACATCATCCGCTCAAACGTCGGTAGATTATGCATCGATAGCACACTGGTGTAGATCATCGGGAACCCGGCGGTACACAGCAATTCATAAGCGTTCGCCAAAATCGCCAGTACTGTGGTGCCGAGGATCATCGCTGATAAGCTTGAAGCGCTAGACAACTTGCCCATGCGTTTAATTAAGCTGGTGCGGTTTTCCGCAGTCATCGACAAACTCACTTCGCCTTTAGTGAAAAAGTACTCCTTCACGTTGATAGCGCCTGCCACCAGTGCCAGTAGCCCTGCAACTAAAATGATAATGCCCCCATCGCTGCTTGCGCCTAACAGCTCAAAAATATTCAGCCAAGCGGTCATAAACAGGAAGTAGATAAAGCCGGAGAAAAACACGAAGATGCCGCCAACCAGCAGCATACGGCTGCGGCTTTTCGCATTCACCATAATCGATAGCAAGAACAGTAATACGAAGAAGGCACAGGGGTTGAATGCATCCGCACCGGCTAACACTAAGGTAAGAATCGGCAATGAAATGCTGTCAGGGTTTACTTTACCAATTAATGGTAATTCAACCGGTTGTACTTCTGGCTCATCTGCACCAATGGCACAAGCACCATCACCACTGTCACTGCTACAGGTGGAAAACAGGCTTTCACCTTCGGCAGGCTCAGCAATCGGTGCAGCGGCAACGGTATCACTGCCGGGCATCTCCTCAGTGGGCAATTGGCCACCGTTTTCGAGATAGCAGCGCTTCAGTCGATTTAACAGAAATTGGCCAGTCACTTCATGGCTAGAGTAACCAATGATGGTTTTACCGCAGGCAGATAAAAATGGTACAGAACGGCTAGGACTGTTGGTCGCTTCCGCCAATTGTTGCCACATTTCGGCGGTGCCTTCATCACCGACACGATAGCTGTGCAGTTCTATCCATGGGTATTTTTCGGCTAAAGAATCGATAAATGGATGAGCTTCTTTACAATGTGGGCAGGTCTTTGACCAGACGAAATACAGTGGAATTTTTAGCTCTCCTTGAGCGTCCACTTTATGCCATGCAACAGTTTCAGGGGCGGCCATCACACTGGTAATCGCCGCCATCATTAAAGTTAGTCCCAGCACTAGCTTTTTCAGCATAAAACAACCCTTTCTACGTCGGTTTCGTCGTCCAATGTCCTCGCTCGACGAAATGGTTTAGTGATTATCGAATTTCAGCCACGTCAGAAAGCAGTGGTGATCATCTATTGCACTTACTTAGCTGCATTCTGCGTGGTTGCCGGTCTAATGTCTGTGACTTTGTAGGTATTTTGTATGTTTACCTTCTAAACTTAGGAATAGTTAACTTACCTGTGATTGACCGCAGCTGCTAAATCTTCAAGGAGTCTTCATGCGCACTACATTGAAAGTTCGCCTGTTAGCTGCCAGTACATTATCGGTGTTGTTTACCGTGATTTTGCTGGTGGGAATGTCGTCCTACTTCATTCGAACCAATGCCATGAATAGCACTGAGCGAGAAGTGCGCGAATTGATTAATACCTTTTCTAGCGGGGTGGGGCAGTGGATGTTAGACCGTGAAAATGCGGTCAAATCACTGGCGCAAACACTAGAAAAACAGCAAGGACAAGATGTCACGCCTTACTTGATGGAGATGCATCAAGCCATGATTTTCGGGCTGACTTACTATGGTGACGAGCAGGGCAATATGTACCGCCAAGATCCTAGCCTACATGTCGCGGGTTACGATCCGCGCATTCGGCCCTGGTACAAAGGCGCCAAAGAAACCCGCGCCGTGTTCATCTCATCTCCTTATGTGAGTGCCACAATGAAACAGCTGGTGGTGACTATCTCCAATCCGGTGATGGTCAATGGGCAATTTGTCGGAGCCGCCGCAGCGAACCTGACTATTGAAGAACTCACTAACTCAGTGCGCAAACTCAAATTGCCGGGCGATGGCTATGGCGTGTTATTAGAGCGGAATGGCTTGGTGATCAGTCACCCCAATGATGCGTTAAATGGCAAAGCGATTACCGACCATGAACCGCATTTCAGCGCCAGTTGGCTCAGCCAGCGGGCAGCTTCGGATCATCTTGAGGAGTTTAATCTCAAAGGCACCGATAGCTTGCTCTATGTGCAAAATGTGCCCAATACCGATTGGGCGCTGATGTTTGTGTTGGACAAGAGCAGCATCATGTCTACGGCGACCTCATTAGCGTGGATGATGTCGATGGTGGGCGTGGCCTTCCTACTCGTGCTGGGCGTAGTGCTATTCCTAGTATTTAAGGCTCAGTTCCGCGATTTAGAGCGAGTATCTCAAGCGCTCAATGATATCTCGCAAGGGGCGGGTGACCTCACCGTTCGGATTGATATTAAAAAAGACTATGATGAAATCGGGGTGCTCGCTGGCGGCTTTAACCGCTTTGTTGAGCACTTGCACGGCATGATCAGTCGTATGGGGCAGATTTCAGAGCAGTTAGGTAACCAATCACAAGATACCCGTCGCTCTGCGGAACAAAACAATCAAAGCATTGCGATTCAGCAAGATGAAATCACAATGGTGGCCACCGCGGTGACCGAGATGGCGAGTGCCACCGCAGAGATCGCCAGCAATGCAGAGTTAACCGCACAAACTGCGCAAGATGCGGTGTCCTTAGCCGTTGATGGCCAGCAACAAGTGGTAAAAAGTCAGCAATCAATTCATGGGTTGGCCAAAGAAGTTGAAAATGCTAGCCAAATCATCGGTGAACTGAATAACCACTCGCAAAAGATCAACAGTATTTTGTTGACCATCAGTGGCATTGCCGAACAAACCAACTTGTTAGCTTTAAATGCGGCAATTGAGGCGGCACGCGCCGGTGAACAAGGCCGAGGCTTCGCTGTAGTGGCGGATGAGGTGCGAGTGCTGTCGCAGCGTACCCATGCGTCAACCCAAGAAATTCAGGCCATGATTGAAACCCTGCAGCAAACCGCATCAAAAGCAGTCGCCTCGATGGCGCACAGTCACCACATGGCGGAAACCAGTGTGCAAGATGCCGAATCTGCCAGCAGTAGTTTAGAGCAGATTAACAACGCGATTCATCATATCTCTGAAATGGCAAGCCAGATTGCTACTGCAGCAGAAGAGCAAACCTCGGTTACCAGTGAGATTAGCCGTAACTCTGAATCGATTCGTGAAGTGTCGATGACTTTGTCCGATGAATCGGTGGTCGCCACTGAAAAAGCGCAGCAGCTGTCGAGTTTGGCTGAGTCGTTGCAAAAAGAGGTGGGGCGGTTCCGCTTATAATCAGAGAAATACAACATCCCAGTCCTCAGTTTGGTTTGTCATCCAACTAGGGCTGGGATTTTGTTATTAGTGATTAATCACTTGCTGTGGTGCTTCACCAGAGAGCGAACACCATACAATATCTACTTGGCGTTGTTCCATTGGTGCTGCCGTTTTAATGCGGGTGACAATCGGCGTTGTCAGCTTAGATTTAGCTAAATACTGCTTTACCCGCTCGATACGGCGATTCGCCAACCACATATTGTATTGCTGTAGTTTCTTATCAGCTGCCACCGGAAACAGGTTGAACTCTAATACTAAATAGCCATTCCCTTTATCATGCGTCGCCTTAGAAATCTCATCGAGCTTATTTGATGCTTGGGCGTTGAAATAGGAGCTATTGGATGGATATTCGACCTGTCCGAGTTGCTGCTGGTCACTACATGACGCCATCACTGATTTAGAAAACAACAGTATCAATACTGTACTAAGTGCGATAGCACGCATCACTTGCCCTCCTTGCAAATACGAAGACCTAGATTGCCGCTGGTGGATGAAATTAGAACATTTACAATTGAAAAGCAAACTATTCCAAATAAAAATTGAAACTGTTTAGTTTATAAAAAACAATAAATTAGATGGTTTTTTGACGGGTGGTGTTGCGGTGTTGAAATTCCGTAATGCGCCAAAATTATGACCAACATAATGGAAAATTATATTGGTCATTCATTAGCTTAGAGTGAATTACCGTTGACGCTGAGCGCAACGTCAACATTGCCTGATATTGCGTTTAAATGGGGGCAGACTTGGTGGGCGTGGCGTACTCATTGTTCTGCTGCTTCGTCGGGCAAATCCAGCGTTACGGCTAGGGCGGCGGTGAGGCCAAAACTACCACCTCGTTGCTGAGCATACCGATAGTGCAAGTGACAGTAGCCTTTGCCAACGGCAGATTTGTTTATTGGCTAAAAACAATAAAGCGTTGGAAAAGCAGGCGGCATAACCTGCGGAAAATAACTGTTGTGGATTAGTAGTGTTGCCACTGCCTCCCACCTGTTTCGGGTAGAAAAGCGCGACAGCTAACAGTTTATCATCGGTTTCAACCTAACCTTGACGTCCGACACTCGCAGTGGCTGAGATTAGGTACAGCATAAATGATACTCCGATGTTGATGGCTTAATTTTATATTGTGATGAATTAAATTGTGAGCAATGTTAATTCGAGTTCTAGGCGGAATGTAAGTATATTGTGCGCAATTTAATTGTGTTTTGGTGTTACTTCGATGTCGCAAATGTCAGTGGAACAGCTTCTTTGCATCGATAATCAGGTGTGTTTTTCGCTCTATCGCGCTGCTAATGCCATGGTGCGCGCATATCGTCCCTTGTTAGATTCACTGGATCTCACCTATCCCCAATATTTGGCGATGCTGGTGCTGTGGCAAAACGATGGTGCCAGCGTCAAATATCTCGGTGAAAAACTGCATCTGGACTCGGGTACCCTAACGCCATTACTCAAGCGCTTAGAAGCCAAAGGACTGCTCAAGCGTGGCCGTAGTGAGCAGGATGAACGTGTGCGCGTCATTGAGTTGACTGATGCAGGTCTCATATTAAAGCAGCAAGCTGCGGCCGTGCCTGAACAGATGTTCTGCCAACTTGGCGTTGAGCTAACCCTGTTAGCTGAACTCAAACGCTTGTGCGATCAAGTGACCGACAGCTTATTTGAATCAGCATAATCTCAGATTGTCGCGTGAAGCTCCGCTGGTAAGGCTTCCAAGAGGTGATTTTCCGCGGCAAACAGGGTACATTTGCCGCCACTTAGCGCTTTACCGCGCCAAGCCCCATTGAGTTAAAAGGTGTATTGCGTGAACAACCCATCCCCGTGCCAATTTTTCCAACAAGGCAAATGCCAATCTTGTCAGCGCATTGAGATGCCGTTAGCCGAACAGCTGCAGCACAAACAACAACAGCTACAACAACTGTTGACTCCGTTTGCAATCAGTGAATGGCTTGCGCCCGTTGCTGGGCCTGAGTTAGCGTTTCGTAACAAAGCGAAAATGGTGGCGTTGGGCGCGGCACATCAGCCGATTTTAGGGATTGTCAGCCCCAGTGGTGAAGCGGTAAGTCTAGTCCATTGCCCACTTTACCCAGCATCGATGCAATCCTTGCTGGCACGGTTGGAACCCTTTATTCAACATGCGGGAATTCCGCCATATCGTGTCGACAAAGCCAAAGGCGAACTTAAGTTTATTCTGTTAACCCAAGCGCACTGCAGCGGCGAGTTCATGCTGCGCTTTGTGTTGCGTTCAGAACAGGCAATTCCTCGCATCGAGCGTGAGTTACCCGCATTGCTGGCGGAGTTTCCTAAGATCAAATTGGTGACAGCCAATATCCAGCCTGTGCATATGGCACGTTTGGAAGGTGAGCAGGAGATCTGGCTGCATGGCGAGCCGCGCCTGCGCGAAGTGTTTAACGACATTCCGCTCTATATTCGCCCGAAAAGCTTTTTTCAGACCAACCCTGAAGTGGCGGCACAACTGTATGCGGCCGCCAAAGCATGGTTAGCCCCGTTGAAGCTAACTCGCTTATGGGATCTATTTTGCGGGGTAGGAGGCTTTGGATTGCACTGCGCCGATAAAACCACTCAACTGACCGGCATTGAAATTGAGCCAGAAGCCATCGCATGTGCCAGACTCTCTGCCGAAGAGCTTGGGCTTGAACAGGTTGAGTTTAACGCCTTAGATTCGACCAGCTTTGCGGATGAACAGTCTGCTGGGCAAGTGCCGGATCTGGTTATTGTGAATCCACCTCGGCGGGGCTTAGGCCAAGCGTTAAGCATTGCTCTCAACCAGTTTGCCCCCAACTACATTCTGTATTCCAGTTGTAATCCTCAAACTCTTGCGGCAGATTTGGGCCATTTGCAGGGCTATGCAACGCTAAGGGCGCAGCTGTTTGATATGTTTCCGCACACAGACCATTACGAAGTTTTAGTACTGCTACAAAGAAAATCTGGTTAAATTATGTGCTTAGCAAATTTTTAGAATGAAAACTGCTAATCGCCCACAAATTTAACATTTTCTGTGTTATTGAAACTAAAGTTTGCTTAATTTCACTAAAATGTTGGTTTTTGTGACAAGTTCCAGTTTGAGTAATCAAGTTTCACACTATAATTAGAAATATCTAATCGTGTAGTTGAGACTCTCCTATGAATAACTTGGGCATTCGCACCAAAATCATGATTTTGGCGCTTCTACCTTTGATAATCGTTACTATCGTGACCTCGCTGTTTGCTCGTCAAATGGAGTTGCAAACGCTCGACAACTCAGTGGCTGATTTTCGTGCCAAGTTGATTAAAGAGCGTCGACAAGAGTTAGTGCATGTCACCCAAATTGCTAAACAGATTGTGGTGTTCCAGCAACAGCAAGGTGGTGATTTTAAAGCTGCGCTGCGTGATGCTAAGTTCGGTGATTCAGGCTATTTCTACATGTATGACGGCCAAGGCCGTAACATTTTTCACGGTCTATCACCTAAGCTAGAAGGCACAGAGCAGATCAACATGACCGATCCGAAAGGGATCAAGATTGTCCAAGGTCTGTTAAAAAGCGCCAACCAGCAAGATGGTTTTTTGACATTCTATTACCAAAAGCCCGGCAGCACTGAGCTGATTGAAAAATTGGGCTACGTCCAACCTGTTCCTGGTACCGATTGGATTATTGGTACTGGCGCTTATTACGATGATATCGATGAAGCGGTCGGCATCTACCGTCAATCGGCGCAAAGCGAAATGAGCAGCAAGTTGTGGGTGATTTCGATTTCTACCTTGGTGTTAGTGCTGCTGACCGCCGTTATCATCACAGTGTTCAGTAACCGCATGGTGAAGCCACTGAACAACATGTTGGATAACCTGAATGATATCGCGCAAGGCGAAGGTGACTTGACCCGCCGTGTACCGGTGACGGGATCCGATGAAATTGCCGCATTGGGCAGTGCGTTTAACCGTTTTGTGGACAAGCTGCAGCGAATTATTCGTGACGTTACTGACGCCACCAATGATGTGGTGAAGGCATCTCATGAAATACAAACCCAAAACCAGTTGATTGCGCGTCAGTTGGCCAGTCATAACCACGAGACGGAGCAAGTGGTGACTGCGATTACCGAAATGTCGTCTACGGCACACGAGGTGGCTGCAAATACTAACCAAGTGGCTGATTCGACACAGGATGCTTCTGCTGAAGTGGCCAAAGCGCAAGGGTGTGTCGATGATTCATTAACGCAAGTCTCGGCGCTGATGGGCGAAATCAATAACGCCGCATCGCACATTCAGAAGTTACATGAGCAATCGCAGAAAATTAACAGCGTGTTGTCTGTGATTGGTGGCATTGCTGAGCAAACTAACTTGTTGGCATTGAACGCGGCAATTGAAGCGGCTCGAGCCGGTGAGCAAGGCCGTGGCTTTGCGGTGGTGGCCGATGAAGTGCGTAATCTCGCCAGCCGTACTCAAGCCAGCACCCTTGAAATCAATGAGATGCTCAATGAACTACACAGTTTGGTGACCAGCGCTGTAACGGCGATGGAGCAAAGCCAAGAAAACTGTAAACGCAGTGTGTCGGCTTCACGTTTGATTTCCGACAGTTTGGGCGCAGTAACCTCATCTGTGACCAGCATTAATGATATGAGTACCCAAATTGCGACAGCAGCCACAGAGCAGAGCTCTGTGACGGAAGAAATCAACCGGAATGTCTATGCAATTCAAGAGATTGTGAATGCGTTGATGGCAACCAGCCAGTCTGCTGCGGATGTCAGTAAACAGGTCAGCGCGAGCGGTGATAAGTTGGGCGCCTTGGTGAATCAGTTCCGCGTCTAATCATCGATTAGATTAATATAGCGGCGCCTTCGGGCGCCGTTTTTGTTATTTGTGGGTCGAGTTTCAACTTCAGCGCTAAAAAGCTTTGTTGCTTTTGCTGCAATTTGCCATTTTTTCGATTTAAATTTCGCCGCAGCATAGGTTTTGACACGCCTTTGAGTTAAAATCCCGCGTTTGCAAATTTCCGTTAGTAACATTCCAATCGAGTAATTGAAATCACATGTTTGAAGTGAATCCAGTCAAAAACAAAATCAAGGAGCTGTCAGAGCGTACAGAACTCCTGAGGGGGTATCTTTGACTATGACGCCAAGAAAGAGCGTCTAGAAGAAGTTGTCAGGGAGCTCGAAGGCTCCGAAGTTTGGAATAACCCTGAACGCGCCCAGTCGCTCGGTAAAGAGCGGGTTGCCCTTGAAACTGTCGTTGAAACTATTGATGACTTAACCTCTGGTCTCGAAGACGTCGAAGGTTTGTTAGAACTGGCCGTTGAAGAAGAAGATGAAGATACTTTTAACGAAACCAGCAGTGAACTGAACGAACTAGAACAGCGTTTGGCTGAGCTCGAGTTCCGCCGTATGTTCTCTGGTGATAGTGACGCGTCTGATTGTTACCTTGATATTCAATCTGGTTCTGGTGGCACTGAAGCCCAAGACTGGGCCAACATGGTACTGCGTATGTACCTGCGTTGGGGTGAAGATCACGGCTATAGTCCTGAACTCATTGAAGTTTCAGACGGTGATGTGGCCGGTATCAAGAGTGCCACAATCAAGTTCACCGGTGAATATGCCTATGGCTGGTTGCGTACTGAAACTGGTGTACATCGTTTAGTGCGTAAGTCACCGTTTGACTCAGGTGGTCGTCGCCATACATCGTTCTGCTCTGTGTTCGTTTACCCTGAAATTGACGATTCTATCGACATCGATATCAATCCTGCCGATCTACGTATCGACGTTTATCGTGCTTCAGGTGCAGGTGGTCAGCACGTTAACCGTACTGAATCTGCTGTACGTATTACTCACGTGCCCACCAATACCGTGGTGCAATGTCAGAACGATCGCTCACAGCATAAAAACAAAGATACTGCGATGAAGCAGTTGAAAGCTAAGCTGTACGAGTTGGAATTGAAGAAGCAAAATGCCGAGAAGCAGGCCGCCGAAGACCTGAAGTCTGATATCGGTTGGGGCAGCCAGATCCGCTCTTACGTGCTGGATGACTCGCGCATCAAAGATTTACGTACCAGTGTTGAAACCCGCAACACACAAGCCGTACTAGACGGCGATTTAGACAAGTTTATTGAAGCCAGCCTTAAATCAGGGCTGTAACAGAGAAGACGCTGAAAATGACTGAACATTTGGATGAAAACAAACTGATCGCGGAACGTCGCGCTAAGCTGGACCAAATCCGCACTAGCAGTCCTGCTAATGGTCACCCGAACACTTTTCGTCGTAGCCATAAGGCGGCTGAGCTGCAAGCTGAGTTTGGCGATAAGACTAAGGAAGAGCTGGAATCTCTGGGCTTCACCACCGCGATTGCGGGCCGTGTGATGGCAAAACGTGGGCCTTTCTTGGTGCTGCAAGACGTGTCTGGCCGCATTCAAGCGTACGCTGAAAAAGAAGTGCAAGCTGACTTGAAAGAGCGCTACAAAGGTTTGGATATCGGCGACATCATCGGTGTTAAAGGCCAACTGCACTTGTCTGGTAAAGGCGAGCTGTATGTGCATATGGATGAATATCAACTGCTGACCAAAGCACTGCGTCCATTGCCAGAAAAATTCCACGGTCTGACCGACCAAGAGATGCGTTACCGTCAACGTTATGTTGATTTGATTGTGAACGAAGAATCTCGTAATGCGTTTAAAATGCGTTCACAAGTGGTTGGTGCTATCCGTAGCTTTATGGAAAGCAAAGAGTTTATGGAAGTGGAAACCCCTATGATGCATGTCATCCCAGGCGGTGCTTCTGCGCGTCCATTTATTACTCACCATAACGCGCTGGACATCGATATGTACCTGCGTATTGCGCCAGAATTGTACCTGAAGCGTTTGGTAGTAGGTGGTTTTGAACGCGTGTTCGAAATCAACCGTAACTTCCGTAACGAAGGTTTGTCACCACGTCATAACCCAGAATTCACCATGATGGAATTCTATATGGCGTACGCAGACTTTAAAGATCTGATGGATCTGACCGAAGAGATGTTGTCATCAATTGCGTTGAAACTGACTGGCGACACTAAACTGCCATACGGTGAACATGTGATTGATTTCGGTGGCCCATATGCGCGCATGAGCATGTTGGAAGCGATTCAACACTACAATCCAGACAATGCCAAAATCCAAGCAATGACCTACGAGGAGGTTAAAGATCTGGAATTTATGCGCACTTTGGGTAAAGAAGTCGGTTTGGATATCGAAAGCTTCTGGACCTGTGGTCAATTGCTGGAAGAGATCTTCGGTGAAACCGCCGAGCCTAAGCTGATGCAACCGACCTTCATCACTGGCTACCCAGCGGACATCTCGCCACTGGCACGTCGTAACGATGACAACGAATTCATCACTGACCGTTTTGAATTCTTCATCGGTGGCCGCGAAGTGGCCAACGGCTTCAGTGAGTTGAACGACGCAGAAGACCAAGACAGCCGCTTTAAAGCACAGGTTGCTGCCAAAGATGCGGGTGATGATGAAGCGATGTTCTACGATGCAGACTACATCACTGCACTGGAACACGGTTTACCACCAACAGCGGGTCAAGGTATTGGTATCGACCGTCTGGTGATGTTGTTCACCAACAGCCACACCATCCGTGATGTGATCTTGTTCCCGGCGATGCGCCCACAAGCGTAATTAGTTACCGCAAGCACACTAAAAACCGGTCACTCGACCGGTTTTTTTATGGCTAAGGTGCTCACTCAAAAAGGATTTTGCTTAATGTAGCTGTTCCATGCAGATGCGGTTATGGCCTAACTCTTTGGCGTGGATTAAGCCACTGTCGGCGCGGCTGAGCACATCGATATAGCGTTGATCGCTGTGATGAAATTGGCTAAGGCCACCGCTGATAAAGGTACAGGCTTGCGGTAAATCCATATCCAACAGGCGAAGATGCAGTGTTTGGCGTAAGCGATCGATGAGCCCCCAAGCGTGTTCAGCATCTGTGTAGGGCATTAAAATCACAAAGCCATTTTGTTGATAACGAAATGCGCGATCTTCTTGGCGAATCGCACTCAGGCTGATATTCCCCACCAACTCAATAATTCGCTCACAGGTCGCGGCATCACATTGACGTTTGAGCTCATTGAAGTAATCCAGTTCAAACAGCACTAAGCTCGATTGGGCATGATGACGGTGATACAGGCTAAAATAGGCAGACAGCTCTTTATCCATATGGCGTTGGCTATAAAGATTCGCCAGTGTGTCGACGCCATCAATGTGCGACGACTTCTCCAGTTGCTGTTGATACAAGGTCACATCTTGCAGCTGCATCAGCACCAGTTGGGCGCTGTTGATGGGAAACTCTAGCGGTTGCAGTTGGGCGTTAAACCAGCGTTTCGGTGCCGCCAAAAGATGGGGGGACAGTAACTCCTGCTGACTCACTGTAAAAGCCACTTCTAGCGGCTGGGCTGAGGTTAACACCTGTTGCAACTGGGCTAATAACCACTGACATTTTTCAGGGCACAGTAGTTCCGCGAGTGCCATTTGCGGTTGTATCAGCTCAGGCTGTGCTGTGGTTGTTTGCGCACCAAAGCGTTGCAGGCATTTCCCGCGGGCATTAAGCAGATACGCCGGAATGGGCAGTTTATCGAGCAGTTGTGATAATTGCGCTTTGGAGAGCATGAGCAGTACCGACCAAAATCAATTCGCCAATTCATTTCAGCATAGTCGGAAATACCCAGCAACGCCGCAGCTAAACCTGAGTTTCAATGTGCCATTTTGTTATCAAAACAGGCTTTGTTGCTCCGAGTTTTGCAGTGGTGCTAAATCGTCGAGCCGCCACGGCTGCTGGCTGGCAATATGTTGCTGTAACTGTTGGTAAAGTCGGTGGGCTAGTTCCGGTGCATGGATGTTGTCTGGGGTGTGTACAAACAGGTGCGGCGTTTTACCTTCGCTAAGCCATTGGCTGAGTTTGGCTAACCAAGGCGTGAAAAAAGCGTCATTCTGCGTTTGCTCTAAGTCACCGATGAAACGGACGATGGGCATATCGCTGGTGGCGATGGCGTGTACCGGGACTCGTGGTTTTTTACGTTGCGCATCACGCATCAGCTCATTGGTAGCGGGTTTAGCAAAAATCGGCCGACTGTCCATGATGATGCGGTTGCTGTTGTACTGCAGCAGCAAGCGGTTGAGTTGTTGCTCCGCTTCGCCTTTGGCAAAAAACGCAGGATGGCGCACTTCCACGCCGGTCGTGAACTCAGGTGGCAGCTGCGATAAAAAAGTCGCCAAGTGGGGCAGTGCGTCTGGGCCAAATTGCGCCGGCAGTTGGATCTTCCAGATACTGGTATGGGGTTGCAGTGGTGCCATCCGCTGCAGAAACTCGTTGAGCTCTAACTCGCAATGCTGCAATTGCTTATCGTGGGTGATGGTTTTTGGCAATTTAAAGGTAAAGCGAAAACTGTCTGGTACGCTCGCCGCCCACATGGCCACAGTGTTGGCATCGGGCAGGGCGTAAAAGCTAGTATTGCCTTCAACGCTATCAAACTTTTCAGCGTAGGCCATCAGTCGCTCTGCGGGCGTGCGGCAACCCTGCTGTAACGATTTTTGCCACTGCGGCAGCGACCACATCGCCATACCCAGCCGTAATCGCGGCTTAGTGATCTGCAACATGATATTCCCGCACCAGCTCGACCATCGCCAGCGCCGCAAACGAAAGCGTGTGGCTTTTGCGCCAATACATCGACAGCTCCCAAATCAGATCCTGTTGGCTCAACGGCACATTCACCACCCCAGGCACTTGATGGCGAGTGGCCAAAAAGCGCGGCATGATCATTGCGCCAGTCCCGGCGGCAACCAAGGCTACACCAAAGTCAGGATGGCTGACCTTGGTGACGATTTTGGGCATAAAACCGCGCTGCACACAGCCGTTCAGCACTAAGTCATGTAAGGCATATTCTTCATTGAAGATAATCTGCGGGTCTTCAGATAGTTGTTTGAGACTAAGTTCAGTTTCGCTGGCAAAAGGGTGTTGCTGCGGTAACACCACCATCATCGGATCGCGCCGAATACAGAAGCCTTCAAAATTATCGTCTAAGGAGATAATCCCGGTGGCGAGCTCCACTTCGCCTTTTTTCAACTTCTGAGTTTGTTCGGTGCCACCACGAACCAGCAACTGCATTTTGATGTTGGGGTAAAGCGCGCGATAGCGGCTAATGACTGGGGTAAATAATTCGGCACTGCCTAAGGGGGCTAGGCCAAGATGTAACTCACCGGTCAGCAAACTCCGTTGTGCCGCAAGTTCACTGAGCATTTCGTCGCGGGTATTCAGCAATGATTTGCCATAGCGATATACCACTTGTCCCGACGCGGTTGGGCGCAGTTGACTGCCGCGTTTACCGCGTTCTAACAGCACTAAATCCAGATCTGACTCGAGCTGAGTAATCGCTTTAGATAGTGCGGGCTGAGTGATATGAATCGCCTCGGCGGCCTTGGCAAATCCACCGTTGTCGACGATTTCTATGAAATAGCGAATAACCTTAAGATCCACTAATATAACCCTTTGGAATGTTTTGTATTAATAATATTCATTTTTTTTATCTAAAATAGCACCCTACAATTGCGCTATCAATTTTATCCGAGACCAATCATGCATCTGGCTCATTCCACAGCGCGATTTGCTTTACTCAGACGCCAAAGCATTCAAATCAGCCTCGCTATGTTGCAAGTGGCGGTGATCTGTTTGATGGCTTGGGCGGCGCATGCTGTGGCGACGGCATTACACTCACCAATTCCGGGTAGTGTACTCGGCCTCGCGGTGGTGCTGTTGGCGCTGGCGCTCAAAATTATTCCAGAGAAAGCACTACAACTTGGTGCAGCATGGTTTATCGGTGACTTATTGCTGTTTTTTATTCCGCCAATGATCTCGGTGTTGAAGTACGAAACCCTGTTAAAACAGTATGGCTTCAATATTCTGCTGACCATTGTGCTTGGGGTGATTTCAGTGTTGTTGGGTACGGGCTTTGTGGTGGATCGCGTGTTTCGTTTTGAGCGCAAACAGCATCTCAAGCGTCAGCTCGTAAAACATCAACGTGAGCAGCACCTTGCTGAGCAGGTGTCGGCTGAAAAATGAATCAGTCAACTTTATTAGCGCTGCTGAGTTTAGCCATTACGGTGGGCAGTTATTACATCGCCAAGGCGATGTATAAACGCCATAAAACCTGGTGGTTATTGCCGAGTATTTTGGCGCCCGTTGTGGTGGTAATTCTGGTGGTGTTGCTGTCGATTCCGCTGCCCACTTACTTTGAATACACCCATTGGTTAGTCACCTTATTAGCGCCAGCGACGATTGCTTTTGCGATTCCGATTTATCGCGAACGCAAGTTAATCCGTCAGTATCCGCTCACCATTACCTGTGGTGTGATTGCGGGGGTGATGTTTGGCTTAACCTCGACGTGGTTGCTGACCAAAGTGATCCCGCTGCCAGATGAGTTAGTACATAGCGTGTTGGTGCGTTCAGTGTCGACCCCATTTGCGTTGCAAGCGACCAGTGCGTTTGGCGGCGTGCCTGAGCTGACCGCATTGATGGTGATGCTGACCGGCATTATCGGCATGGTGATCGGTGAGCCGCTGATGAAGTTATTTAAAATCCACACCTCACTTGGTAAAGGTGTGGCGCTTGGTGCAAGTGCTCACGGTTCTGGGACTGCGAAAGCGACTGAGATTGGTCAACAAGAAGGTGTGGTGGCCAGTTTAACCATGATTTTTGCTGGCATTGTGATGGTGATTTTCGCCCCAGTGTTTGCTTGGATGTTTTCCTAATTTGTTTGTTGTGACAATTTTGACCACGGCTTCCCCAGAGTTTAGTGGTATCGCTCAAGTCATTGAGCACCTACTTGCCTGAGTGCTTCTCAGGTCTTCATGTTGCGTTAAGCCGATGGTTTCCCCATCGGCTTTTTTTTATCTGAATCTCCGCTGAAGATCCTTCTGTCTAGGCTAACAAAAACACTGTAATTGCAGTATCTTGATAGAGATCAGGCAAATGGAAGGCAAGGTTATGGTCGCTCTTGAATTTATTCGGCAGCAAGCGTTATCGCGACGGGACGCAGCATTGGCGTTGATCCGTAACGTGCAGCAGATGTCTGCCATTGCCACGCCGCGCCTAAATCACGCTCTGCTTAACCTCGGCGAGTTTGGTCGTATTGCATTTCACTTTCATCCCGATCGGCTTGATAGCCGTGGCTGGCCGGTGGTTATGGGGCTGCTCAATGACGGCGTCTATCGCACCCAGTTTGAAACCCGCCTCTCGAACGGTAAGTTGTCGCCGCAACTCGGCGGCATTCGCGATCACTGGGAAAACCAACAGTTTGGTGACTGCTACGTTGGCGCACGTAACCGCCCCAAATATGGTGCATTGGATATTGGTCTGCACCAAAGTGGCCCCGCCGCGCGGTTTGGTAGCTGTTATCTGCTATCGACACCGCAACTGATGGAACAATGCACTTTTTGTTACCTCGATTCCTGTCGTGAACCGAAAGAGCGTGGCACCTTAGCCTGTTTTGAAGATGTGTTTGCCGCGTTATTTAACGAAAGCTTCGAACGTGATACTGCCCTCGGCTGTTATCCAATGCGTCCAGCAGCCTTGGTGGAATATCTGTGTGAGCAGTTGCCGGAAAGCATTAGCGAGCGTTTTTCACGGCCAATGAGTGGCGATTTAGATCATTACATTGAGGCGCAATATCACGGTGAATTACGGCTGGAACGCGATATCTCCCATCTGGTGGTTGACCCTTGTTATCGCGGCACTGAAATTGAGCGCTTAATGCTGCAGTTATGCCAGCGTTACAACATCCAACTCTGTTGGCATCAAGGTTATCGCATGGCGTTAGCGTTGGTGCCGAATGATTTTCGTGGTGCGCAGATGCCAGCATTAGCCGCCAGAGTTGCGCGAGATGGCTATCTGACGGCGGTGGATATCGGCGTTGCAGCAGAGTCGATCAGTAAACAGCCGGTGAATTGGCGTGAGTTTGGCGGACAAGGAGAGGTGATGCAGCAACTTAAACTGTTGTGGCATGTGCTGGTGCGTTTTGGTGTGCCGAGTTAAGTCGCTATCGCTGCAATAAAGAGACTCACAACAAAAAAGAGGAACGATGGTATTCATCTGTTCCTCTTTTTTTGAGTGCTAATTAGGCTTAACGCTGCGGTTTTGCTTGTGGCTGATTGCCTCGACGCTGCGCTGTTGGCTGCTTAGCACTTTTAGGCTGGCTGCTGTTGTAGCGCGCATTTTTAGTGTGTGAGTCTTGGCTTTGGCTTTGCCCAGCCTGTTGCCGCGATTGCCCTTGTGGTTTGCCTCGTGCGGCACCATTTTTCTCTTGCGGCTGTGCACCTTCTTGTCGGCGCTGGCCACCGTTTGAGGTTGGCTTACGTTTCGCGTTTGCGTTGCCACCATTGCTGTTTTTAGCCGTGCCTGCGCGTTCTGGTCTACGGCGTTGCAGCTTCTGTCCATTTTGCGCCTGTGGTGCTTTATCAGACGGTTGCTTCGCCTGTGCTTTGTCGGCGGTTACTGCGTCATCGAGCACCACTTTGGGCTTCTTCGGTTTTTTCGGCTTTTTCGGGCCATCAACACGCAAACGGGTTTCTGGCAGCGGCTTACTTGGGGCAAAACCTGGCAGCTCTTGGCGAGGAATATGGCCACGCAGCAGGTTTTCAATGTCGCTTAGCTGCTTTAACTCTTCATCACACACCAGAGATACAGCATGGCCAGATGCACCTGCGCGGCCGGTGCGGCCAATGCGGTGCACATAATCTTCTGCCACGTTTGGCAATTCAAAGTTAACCACTTGCGGCAGTTGATCGATGTCTAAACCGCGAGCGGCGATATCGGTGGCCACCAACACTTTTACCGCACCAGCTTTAAAGTCGGCCAGTGCTTTGGTGCGTGCGCCTTGGCTCTTGTTGCCATGAATCGCTGCTGCATGAATGCCGCACGAGTCGAGCTTTTTAGCTAAGCGGTTGGCGCCGTGTTTTGTGCGCGAGAACACTAAGACTTGTTGCCAATCATCGCGTTGAATCAGCTCAATCAATGCAGCTGATTTTTGATCTTTATTCACCGCATACAAGGTTTGGCTGACGCGCTCTGCGGTACTGTTCGGTGGTGTGACAGACACTTCCACCGGGTTATTCACAAGGCCTTTAGCAAGGGCGCGAATATCGTCCGAAAAGGTAGCGCTGAACAGCAGATTTTGTCGCTTGCGCGGCAGCAGTGCCAGAATACGTTTGATGTCGTGAATAAAGCCCATATCCAACATGCGGTCAGCTTCATCCAGTACCAACATCTCCAGTTGGTCAAATTTAATCGCGTTCTGTTGGTACAGATCCAACAGGCGGCCCGGAGTGGCCACTTGAATATCTACTCCGCGTCGCAACGCCAACATCTGTGGATTAATCGATACCCCACCAAACGCAACTGCATGGCGTAAGCGTAGGTTTTTACTGAATAGGTCAATGTTCTCAGCAATCTGCGCCGCTAACTCGCGGGTTGGCGTCAGGATCAGTGCGCGAATATGCCCAGCTGCTGGACGACGGCCGCCAGTCAGCAGTTGCAGCATTGGCAAGCCAAACGCGGCGGTTTTACCTGTACCAGTTTGTGCAGCGGCCATCACGTCTTTGCCTTCCAATACCGCTGGAATCGCTTGTGCTTGAATGGGCGATGGGTTGCTGTAACCCATATCGGTGATGGCATTTAGGATTGGGGTAGATAAGCCGAGAGAGGCAAAACTCATGCAGAATACTCAGTTATTGGCCGCGGGCCGAAGATTAAAAGCGCCCGATGTTGGGCGGGCGGCAAGTTTACAGCAAAAGGCCGTCGTTCGCCATTCTCAAGGGTGGTGATGGTCAAGTTTACTCAGTTTGCTGACCGGGGCTGATGTCTGTGCTGGTCGGGCACCTTCAGCAACAAAAACGGCGGTTGAGGTTTATTCTGCTGCTAAGGCCTGCGATACTGGCTCCTATCGAACTGATGGCCGTGGGTCAAGCGCTGTGAACCTTAACGAGTGTTTGGCGTCATACTGATACTAACTTGCTGTTTTAATTTCACTTCATGGATAAATCCCTCGAAAATCAACTGGCTCTGTGGTTACGCAACCAAAAAGGCGCCTGTGGTGTATATCTTAAATTGTCGATGATGTTGGGCGTGCTTAACGGTGCATTACTGGTGGTGCAAGCATGGTTGCTGGCTACTGTGCTGCATGGCGTGATTATTGAACAGCAAGCCCGCGCTGAATTTGTGCCACATATTGCCGCCTTTGCATTGTTGATTGGCTTGCGAGCCTTGGTGGCGTTTAGTCGCGAAAAGGTCAGTTTTGAAGCTGGTTTGCGCTTACGCGCCCACATTCGTGAGGTGGTACTGAGTAAATTGACGCGACTGGGGCCGGCGTATATCAATGGCAAACCGGCAGGCGCTTGGGCCAGCATCGTGTTGGAACAGATTGAAGATCTGCAAGATTTTTACGCCCGTTATCTGCCGCAAATGAGCCTAGCAGGCTTTATTCCGCTGATCATTCTTTGCTGTGCCTTTCCATTAAACTGGGCGGCGGGGCTGATCCTGCTTATTACTGCGCCGTTAATTCCGCTGTTTATGATTTTGGTGGGCATGGGCGCGGCTGATGCGAACCGGCGTAACTTCAGCGCATTACAGCAACTGAGCGGCCATTTTATGGATCGCTTAAAAGCGCTGTCGACTCTAAAACTGTTTAACCGCGCCGCCGCCGAAGAGCGAGCGATTGCCAAGGCGTCAGAAGAGTTTCGCGAACGTACTATGGCGGTGTTGCGCTTGGCCTTTTTAAGTTCGGCGGTACTGGAGTTTTTTGCCGCGGTATCAATTGCAGTACTGGCGGTCTATTTTGGATTTAGCTATCTCGGTGAGCTGAATTTTGGTCATTATGGCGCGCCTATCTCACTGTTTACCGGCATGTTTATCTTGATTATGGCGCCAGAGTTTTATCAACCACTGCGGGATCTGGGTAGTCACTATCATGCTAAAGCGCAAGCGATTGGCGCGGCAGAAGCCTTGATGGAATTGCTCAACGCCCCTGAGCCGTTGGCGTTTGGGGATACTCCAGTGCCGCAAGGCGAACTCACGATTGTTGCCGAAAACTTCAGTGTGTTGAGCATGGATGGGGTGAGCTTAGTTGGGCCGTTATCTTTCACCATTCAGCCGCAGCAAAAGCTGGCATTAGTGGGCCCAAGCGGTGCCGGTAAAACCAGTTTGCTCAATGCGTTATTGGGCTTTTTACCTTATGAAGGCAGCCTTCGTATTAACGGTATAGAGCTTAAACAACTTGATATTGCCAGCTGGCGTCAACGCTTGGGCTGGCTGGGGCAAAACCCGCAGCTGTTTCATGGCAGCATTGCCGACAATCTGCGATTAGGGCAAACAGACCTGACCGATGACGCACTGTGGCATTGGTTAAAGCAGGCACGGGTTGATGATTTTGTGCACGGGCAACCGAACGGTTTACAGCACACTATCGGCGAATTTGGTGCGGGGTTGTCGGTGGGGCAGGCGCAGCGGTTATCTCTGGCGAGAACCTTAGCCAAGCAGGCGCCGTTACTGCTGCTGGATGAGCCAAGTGCCAGTCTCGACAGCCAAAATGAGCAATGGGTGTTAGATGCCTTATGGCAAGCCTTAACCGATAAAAGCTGTTTGATGATCACCCATCGATTGGATCAACTCGATCGGGTTGATGAGGTATGGGTAATGCAGCAAGGCGCAATTGTGCAGCAAGGCACGTTGGCCGCATTGTCGGCGCAGCCGGGGGTATTTCAGCAGATGTTGGCCGAGTTACCACTGCAAGTCTCGTTAGATCAGGTGGATACTCTCGCTCAAGATCTCGACGAGTCGACGAAAACTGATATTGAAGAAGAGCTGAACACAATTGAGACTGGCGTCAATGCAGGAGGTGCAGCATGAAACAGTTAATGCCATTTCTGCGCTTATTCCGCCGTCAGTGGTTGATGATGTGTATCGGCCTGTTGCTTACAGTGTTGACCTTGGCTGCCGGTATCGGCTTGCTATCGCTTTCTGGCTGGTTCCTTTCTGCAGCAGCAGTCGCTGGGCTGGCGGGCGTGGGCATGAACTACTTTACTCCGGCAGGCGGCGTGCGCGGCTTATCTATCGCGCGCACCGCTGGCCGCTATGGCGAGCGCTTGATGACCCACGAAGCCACCTTCCGCATTCTGACTGACCTGCGTCAGTGGGCGTGGAAGTCACTATTGCCGCTAAGTGAAGCTAACCTTGCAGGCATGCGCAGCGCCGATCTGCTGAATCGCTTGGTGGCCGATATTGATACCCTTGATCATCTTTATCTGCGTTTACTCACACCATTGACCGCGTTTGCAGTGATGCTGGTGGCGTTATTTGGCTTTATCGGATGGTTTGATTGGCAGTTGGCCGCACTGCTTTGCGGCGGCTTGTTGTTCGCTTGGTTGTTGCTGCCATGGGTGTTTTATCGCTTAGGCAAAGCGCCGGGTACCGCCGTGTTAGAAGGTCGCCGTCAATACCGGATCGCCTTGTTGGCGTGGTTAGCCGGGCAGGCGGAGCTGGCATTGTTTGGTGCTGCAACGCAGCAGCGACAACAGTTGGATGCAGTTGAACGTCAATGGCTGGCGAGTCAGCGGGCGATGGCGTGGGTGACGGGCTTAAGCCAAGCTGCGTTGATTTTGTTCCACGGTATGATTCTGTTGTTAATGTTGTGGTTTGCGGCCGATGGTGTCGGCAGTGATGCGCCGCCGGGGCCAATGATGGCGCTGCCAGTATTTTGCGCCTTGGCGATCTTTGAAATGATGATGCCGTTAGCGGGGGCATTCCAACATCTTTCCGCTTGTCTATTGGCGGCAGAGAGAGTCACTGAGCTGACTTCACAGCAAGCGGATATTACCTTTCCAGCCACAAGTGATGCTCATGTAACACAAGGGGCAATCAGCCTACAGCAAATTAGCTTTGGCTATCAGCTTGCGTCTGCTCAACAACCGGTGTTACAACAGTTGAACTTAGCGATCGCCGCCGGTAGCAAGGTAGCGTTATTGGGCAAAACTGGCTGTGGTAAATCGACACTGTTAGCGCTGATTACTCGTCAGTGGCAGCCACAACAGGGGCAAATTCTGCTGGATGGCGTGGCCGTTGAACAATTTGATGAAGCCAGCCTAAGAGCGGCTATCACAGTAGTGAGTCAGCGGGTTGCCTTACTTGCCGGAACGCTGCGCGACAATATGCAATTAGCGACCCCAGAGAAAGTGGATGATACACGACTGGCTGAAGTGTTAACCCAAGTGGGCTTGGCTCATCTGCTGCAAGGCCAAGGGCTTAAAACTTGGATTGGTGAAGGTGGACGTCAGTTGTCAGGCGGTGAACAACGGCGTATTGGCGTGGCGCGAGCGTTACTGCGCGATGCACCGATTTTGCTGCTGGATGAACCAACAGAGGGATTGGATCGTCGTACGGAGCAAGAGATCCTTAAACTGCTGCTGAATCATGCGCAGGGCAAAACCATGTTGATGATCAGCCACCGTCTCACCGGCATGGCGCAAATGGATTGTATTCACCTGTTGGATGGCGGCCAGATTAAGGCATCGGGCACACACACTGAGTTGTTGGCCAGTGAGCCCGCTTACAGTGCGCTTTATAACAAGCTGCAGTAGCAAACCCTGTTCGCCAGAATAACAAAGCAAAAGGACGCTCAAATAGCGTCCTTTTCGTTGGGCTCATGGCTTAGCTCAGGAGTTTACACATCAGCGGCCTAGCTTTTTGGAAAACTCCAGATAGCGATGCACCTCTTCCGCAGGAAACAGTAACTGATTGTTTTCCTGCACACTCGATAGCAGATTCTCGCGGGCATAGCGCTTGATGGTGCTTGGGGTCTTGTCTAACAAGGCGCAGACTTCTTCCAAGGTCAACATATCATTACTCATGGTTTGGCTCCTAAATGCTGTCACCGCGAAAGTATAGTAAGCCATTGCTAAATTTGCTTACTGACCTTAGTCCTAGTCGCGCTCTGCTTCAGCGTAAAATGTGATTTTAATCTTTTGATACGGGTTTTTAATCCAATCTGATGTTTTTCTGTGTTAACGTCTTCAGCTGTACCCACAGTCAACCTCCTACAGGCTGTAAAATAACAATTGGAAGACAACAATAATGAAAATCAAAAAGTGGATTAGCAGCATCGGCGTGCAAGTGGTTATTGCCATGCTGATTGGTGCAGTCGTTGGTAGCCTGATGGGCGCTGACGCCGCAATTTTTGCACCGTTAGGTACCTTATTTATCTCATTGATCAAGATGTTAGTTATCCCGCTGGTACTGGTGGCGATTGTCACGGGTTCAGCCAGTCTGGGCAACACACCCTCCGCCGGTAAAATTGGTATTGGCACCTTTGTGTTCTTTTTGTCCACCTCAGCCATTGCCGTTGTCTGGGCATTATTGATGGGTCACTGGTTTGAACCGGGTGTATCGGTCGATTTTAGCAATCAAGCTACACACGATTTGATGGAAATCACTGCTAAACAAGGTGAATTGCCAGGCGCAGTGGATACCATTATCGGCATGATCCCCACCAACGTGTTTGATTCGCTGACTAGCGGTAACATTCTGCAAATTTTGGTGTTCAGCATCTTCTTTGGTATCGCGTTGACCAAGGTGAAAGGTGAGGGGGCTGAAGCGCTGCAACGTGGCTTACAAACGGTATTAGATGCGCTGGTATGGATGATTACCAAAGTAATGGTGATTGCGCCGTTGGGGGTCTTTGGTTTGATGGCTGAAGCGGTAGGAACCTATGGTTTTGACCGTTTGAAAGTGGTGCTGGATCTATTCTGGGTTTACGTCGCGGCTATCTTGGTGTTTGGCTTTATTGTTTATCCGCTGTTGGTGCAGCTGATGTCGTCTGTCTCGGCGATTAAATTTATCAGCTTGATGAAAAAGCCGCAGGTGATGGCCTTGTCGACCGCGTCATCGATGGCGACTCTGCCAGTCAATATGCAAACCGTTGAGAAAGACTTCAAAGTCAGCAACGCCACTGCGTCATTTGTGCTGCCACTAGGTGCCACCATCAACATGACCGGCAACGCAATTTATTACGGTTTGGTGGCAATCTTCTTTGCCCAGATGTACCACATCGATCTGTCGATGACGGCTTATGCGGCAATCATTTTGACCTCGACGCTGGGCGCAGTTGGCCAAGCGGGTGTACCCGGCCCAACCTTCTTGGTGGTGGCGGTATTGCTGTCAGCGGGCATCCCAATTGATGGTTTGCCACTGCTGTTCGCGCTCGACCGTTTGTTTGACATGATCCGCACCGCGCTGAATATCTCAGGTGATGCGGCCTGTGCGATTATCATGGATAAGTACGCGCCGAAAGAGGCCGACAAAGTAGCGTAAACTGCGCTGTTTTAGCCAAACAAAAGCCACCGAGTTCGGTGGCTTTTTTGTACACTCACGGAAGTGATTAGTCTGCGTCACCTAGCGATAACAAGGTGGCGTTACCGCCAATTGCGGTGATGTTGTTGGTGCGCGTTTTCTCAGTCACAAACCGCTGCAGATAGTGTGGACCACCGGCTTTTGGCCCAGTACCAGACAGCCCTTGACCTCCAAAAGGTTGTACCCCCACAACCGCACCAATTTGGTTACGGTTGATATAGACGTTGCCCACATTGACTTTATCAGCCACTTCCAGCGCATGGCCTTCGTTGCGGCTGTGAATGCCCAACGTCAAACCAAAACCTGTGCTGTTGATTTCATCAATCACTTTCGGCAAGTCGGCCGCCTTGTAGCGAATCACATGCAGAATCGGGCCAAAATGCTCTTTGTCCAGCACTTTGATTGAGTTGATCTCAACCGCCGTTGGCGCCACAAAATGGCCTTTACTACAGGCGGGTGGCAGTTCAACCTGCTTCAGCAGTTTACCAACCTGCTTGATGTGCTCAATATGGCCATTAAGGTTCGATTTCGCCGTTGCATCGATCACGGGACCAACATCGGTTTGCAGCAGATTCGGATCGCCTATGCTTAACTCGTTCATTGCGCCTTTGAGCACATCTAAGGTACGTTCAGCGATATCCTCTTGCAGGTACAATACTCGCAGTGCTGAACAGCGTTGACCAGCGCTGGTAAATGATGACGCGACCACATCGTTGACCACCTGCTCAGGTTGAGAGGTGGAGTCGACCACCATGGCATTTTGGCCACCGGTTTCGGCAATCAACGGAATGATGGCGCCTTCGCGATTTGCTAAAGCACGGTTGATGGCTTTGGCAGTCCCCGTCGAGCCTGTAAAACATACGCCGCCGATACGTTCATCTGCGGTGAGTTTAGCGCCAACGCTGCCAGCACCCGGCAGATAATGCAGCACGTCAGCTGGAATACCTGCTTCGTGGGCAAGTTGCACCGCGCGATAGCCAATCAAACAGGTTTGTTCGGCCGGTTTGGCGATAACGGTGTTGCCGGTAGCTAACGCGGCAGTGATTTGGCCAAGGAAGATCGCCAGCGGGAAGTTCCATGGGCTGATACAAACGAACACGCCACGACCTTGCAAAAACAGTTCGTTGAGCTCACCTGTGGGGCCTTGCAGCAGTTCAGGTTTGCTCATCATCTTTTTCGCGTTGATGGCATAGTAACGACAGAAATCAACTGCTTCACGCACTTCATCGATACCATCTTGCAAGCTTTTACCTGCTTCGCGGGTGCAGAGGGCAATCAGTTCTTCGCGGTTTTCTTCCAGCAGATCGGCCAGTTTTTGCAATGCTGTTGCCCGTTGTGCTACTGGTGTACGGCACCAATCGCTAAATGCCACGCTGGCGCTACTGAGTGCTTGTTCGATCGCGGCATCGTCGGCATGAATCACACTGCCCACTTGTTCGGTGGTGTCGTAAGGGCTCAACACAGCTTGTGCGGTGCCGCTCAAGCTCTTGCCTGCCACTAACGGTGCGGCTTGCCATTGTTGTGATTTAAAGCGCTCAAGTGCGTTAAAGAACGGCATCGACTCAGAAATGATGTTCATATTCAATCCCTTGGAGTTTTTACGCTCACCGCCGTAGATATTGGTAGGTAGGGCGATTTTGTTATTGGCCAGGGTAGTAAATTTGCGTGCTGCCACAACTGGATGCTGGATCAGTGACTCAATCGGGGTTTTCGGGTCAATCAGTTTGTGCACAAATGAGCTATTGGCGCCGTTTTCCAGCAGGCGGCGTACTAAGTACGGCAGTAGGTCTTTATGGGCACCAATTGGCGCATAAATTCGAACCGTGAGTTTGTCGGTGGCTGCCAGCAGTGTGTCGTACAGCTCTTGTCCCATGCCATGCAATCGTTGGAACTCGAATTGGCGTGTTCCGGCGATATTCATGATTGCCGCAACTGTTTGTGCGTTATGGGTCGCAAATTGCGGATAGATAACCCCTTGGGTTTTCTCAGACAACAGATACCGCGCACACGCCAAATATGACAAGTCAGTGTTGGTTTTGCGGGTATAAAGCGGATAACCCGCTTCGCCCCCTTGTTGCGCCCATTTCAGTTCGCTATCCCAATAGGCGCCTTTCACCAAACGCACCGGAATCACATCGCCTTGGCTTTTGGCCAGTTGGGTAATCCACAGCAGCACCGGCAACGCGCGCTTAGAGTAGGCTTGCACCACTAAGCCGAGTAAGCCCCAACCTTTGGCGACTTCAGAGATATAAAGCTTTGCAAACAGTTCGAGCGACAGTTCAAGTCGATCCACCTCTTCGGCATCGATTTGAATGCCCACGTTGAGGCTGCGTGCTTGTTCAATCAGTTTGATGACGGTGGCATACAGCTCAGTCATCACTCTTTCTTTGTTGGCGACTTCATAGCGGGGATGCAGTGCCGACAGCTTGATAGAAATGGTAGGGCGTGGCGCTTCAGTTTCATCGTATTGATTCGCGCCAAGTTCGGCGATGGCATGGGCATAATCGTTATAATACTTTTGCGCATCTTTGGCGGTTAACGCTGCTTCGCCGAGCATGTCGTAGGAGTGGGTGTAACCGAGTTTACGGCTCGCTTCGCTATTTTTCAGGGCTTCTTTAACTGAACGCCCCAACACAAACTGTTTGCCCATGATTTTCATCGCGGCATACATAGCTTGGCGTATCACCGGTTCGCCGACACGGTTGACTAAACGTTTCAATAAGTTGCTCGGGGTACCATCAATGTTTTTGTCCAACTTGATGATTTTACCGGTCAGCATTAGGCCCCAGGTAGAAGCGTTGACCAACACCGAATCGCTTTTTGATAGGTGTTCATCCCACTTAGCACCAGACAGTTTGTCATCAATCAGCGCATCTGCGGTGGCAGCATCAGGGATCCGCAGCAGTGCTTCAGCAAGACACATCAGAATAATGCCTTCCTGAGTTTCTAAGCTGTATTGCTGCAAAAAGGCATCGATACCGACCATTAAGCCTTTTTTGTCGTACTGGCGCACTTGGCTTACCAGATCGTGTGCCGCTTGGGTCACTTTAGTGACGGTTGCATCGTCGGCGGGCACCAATTGAATTAACTCTTGTAGGTACAGCTCTTCATCAACGATGTAATTGTCGCTGATGGCGCTAAAGAGTTGGTCGAGAGTGGCATTGTCATAATAGCCAGCAAGTACTTCGCTCGCTTTAAACATAGTTTTTATCCATCCAAGCCAGAAGGCAGTTAGGGTCTGCTAAACATCTCAAATATACAGCCAGCGCTTATCGTTTTTATTGAACATCAGGCGCTTACGCGCAGCGATTATACCTACAAAATGTGAGCTATAGCACTTATCTGGGTGTTATTGGGATCATTGTTTAGTTACTAGGTTTTTCAAATTGATTTACATAGTAAAAATAAAAAAGGCGATGTTTGAAAACATCGCCTTTGTATTGATTTATGTACGCTTAAAACCAACGATCGCGCTTTTTAGAACGCGGTCTTGGCAGATACACCAAAATTACCGCAATGAGTGCGCCGATTGCTGCAATAATGCCGCCTTCACGCCACATCTTATATTGGGCATCATCGTGTATCGCCGTTAGCTGTTGTTGTGCTTGATCGCGTGCATGAGTCACTTCTGCCAAGGCTTGTTTGACTTGTGCCAGCTCGGCGGTCAGTTGACTGAGCTGCTCCGGTTCATTGGCTTTGTCGCTGATGGCGGTTTGTAACTGTTGCTGCGCTTCGGTGAGCTGGTTTTGCAGTTCTGGCACCTGAAAGCGCAATGTCTGCTGGGTTGTCAAAAATTCTGTTTTAACCCAACCCTCACGGCCTTTATGGTCAACAATTTTGCTGTAATCACTCTCGGTTTCACCTGTGACAGTGACCGGTTGCCCCGCTTCAATACTGCCCAAAATACGGAACTGATTGCCTGGGCCGCCATGAATGTAGATATAAATGTCGTCAGAAATATAGCCAGCTTGTTCCTCGGCACTAGCAACCGATGCGAACGCTAATGCTCCTAGGAGTAAAATCCCTCTCAGCACGGGTCAAGTCTCTCTCAATAAGTGTTGCGTCCATGCTAGGGGATCTTGCCTTAGAAATGCAAGAGGGAAGCGCTGAGCTTCCCTCTTATCAACTTGATTTTTCCTGATTTTACTCAGCCAGTTGGGTTTAGCCGAAGATACCTTTAATGGTGAAGAAAAACAGGATAGACAAGCCAGCGCCAGCAGGCAGCGTCACTACCCAGGACACTACGATGTTACGCACCACGTTGATGTTGATGGCCGCAATACCTCGCGCCATACCCACACCGAGCACCGCACCCACCAGTGTTTGGGTGGTAGAGATTGGCAAACCAGTACCTGATGCAATCACCACTGTACTTGCTGCTGCCAGCTCTGCCGCAAAACCACGGCTTGGGGTCAAGTGAGTGATATTCTTACCGATGGTTTGCATTACGCGCTTACCAAATATAGCCAAGCCGAATACGATACCAAACGCGCCAACCGGCAGAATCCACCACACCAACGGTGATTTACTGGCGATCTCACCGCCGCTACTGACCACTGAAACTACCGCAGCCAATGGGCCAATCGCGTTGGCAACGTCGTTTGAACCGTGCGCAAATGCCATACAGCAAGCGGTCACAATCATCAGAATACCAAACACCTTTTCTACGTTGTTGTAGTTGGCTTGGCGTTCATTCTTAGGGTTCATTTTCAAACGTTGGATGGCAAACTTACCGCAGATACCTACAACAACGGCAATCGCAATTGCTAAACCGTAGGCTTCAACGGGTTCCAGTTTTAAACCAACGTGTTTCAGCCCTTTAGTGATAGTCACCAGTGACATCACAAACGCGGCAACTGCCATATAAAATGGGACATATTTCTTAGCGTTTTTCAGCGGATCATCAGTATTGAAAATCAACTTTTGCACGCTTTGGAAAATGGAGAAGGCGATAAAACCGGAAATCGCAGGGGTGATAATCCACGATCCTACAATACCGCCTACCTTGCCCCAAGCAACAGACTCGCTGCCAACACCCACAGCCGCAAAACCAATAATCGCCCCCACGATTGAGTGAGTAGTGGATACCGGCCAGCCAAGCGCAGATGCAACAACCAACCAGATACCCGCTGCAAGCAGCGAGGCAATCATGCCGTAAACCAGCAGTTCTGGAGTATCAACAAAAAACTTTGAGTCGATAATGCCGTTACGGATTGTGCTGGTCACTTCGCCACCGGCTAAGTAAGCCCCCGCAAACTCAAAAATCATCGCGATAACAATCGCTTGCTTAATGGTAACTGCGTTGGCACCCACAGATGTGCCCATCGCATTTGCTACGTCGTTGGCTCCAATACCCCAAGCCATAAGAAATCCAAAGACAGCAGCAATTCCGATCAACCAAGGACCGTTAGTTACTAATACCTCAACCATACTGTAACCTTGTAATGTTATTCTTTTTAAACGCGAGCTAACATCAGCTCAAGACGAGAACCAACCCGTTCCGCAAGATCCGCTAGGTCTCCGACCCATTCAATTACCTTATATAGAATCATTACGTCGATTGGATTCAACCCTGGCTCTAATGCATAGAGTTGACGGCGGATCTGAATTTGCAGATCGTCAGTGTCTTCCTCAATGATATCGAGCTCGCTGATCATCTTGGCAACCAACTCTACTTCGCGGCCACGGAAGCCCGCTTCGAGCAGATCGTCAAGTTCGTTAATCGCTTCTTTTGCCAGTGCTACGGCATCTAAACAACGCTGTAGATAGGCGATGAAAGGAGTTTGAATTGCTTGTGGTACAAGCAATTGGCGGCCGATCACTCGACCAGAGATATCTTTTGCCTTGTTGGCGATTTTGTCTTGTTGGGTTAACAGCTCCAACAAATCGGTTCGCTCAACGGGCATAAACAAACCACCGGGCAATGTCAGACGAATTTCACGCTTCAATGTATCAGCGTCTTTTTCTTCCTGACTGATGGTTTTGCGAATGGTGACTGCACTGTCCCAATCTCCGGCATTGGCAGCCTCAAAAAAAGGTACCAGCAAAGATGCACAATCGTATACTTTGTCGATATGCTCTTGCAGCGGTTTAATCGGCGACTTGGCGAACACGCCTAAAATAGAGTTTACTGGCATAGCCGTTTACCTACTCAGCTTAGTTCCACTATTGGAAACGCGGGCGAATGTTACCCCATGCGCCCATTTATTGAAACTGTGTTTTTTCATACATAACCACAGTTTTAATTTATTTGGGTTATATATCAAGCGCGCAGAGAGTAAGACACTTTTATGACAATTGTGTGACATATAAGTGTATGTGTGACAATTTTATGATGATTTCATGACTGAGTGAGCGATTTAGCCGATGTCGAACAATGCACAACCACAAGAGATAGAGCTGAAATTATTATTGGCGCCTGAGTCCATTAGCGCCTTAAAAACCACCGTTAATCAGTTAGCCAACGTTGAAGCGGGTCAACAGAAGACCTTAGTAAACCGCTATTTTGATACGCCATCACTGGCGTTACGTCAGTTGGATATGGGCTTGCGCGTGCGCGGTTGCAATGGGGCGCTGGAGCAAACCATTAAAACCGCAGGTAAGGTGGTCGGTGGTCTTCATAGCCGCCCTGAATACAATGTCGATATCAATTCAGAAGAACCTACATTGGCGTTGTTCCCGGCAGAAATTTGGCCAGAAGGCACTGATGTGGCAGCGTTGCAGCAACAACTGCGCTGCATTTTTAGTACTGACTTTGTGCGAACAATTTGGTTAATTCAGCGCGCTGATGCTGAAGTAGAAGTGGCTTTTGACCAAGGCACAGTCGCGGCCAATGGTAAACAAGAGCCTATTTGTGAATTGGAGTTTGAACTGTTTTCCGGTGATGCCAACGCATTACTTACCTTAGCTAAACAAGTGGCGGCGGTGGTGCCCGTAAGATTAGGCAAAGCGAGCAAGGCACAGCGCGGTTATCGCTTATCTGGGCAGCAACAGGCTAAGCAACCAACTCAGCCAGTGTTGACCAATATGAACTTAACTGAGTGGTTAAGCGCTTGGCAGCTGTTAGAAGAGGCGATTTATTGCTTTGGCGATGACTGCGAGTTAGCTCAGCAGTATTGGCAATGGTTAGCCGAGTTACAGGCAGCACTACCGCGAGTTCTCGGTGAGCGGGCATTGGATGAGGCGATAAGTGGTTTAGCCTTGTGGATAATTGGCGAAACCCAAACCGCATCAAGCTTGGCGCCAGCGCAGAAATTGACTGCATTGCAACACGATGTGCGTTACGGCCAACTGCAATTGCAGCTGTTAGCGATACTGATGGCGCAAGCGGCGTAGAATCACGCGCAAGAGGCTTATTCCTCGGCTTAATCTGATGGGGTGGATTGTGCCGAGGGATTTGCTTGCTGCGATTTAGCCTCAGTAAGAGCCTGTTTTAAATGAGTAATCTCGCTCATCATCTGCTGTTGATTCTGCTCCATGCGGCTGAGAACTACGGCTAACTCCTCACGCATCTCTTTGCGTTGGCTTTCTCTATTTTCCTCTTCATCTGGGGCGACAAATAACGAGGCCATATACCCCGAAATCACCCCGAAGAAGCTCACCCCACAGACGATGACAATAGCGCCAATCACATGGCCCACGGTGGTCACCGGGTAAAAATCACCGTAGCCAACGGTTGAGATAGTCACCAGCGACCACCAGATGGCATCTTCCGCAGATTTGATATTGGCACTGTCGATGCCGCTTTCCACTAACAAAATCATTACCGAAGAGAAGGCAATAATCGTCACCATTGCCACCATAAGGCTGGCGAGGGTGGCTTGTCGCCGCTGTTTGAGCAGTACCGCAATGATTGAGCGGCTCATTCGGATCAGCCGAATAACCCGTAAAATTTGGAATAGTCGAGCAAAACGCAGCGGTTCGATGGCAGGAATACTGGCGATAAAATCGATCCAGTGCAGTTTGAGAAAGCCTTTTTTGTCATTTGCTTGCAACAGACCGACAAAAAAGTGCAATAAGAAGATCACGCAAATACTGGTATCGATAAGAAACAGTAAGCGTTTGGTCTCTTTATCCATGGGCACAAACGTCATCAGGATGATCAGAATCACTGAGATAAACGATAACAGCATCATTGCCAACTCAAACGGGCTGACAATCTCCTTTGCTACAAACCAACGGTATTTATGTGCCATGAGGTGGTTGGGCTTTTTGTCACCATAGTGACAGGTTAAAAAGAATCCATTCGCCTGTAAACGGCAAAATCAGTCTTGTTCTTTCACGTAGTTGACGAGGTCTTCTAACACCCGCTTTTTGATGTCGAGCTGGGCTTCGACGGGGAGACCGTATTTTTCCGCTAATTGCACATAGTCTTCAGCGCTCAGCGACACGGTTAGACGCGGACGTTTGGGGCGGCGTGCGACGCTCAGCCCCAAAATCATGCGGATTTGATCTGATGGGCTAACCCCCGTATCCAATGCGGCTTTGCGAATGGAGTACTGGAAATTTTCATCCAAGTCGAAGGCGACTTGAGTGGCTTTGGCGGCCTTTTGGTTCTGCAGCCATTTTTCCGGTAACGGGTGGTCTTTACTCATTGAACTTTACTCTCCGGGCCAATACTCGCGAATATCACTCAACGGACGGTAGAGGGTCAGCATCACATCTGTGTCGCCGCCTTCGTACACTTCAATCTCGATGGCGTGAGCTTCTTGGCTATCCAATAACTCATAGGATTCAAAAGGTTCACCCGGATCATTTTCCATATATTGAGACGGTTTACCATTGCGATAGTCTTTTCTATGGAAGTATCCGAACTGGGCGAAACCTGTTTGATAGTACTGCTGGCCGAGCCACTGTTCAAAGTCAGCGGTTGCTGATGTGATGGGCAGCGGTGCCAATTGGGCTTTGCCTGGTTCATCAAAAATCTCGGCAAAGGCATCCATATCGAACAGTGCTTCAACATCCGCACGGGGCAGTTTAATAGAGAAACTCAACCAGACTTCATCGTCCTCATCGAGTCCCATAAACAGAGTATCACCAAGTTTGCCTTTCAGCACCCATTCAGGAGAGTGTTGGCGCTCAAATTCATAAGTATTGACCGCCTCAACGCGTAACTGCTGCCCCCGCAACTGCGGAGGCAGGGCAAAACTGTCGTCGAGGGAGATCATATCGCCGACGTTAAGCTGCGATGGATGGTTTAGCGTCCGTGCCGGTTGCTTCTCATCGCTGCCAAACAGCTTGCCAAAGAAGCCCATCCTTAGGCTCCTTTCTTAGCTTTCAAACGTTCCAGTACGTCGTTGGCGCTGTTTTTCTGTTCGCCGATACCAGCTTCAGCCAACTTGGCCTTGAGTGACTTATCGCTGTTTTCATCTTCCAGCGTTTCAGCTGCTTTCAGGCGGTCATCAAATTGTTGCTGACGTGCTTTAATACGCTCCAGTGAATCTTTTGCATTCAGCAGCTTAGAGTTGCTAGACGCAAATGAGTCAGTGATTGAAGCGGTTGCTTTCTGCACGCTTTCGGTGGTTTTTACCATCGACAGTTGGCGTTGGTAATCAGCCAATTGACGCTCGGTTTTCTTCACCAGATCTTTCAAACGAACGGCATGGTCGCTAAAACTTTGGTTCGCCGTAGTTTGCTCTTCCAGTTGCTGTTCCAGCTCAGCAATTTTTTGGGCAACTTCTAACGCCAGTGGCTCATTGCCTTTTTCAAGCGCTTGGGTGGCATAACCTTCATGTTCTGCGATAGAACGCTTCAGACGTTCTACTTCACGTGCTGCTTGCATCTCTTTTGCCATCACATCGGTTAGGTCGCGTTTGGCTTTAGTGAGATGCTTTTCAGCATCGCGGATCTCTTGTTCAAAAATACGGGTGGCGTTGGCGTCGACAATTCCTTGGCCGATCTCAGTGGCGCCGCCGCGAAATGCGGTCAGAATTTTATTTAAAATACCCATGATGTGGCTCCTTATTTCAAATAGTCGACCAACTCGTCGATAACTTCCAAACAGTTGTCTGAAAGCACTGACAATTCTTGTTCGATTTCCAGCAAGCTGGATTCAAGTGACAAGGCGCCGAATAGCACATACTTGTCGTCAATTTTGGCGAATGAAGAGAGTGGCATTGGAATGTTCAGCCCCAACATGGTTTCGAACATTTCAGTGCGGGTTTCAGGCTTAACTTCCTCTTCACCCCACAGATAGCTAATGCACAGCACTTGGTTTTCCGTGACCGATACGAAAATCGGGATCTCTTCACGGCCAACCACGTTCACTTGTAATACTTCCACGTCCCCATCAATGGGGTAACAGTCAAACCGAAAACCGGTAGAGCTGTTGTCGCCAATTCCGTTCAGATGGTTGGCAATAGTGTGAATATTCATTTTGCTCCTCGCTGACATATTATGTCTGTGGATTAAGATAGCACTGAGACATATTATGTCAAGCGTTATCTCGGATATTTAAAATGTCGCTATGCCTTGATTATCACTCCACGCCTGTTGGTGATAGTGATACAGCTGCAACGACCCAAGTGTGTTGACCTGCACTTGGTCTAACTTGTCATAAAAATGGTTCGGAAATTCAAATGCCGCGTGTACTAAACCAGCGGTAAGCCATTCATCTTCAACCGGCAGTTGTTGCATACTCGCTAAACGTTGCTGGGCGTTTTGGCCGCGCAGTGTGCCTATGGTCCAGCCCCATTCGCCAAAGCTTGGCACATTATGGTGATATTGCTTGGTATCAAAACCTGCCGCCGTTAAGGTTTTACCGACCGATAAAAAGGCTTTAGTAGCATGATAAGGTGAGGTGGATTGAATCGTCATCGCGCCATCACCACTGAGCAGTTGCCCGAGCTTACGATAGAACAGGTCGGAATAGAGCTTGTTCAAATCGGGGTGCGAAGGGTCGGGCAGATCCACAATGATGGCGTCGTACTTTTTACCTTGCTCCAGCAGCTTATCAACTCCGTTAAAGGCATCGGCAATCATTACCTCGACTCGCGGCTCATGAAAGGCATCGCCATTTAACTGCAGTAGCGCCTGTTGCAGTCGCTGCGGCATATCCGCAGGTGGCTCGGAAAAGAGTTTGATCATCTCCGCATCTAAATCGACCAGTGTGACATGTTTGGGTTGCCATTTAAAAATCTGTTTTAGCGCCAAACCATCACCACCGCCAATCACCAAAATATTGTCCTGGCGGGCACTGGCTGCCAAGGTTGGGTGGACTAAATACGCATGGTAGATATGCTCATCAATCGATGAGAACTGTAAGCGACCATTGAGGTAGAGCGAATACACTGGCGCTTGCTGGTTGCCCATCAAACGTTCGGTAAAGTTGATTTGCTGAAAGCGTGTCGCCTTGGCGTAAATCACCTTGTCTTGGTAAAGCAAATTATTAAAGCTTTGCTCCCAAAATGGCCCTTTAATAGCCAGCATCAGTAACACGCCAGCAACGAGCGTATGGGCGACTATCAACCCGTTTGCGGCGCTAATGCGGTCGCGAAAACGAAGAATAAACACTAGGCCAGCCAGCAAGTTAAACGCGGCGGTGATCGAGGCGGCCAGTTGAGTATCCAGTGCCAACATAAAGCCAACCCAAATTGCTGCACCCACACCAGCGCCAATATAATCCGCGCCATAAATGGTGCCCGCGTTATGCAACAGGTGTTCTTCTGACAATGCTTGACGAACCCGCGCAATCAGGGGGATCTCCATGCCAATCATCAACCCCAACAACACGCCCCAGACATACGGCAGATAGACGGACAACTTTTGAAAGCTGCCAATAAAGCCGCCATTGGGCAGTTGATCGGGTGGTAAACCGAGGGTTTCTGCAACGATTTTCGGCAGTTCATGGCCAAAGCCGATAATGGCTGCGGTTGCCAAAATCGCTAACGAGCCAATAAAGGCAACGGTGAGTTCAAGCAAGGCAAAGCCAGTGAAAGCGGACTTGATATGCCGTGCCGCAAAGGCACCCAAGCCCATCGATACAATCATCAAGCCAATCATGGTGTAGATGGCGGCTTCTAAAGCGCCAAGTACCCGTCCGGCGTAGTGGGATAACAGATATTCGTAGATAAGACCGCAAGCAGCGAGAACCCCCATGATGCCAAGCAGCAACATGTCATCAAACCAATGGGGACCACGCCGCGATTGCGCCTGCATGGGAGTGGTGGACATCAGCTTATGCCATCAATCCAGTCATGATGATCGCGACTGCGATGCTAATGGCCATCTCAACCGCAGCAAGGCCGATGTTTTGTTGGCGTTCAATCTCATCCGACAGGTTGATGCGAGCCAGCACCAGTTTTTTCACCAGCCACAGCAAAATGCTGAGTACCAACAACATCACCAAGGAAAACACAAACCAGCCAAACAGATTGGTCATGTAAGCCGTTGGCTCATACAGCATAAAATGGCTGGCGGCGTTAAAGGTAAAGCCCATGGCAATCATACTGCCGGCATGACGAATCGCCAGCGCGGTATTGCCTTCTTGCAGCGCTTGCTGCAGATCTTGGCCGAGATTGCGGCGGCGATAGGTGATTTCCAGCGCGCGCGTCAACACCACTAACATCAGCTGCGACACAATAAAGGCGCTAAAAATGGCGATAAAAGTGTTTACGGTTAGATCTTCAGCCCACAGCAATACCGCGCGGATCACCAGCGCGGTTGCCATTGCCGCGGCGGCATCCACAATGGCGACGGGAATATTGCCTTTTAAAATCGCAGCAGTTTTATCCACTTGATTTAACGCGACTTTGTCGTGAATAAAACGGCCAAATTTAATCAGCACTAAACCACATACACCGTAAGCTGCCATGCCGATCGCTTCTTGGGCGTAGGTATGTGCTGCCGCGCCAGTAATGGCGCCAGTGAGCACAATCCCCAGCGCCGCAACCGCACCGGCAGTGCTAATCCCAAAGGCAAAATTATCGCGTACTGCCAGTTCGTCACTGCTATTGACCTTAGCGCTCCAACCTTGCATGTAGCGGATAACCGTCAGCAGTAACACCGCAATGCCAAGGTCAATGGCCAGCATGGTCACCAATTCTTGAGTAATACCGAAGTCCTGAAAAAGCGTCATTGTCGTTCCTTAATTCTTTGTCAGTTATTTACCGCGGCTAATACCACGAGTGGTGCGGGAACTGGAGTTTCTAAAACTACTGTCCTTGGCATAGTTAGAACGGAAGGTGCTACTGCTACTCTTCGATTGACTTGCCGAGGTGGTTGGTTTTGGGGTGCTGGTGCTTTGGCGAGAGAGCGCACTTGAGCCAGTTCTTGATTTGGCATACGGGCTATCAAAGCGCTTCCCCTGAGAATCAAAGCTTTTCTTGGTGCGTTGATAAACGCTATCCTGCGTCCGGCGTTGCTCCGGCGAAGAATAGCGATAGCGGCCAACATCGTTGTAATAGCTGTAGTCGCGGTGACGTGACCAGTTGTCGTAGTAAATGGGGCGATTAAAGATGTTATTGAACATCGAGTACATGCCATACCATTCCCAGAACGACATGCCGCTACTGTCAGTGCGCCAATGGCCATACGATGGGTTACCGACCAATTGGCTACCCGCGCCGTAATTTTCAGCACCATTTGCCAGCTTTGAGGCTTCGTTACTGATGGCGTTTACCCGCGCTAAGGTGCCATTGGACATATCGGCCACCACGTTCAGAGGATCGGACAACATATCGTTATATTGAGTGGGATCTGCCGCCTCGTAGATATTTTGCAGTTCGGCAAGTTGAGTGGCTTTATCGGGAAAGTTGGCGCTGTTGCTGGCATCGCTCAGCCGTTGTTGCAGCGACTTAAACATCGGGCCCTCAGCGGTGGCGTCTAAGCCCAGCTGTGTGAGCAGCGGTTTAAGATCGCTGCGTTCGCTGGCTAATAACTCAGTGTAATGCTTGAGCAGCATCGCGTTGCGGATTTCGCCATTATCCAACATTTGGCTTAAGCGACTGAGTCGTTGATTATCTGCTTGTTGCAGCTGCGCGATACGTTCAGCGGTGTCATCACCACATCCTGTAAGCGATAGCAGCAGTAATACGCCGACAATCCGGATAAAAATCCTCGCCATGTCATCTCCATTGTTTATAAATCATCAGCACGAAACACTCTGTTCTCATCCGACCATATGCCTCGGCCTAGAGTTGGTGTAATCTGTTCGACTGATAAAGGCGTTGCCTGTTATATCTCTGCACCATATCAACAAATTTTGATGCATGATACAAACCCAGAGTGAGCTGATCTATAGCATACATTGACATAATATGTCGAACGAATTTTAGCGAGGGCGATTCGGTAATGACGTTAGAGCGGGGCGAATACCAGTCTGAGTTGCTCAACCAAGCGGCTGACAAATATCTAGCAGATCTCAAGCAAGTATGGCCTGAGTGGCAGTCTTTGACGGCACAGCAATTAACCCAGTTACACCATGTACTCGGTTTGAGCGATTTTGTCGCTGAGCAACTGTTGCGTCATCCACACTGGATTGTCGACTTCTTCGAGACAGAATTTAACGTGCCTGAACGGCAGCATTTTGCCCGTCATATCGCTGAGCTAATGCGCGATGTTCACGACGAAGAAGATGCTAAAGCAAAATTGCGCCAATACCGTAATCAGCAGATGGTGCGGCTTGCATGGCGCGATTTTATGGGGCTTGCTCCGCTGGAAAATTCGTTACTCGATCTCTCGGTACTGGCCGAATCGCTGATTATTGCCGCCCGTGATTGGCTTTATGATGAGATGTGCAGCTCGCTGGGGATGCCGTGTGATAAACATGGCCAAGCGCAGCCGTTGATGATCCTCGGGATGGGCAAACTCGGTGGCCGTGAGCTCAATTTCTCCTCCGATATCGATCTGATTTTTACCTTCCCAGAACATGGTGAAACTGTGGGCGGTCGCCGCACCCTCGACAACCAACAATTCTTTATCCGTATGGGGCAGCGCTTGGTAAATCTGCTTGGGCAGGTCACGACAGATGGCTTTGTCTTCCGCGTTGATATGCGTTTACGCCCTTATGGTGAAAGTGGCCCGCTGGTGGTCAGTTACAGCGCGTTGGAAGATTACTATCAAGAGCAGGGGCGTGAGTGGGAACGTTACGCCATGGTGAAAGCGCGTGCGTTAGGGCCGTGGAACCGATACTCAGATCAACTGCACGATTTGCTGCGTCCGTTTATCTATCGCCGTTATATCGATTTCTCCGCCATCGACTCGTTGCGGCGGATGAAACAGTTGATTGCCCAGGAAGTACGTCGTCGCCAGTTGACCGATAACATCAAGTTAGGCGCGGGTGGCATTCGCGAAGTGGAATTCGTGGTGCAAAGTTTTCAGCTGATCCGCGGTGGTCGTGAGCCAGAGCTGCGCTGTCAGAGTATCTACGAAGCAATTGACGCCCTGTATCAACTGCATCAAATGGATTACTTTGCTGCTGACGAACTGCGCCAAAGTTACAGTCTGCTGCGACGGGTCGAGAATTTGTTGCAAGCGATCAACGATAAACAAACCCAAACCTTGCCGTCGGACGGTCTGAGCTGGCACCGATTGTGTTATGCCACCGATACCGCCAATGAAGCGCAGCTGCGCGCTGAAATCGAAGCGGCGATGAAGAAGATCCACCGTCATTTCCGCGATGCCGTCGGCGGTGAAGAGAACACTGATGCCACTTACGACTGTTGGACTGTGCAGCTGTGGTGCGCACATCAACTGAATGATGCCAAGTTGATGCTCAAAGAGCATGGCGTCGAAGACGATGCCTTGGCGGAGCGACTGTTCCAGTGGAAAGATGCGATTGCGCGTCGCTCGATTGGGCCGCGTGGTCGTGAAACGCTCGACAAATTAATGCCTAAGTTGTTGGAAGAGATTGGTCTGTGTGCTGCGCCTGTTGATGCCTTTGTGCCGGTCAGCGGCGTGCTGGAACAGATCCTAACCCGCACCACCTATTTAGAGTTGCTGTATGAAAATCCGGGGGCGCGACAACAGTTAATTAGCCTCTGTAGCGCCAGTCCGTGGATTGCCTCCGAGTTAGCCCGCTTTCCAATGCTGCTTGATGAGCTGATTGATCCGGCACAGTTATACAACACTACTTCGCTTGATGATTACGCCAGTGAGTTGCGCCAATATCTGCTGCGCATCCCCGCTGATGATATGGAACAGCTGATGGAAGGCATGCGCCAATTCAAGCTGTCACAACAGTTAAAGATTGCCGCCGCCGATGTCACCGGTGTGCTGCCGGTGATGCAGGTCAGCGATCACTTAACCTTTTTAGCTGAAGCCCTGATTGAGCAAGTGGTGCATTACGCTTGGCTGCAACTGACCGAACGTTATGGCACGCCAAACGGCGTAGAAGCCGGTGATATGGCATTTGCGGTGGTGGGTTATGGCAAACTCGGCGGCATCGAGTTGGGTTATGGTTCCGATCTCGACCTCGTGTTTTTACATAACGCGCCGGAAGGGATGACAAATGGCGATAAGCAGATTGAAGTCGGGCTGTTTTATGCCAAGTTAGCCCAACGTATTCAGCATCTGTTTTCTACGCGCACCGTGTCCGGCATCCTCTACGAAGTGGATTTACGCTTACGCCCGAGCGGCGCTTCTGGCTTACTGGTCAGTAGCATCGACAGCTTTGCTGATTACCAGCGCGAACAAGCCTGGACATGGGAACATCAAGCGTTGGTGCGAGCACGCTTTATTCATGGTGATGCGGCGCTGGCCGAGCGCTTTGCTGATATTCGCACCGAAGTGCTGAGTCGCAGCCGCGATACCAAGACCTTGGCCACCGAAGTGCATCAGATGCGGCTGAAGATGCGTGAGCATCTGCTTAAAGTGCCGAAAGGGATGTTCGATCTAAAGCAAAGCCCAGGTGGGATTGCTGATATTGAATTCATTGCCCAATTTTTAGTGCTGGCACATGCCCAGCAATATCACGAGTTGTGTGTCTGGTCTGATAACGTACGCATTTTTGAGGTTGCCGCCGATTTGGAGTTGCTGCCGGTGATGTGCGCTCAGGCGTTGACCCAAATTTACTGCCAATTACGCGATGAAAGTCATCATTTGACCTTAGCGGGGAAACCTTCCCATTTACCGCTCGAAGAGGTGGCGCGCCAAGCCACACAGGTGGTGGAGATTTATGGCGATATCCTTGGGCCAGAAAAGCAGCAAAGTGAATAATGCGCCGCATCAAGTGCAAGGAATTCGCAAAAACAGCTGCTAAGATAGCAGCGAATTAGTTGAAAGGATTTTACTCATGAGTCGCTCGCCCTATCAGCGTTATAGCTGGCAATCTGATATTTTTGAAACTGCAAACAATGACATTGAACGCTTTATGGCGTTGTTAAACGAGGAGTGTCAGCGACTTAACTTGCAGCAACGAGTATTAGGTAAAGTTGAAGGGCAGCCGATTATGATGCTGCAATCCCCCAATGCTTCTGCTGGCTTACCATCTATTCTCATTAGCGCTGGCTTCCACGGCGAAGAAGCTGCCGGTCCATGGGGAATGCTGCATTTTCTTTCTAGTGTGTCACCCGAGCTGTTCGAGCGGGTTAATTTAACCCTGTTGCCGCTGAATAATCCCACTGGCTTTATCAAAGGTCACCGCTTTAATATCTTTGGCGAAAACCCAAATCGCGGTTATCTCGCGGGCGTGGATGACGCTAAGCCAACCGTTGAAGGTAAAATCTTGCTGGAGCATGGGCAGTTGATCCAAGCTGCCAGTAAAGATGGCATTTTGACCTGTCACGAAGATGTACTGCAAACCCGCACCTATCTTTACTCGTTTGAACCACGGCAGCAGCCTGGCAAGTTCAGCCAGCAGCTACTGGGTGCTTTGTCAGAGTATTTTGATGTTGCTCAGGATGACGATATTGACGGTTGCCCGGTGGAAAATGGGTTTATCTTCAATCACTTTGATAGCTCATTTGAAGCTTGGCTGGTGCGCAGTGGTGCCAAAGTCGGCGCCTGTAGCGAAACACCGGCAACGCAAAATTTTGACCGCCGTATTTTGGCAAATAGTGCGGTAATGCAACGTTTCGTGGACTACATTCAAGCGCAGTGATATCTCGCTATCAATTTTGACTACTGCTGTTTGGCCTTGCTGCGCTAATGCTGTCGCAGTAAGGCCTGTCTGCTTGCGTCTGCTGCTCAATTTGCACATCGATTGGCATCATAGCCTTGTTAGGGCAGCGTGCTAACCGCCTTATTTTGCGAAATATGTCGCCCTCGCTATGGCTTTACAAATACCCACACTGACCTAAGATGCTAGTAAAGGAACTTTTGATTTAAGCCGTTGCTATGACATTTGAGGTCAAGATTGCCACGCTCAACCTGTTTAACTATGCCGAGCCGCCGCTGGCATACCATGAGTTTGATAGCATCTACACTCAAGCACAGTGGCAGTTAAAACAGCAGTGGTTATCCGATTGGGTCAACGTAGTACAGCCGCAATTGCTTGGCATGCAGGAGGTATTTAGCCCCGATGCTCTGCAAGCGCAACTGGCTACGCATGGCTTTTCTCATTTTGCGAAAGCAGGTGAACCTTCAATTGAGGGCTATGTCGCCAATCAAAGTGTGGTGATGTTAGCCAGCCAGTTTCCTATCCTTGAATCCGCCTATGTTCCGCTTGATTTCACTTTGGCAGCCCGCTTTGGTGTGAATGAAGAGTTCAGCCCAAGCCGTGAGATGCTGCGGGCAACGGTGATTTTGCCGGATCTCGGCACCACAGATATTTATGTCGTCCATCTCAAATCGCCACGCGCTATGCTCGATCATCAAGACGTTAATCTTGATGGTTACGGCGCAGCGCTGGCTGGCAGTGCCCTTGGGCGCTGGGCTTCAGTGGTCAAGCGCGGTACTGAAGCGATGTTGCTCTATCAAGCCATTATTGAGCGCAGAGGCCAAAGTGGCAATGCGGTGGTAGTGATGGGCGACTTTAACGCCACCATTGATAGCAGTGAGCTCCGTGGCTTGCTGACTGCTCCACATCAGCTGTACCGTGGCGATCTGCACGCCACCGGCTTGCTGGCGTTAACCGAACGGGAGCGGCTACGGCACTTACGCCACTTTCAGCTGCAAGATGCGCAAGCCATTGCTCAAGCCTGTGCGCCTGAGCATCAGCGGCGGGTAAGTCATTACCACGGTGCGCTCGGTTTCATCGTTGACCACATTTTGCTAAGCCAAGAATTTGATTGCCAACAGCAACATAGTCTCGGCTCTGTAAGCCAATACCAAATCTTCAATCAACACCTGATTAGCCCCCAACATCCCCACGATGATTACGCGAGTGATCACGCTCCCGTTTTGGTGAATATTAAATTAAGGTAATTCACTAATTAATATTTATTCAATGTATTAACTTTTTAAAATATGTGATCTACGGCTTTTTTAACTTCACACAAATATAAATATTTGTGAGCCAATATCACTTTTTTAAAAAAGTTTGCCTGCCGTTACAAATATCTTTTTATGCGTTAAATAAGGCTAAAAATATAAGCAATTGTGATGTTTGTCATCTCGTTTACTTTAATTACTTTAGTGTTTTTATATTTTTGAGCTGACTCACTAAAAGTCATTTGTCATATGTATTAAATTCGATAAAAATATTCTCATATTTAAATTCAATATTAAATTATGTTTTTCTTAAATCTAGTTTAATCAGTAAGTTAGGATATTTTTAAAGTTGGCACAGATACTGCCATATTGAGAATGCATAGATAAAAACTCAATTTTAAAGTTGAGATTAAATTAAAAATTACTGATTAAACGCAATAAGATTAAGTGGGGCGAATATGAGCAACTTAAAAAATACTACTGATTTAGAAAGACGTAATTTTCTCAAATTTACTGGTGCAGCAACAGCTGTTTCTGGATTAGCGTTAAGCGGTTTAAGTACTGCTCAAGCAGCTGAAGCTGTACCTGTTCCAAAAAGCTGGGACAAAACATTTGATGTGATCGTGGTCGGTAGTGGTTTTGCTGGGCTGTCTGCAGCGATTGAAGCAAAACGCGCAGGCGCAAACGTAGTTGTTTTAGAAAAAATGCCAGTCTTGGGCGGTAACTCCACCATCAACGGTGGCGGTATGTCAGCGATGGGCAGCGACCTGCAGAAAAAACTCGGTATCAAAGATACCAAAGAAGCGATGCTGGCGGATATGTACAAAGCCGGTCTTGGTCTGAACTATCCACAACAAGCTGAGATGGTGGTTGACAAGAGTAACGAAGCCTACGAATGGTGCCGTGATTACCTCGGCGTGCAATTCAAAGACACCATCGCTCAATTCGGTGGTCACTCTATCCCACGTACTCACACCACCTACAACCAATCTGGTTCAGGCATCGTGCAACCGATGATCGCCAAGTGCGAAGAGTTAGGTGTGGCGATTGAGAAGAAAGTCTACGTAAAACGCCTGATCGTTGATGGTGGTCGCGTAGTGGGTCTTGAAGTGATTCCACGCTACACCGAAGGCAAAGAAAGCTCTGACAAAGTGAAGTTCTACCAAGCAACCAAAGGTTTGGTGATGGCCAACGGTGGTTTCTCTGCTGACGTTGCATACCGCTCAACTCAAGATCCTCGTTTGACCAAAGAGCTGGCAACCACCAACCACTCTGGTGCTACTGCTGAATGTTTGAAAGAGATGATCCGTATCGGCGCTAACCCTGTGCAGTTGTCTTGGATCCAATTAGGCCCATGGGCATCACCTGAAGAGAAAGGCTTCGGTCTGGCACCTATCTTCGCTGCTTACGCTTCTTACACTCACGGCATCATGGTTGACCCTGCGACAGGTGAACGTTTCGTTAACGAACTGGCTGACCGTAAAGTGCGTGCTGACGCCATCATCAAGATTGGTAAACCAGGTATCTGCTTCTGTGACGAAGTGGGTATGCAACCAGCCAAACACGTGATGGGCAAACTGCTGGAACGCGAAGTGGTACATAAATTCGACACTCTGAAAGAACTGGCCGCGTTCTACAAAATTCCATACGACAAAATGCAAGCTCAGGTTGACCGCTACAACAGCTACGTGACAGCCGGTAAAGACCCTGAGTTCGATAAACCTTTCCAAATGGGTCAAAAGCCAATGAGCGTCGCACCTTACTACGCAGTGCGCTTCTGGCCTAAAGCACACCACACCATGGGTGGCGTGCAAATCGATACCCAAGCTCGCGTAGTGGATATCGAAACTGGCAAACCAATTCCAGGATTATTCGCAGCTGGTGAAAGCGCTGGTGGTACTCATGGCGCATGTCGCTTAGGTACTGTCGCGGTTCCTGACTGCATTGTGTTCGGTCGCATTGCCGGCCAAATGGCTGCTAAAGCCTAACAACCAACGGGATAGCCCAACATGGGGTTGGGTTATCCGAATTCGTTACTGGGGGAATGATATATGAAAACTCTAAACACAAAATTAACTGCGCTTGCTGCTTGCTGTGCACTGCCAATGATGTTTGCTGCTGCTAACGCTAATGCGTTCGACTTTGAAGTTGACGGCACCAAAGTTACCGTTGGTGGCTATGTTAAGATGATGATGAACTACGATACTAGCGGTATCCACACTGCACCATACAACGGTGACCTGTTCTGCCACTACTCAATCCCAGTAGATGGCACTCGTTATGCTGACTCAGATGACTTGGACTTCACTGCGCGTGAAAGCCGTTTGTTTGTAACCACTTCTAAAGAAACCGAATACGGTACTCTGACCAGCAAAATCGAAGGCGACTTCTTTGCTGACATCAACTCAGACGGCCCAACTTGGTCTAACAGCCACGGTTTCCGTATCCGTCACGCGTTCGTGCAGTTGAAAGACGGTAGCGATACTTACTTAGCGGGTCAAACATGGACTAACTTCATGGACTTCGCCAGCAGCATGCCAACTATGGACTTCTCTGCTGACCCAGGCTCACCATTCGTTCGTCAAGCTCAAGTTAAATACCAACACGATTTCCGTCCAGGACACAACATCTCTGTGAGCTTGGAAAACCCAACTATCGGTCTGTGCGCAGCTGGTCCTACTGTATACGCGAACTGCGGTGCAGACACTCAGGACAAAGTACCTGACATGATCGTGAAATACTTCTACGCCAACAAAACCTTCACCTTCTCTCCTCGCGCAGTACTGCGTCGTTTCGAAATCGATGGCCAATCAGCTTTCGGTTACGGTCTGGCAGCTGGTGCAAGCATGAATTTCGGTGCTGGTCATAAAGTAGTTATGAACGCTATGTATGGTGATGGTATCGGTCGTTACGCAGGCTTAGGCTTCAACACTGGTGCTGGTTTGGATGCTGACGGTGACGTAGCAACATTCAAATATGAAAGCATTAACGGTGGCGTGCAATTCAAAGCCACTGACAAACTGCTGGTCACTGTAGGTGCTGGTTATGCTCGTCAAGACGACGAAGACTACAAAGACGGTACTTTAGGTGGCGGCGCTACCAAGCACACTCTGGGTCTGCACAGCTACATCTATTACAACATGACCAAAGATCTGCAATACGCAGTAGGTATCACTAACGGCAGACTGACTATTCAAGATGGCCGTGAAGGTCAAATGACTCGTTACCAAGCTTACGTTAAATACGATTTCTAATTTGAGTTAAACAGTCTTGGAGGTCGGACATTATGACGAAATTGACCAGTAGTTTATTCGGTGTCGCCATGGTGCTTCTGTGTGCTAACGGAATGGCTAACACAATGAAACCCCACCATAAGGAAGCTGGGTTGAAATGTGACAGTTGCCATACCACCAAACCGTTTGATTATGTGGAGATGGACCAGTGTCTCACTTGCCATCAAACCCCAGAGAAGAAAACGGATTATCATGGCGCACCGGATAAGCATGATTCGCCACATTACGGGCCACAGCTTGAATGTGAGAATTGCCACCATGAACATGAGCAATCAGAGAACTATTGTAACAACTGTCATGAGTTCGACTTCAAAGTTCCCTAGAGCCTGATTGCGTCCATCAATGTGGGCTTAATATTCTCGACAATTCCCCCAGTGTTTTTGTCGAGAATATTCTTTTATTTCGACACCGTAGGCAGCAATTTCGCCGCCTGCGGTGTTTTTAGTTGAAAGCTATCACAGCTAGGAAAGCGCACTTTTGTTAAGCTAACCAATAACAAAAGTGGTTGTAAGGAATATGAGGTGCATACATCTGAGCTGGACTTAAGAGAGTTGCTGTCCTTTAAGCCACGCGGTGGTGCCATGAGTTTTCTTGGGCAGCGAATTTATCTCACCGATCTACTTTCCCACGGACTGCAGCGCATGGAACTTTGCCAAACGCTGGGGCCTGAAATCACCAAATCGATTGTGATCCGCACTGGCTTTGCTAAAGGTTGGTTGCTGGCCGAACGTATCAAACGGCAAATGCCGGAAGCATGGGCTGAAGCCAAAAAAGGCAAACTCGGGCCGTTACTTTGTTCGATGTACGGTTATGGCGAGGTGCTGAGTAGCCAACGTCGAGACGGTATCGAACAAAAGCCATTGGTAGAAAGCTATTTTGTTGGGCTCTACGAAGCGGAGCAGCACCTGCGTTTTCATGGGGAAAGTGACGAGGTTGTGTGTTGGGAACATATCGGCTTTGCGAGCGGTTATGTGTCCAATGTTGAAGGGCGCACCGTCTATTTTATGGAAGGTGAATGCCAAGCCAGAGGTGATCGTTTCTGCCATCTGTGGGGCAACTACGTTGAAGAATGGGATGATGAGATCAAACCCTTGTTGCCGTTCTACGACAACATCAGCAACGAATCGGTGGCCGCGCAATTAGGCAATATTCTGCGCTGGGATGAATGTTTGCCGCATAGTTTGCAAGCCAAAATCAAGGATAGCCTACGCGCCAGCACTGATGATGAAGGCTATCCAGTGTCAACCAGCTATGCCATGCGGCGTCTGCTGGATATGGCTGAAAACGTTGCCAAAGTGCCTACGTCGGTGTTGGTTACCGGCGAAAGTGGTGTGGGTAAAGAGAAGTTGGTGCGATATATCCACGACCAATCACCGCGCAGTGATAAACCCTTTATTGCCATTAACTGTGGTGCCTTGACCGAAACTCTGTTGGAAAATGAACTGTTCGGCCACAGCAAAGGCGCGTTTACCGGTGCTGACTCCACCAAAACCGGGCTGATTGAAAGCGCTGATGGTGGCACCCTGTTTTTAGATGAAGTGGGCGAGCTGTCGCCGTCGATGCAAGTCAAACTGTTGCGGGTACTGCAGGAGCGCGAGCTGCGTAAAGTGGGCGACAATACCACAGTAAAAGTGGATATTCGGGTCATTTCCGCCACCAACAAGAACTTAGAAAAGGCCGTAGAGGATGGTGAATTCCGCCAAGATCTCTACTATCGCTTGAAAGTGATCGAGCTGGTGGTTCCGCCACTGCGCGATCGCCGCGAAGATATTTTGCCGCTGTGTCGCTTCTTTCTAAATCGCTTTAATGAACTATTGGGTAAGAGCTTTACCGGCTTTAACCATCGCGCCGCCGATCTGCTGCTGAACTATCATTGGCCGGGCAATGTGCGAGAGCTAGTGAATGCCATTGAACGCGCCACTGTGTTGGGCACTGAGGCGCAGATCCAGCCGGATGATTTGCCGCGGGAAATCCGCGAAGTAACCGCGACGTCGACTGCTGCTGATGGTATTCGCGCGCTGCATGATGTGGAACGCGACTACATCCTGAGTGTGGTGGAAAAGCTCAACAACAATAAGAGCCTTGTCGCGGATCGCTTGGGCATGAGTGTGGCCACCTTGTACCGCAAGTTAAAAGAGTATGGCCAAAGTGATGAGGAACATGGTCACGACCATTAAAGTGAGCATTGCCCTGCATCATTACTGACATTTCAAAGCGACCGAAAGGTCGCTTTTTGTATTTTTGAACAAGCTGGATAACCCGCTGCATTTTGTAAGTCGAGTGGATGAGAGCTAGATCACAACTCAAATTTGGCGGCATGAATCGCCACCGTGTGCGATACGCTAAGGTTAAGGCTTTTGTTTATCAAAACTGTTAGAAATTTTTTGTAATATTCTGATTTAAAACAATTAAATTAATATTATTAAAGCGCTTATAAGTTACAAAAGTACGACTTAGTTTCAATGTAACCCGCCCCAACTTTCCATTTTTACGCTGTTGTTATACTCGCCTCGAAAGCTGAAGGAGGGGAGTAGCACTCGCTTAAATAGCCTGCTAACTCACCTAAGAAATACCCCAGCATTTGTGCATGCGGACACAGACACAAATGCAACACCTCAAACGACTATGAGGTTTGTTAACGGGGTTTTCAACCGGATTCTGAGAGTGTTCAGGCAAAAAAATGAACTCCACCTGAATCACTCGTGAGCAATTAGGAATACGAGCCACAAGGCTCGCTGGAACACCGAATTTTACATCCTGCTGGAGGGTTGATTGTGAAAACGATAACCACAGATATAGCGGTCATTGGCGCGGGTGGTGCCGGATTACGTGCAGCGATTGCTGCCGCCGAAGCGAACCCAACACTGAACATCGCACTGATTTCCAAAGTTTACCCAATGCGTTCTCACACTGTTGCAGCCGAAGGTGGCTCCGCGGCAGTGGTTAAAGAAGAGGACAGCCTCGACAACCACTTCAACGACACAGTAGCCGGCGGTGACTGGTTGTGTGAGCAGGACGTAGTTGAATACTTCGTTAAAAACTCCACTCGCGAAATGATCCAAATGGAGCTGTGGGGTTGTCCATGGAGCCGCAAAGAAAACGGCGAAGTGAACGTGCGCCGTTTCGGCGGTATGAAAATCGAACGTACTTGGTTCGCGGCCGACAAAACCGGCTTCCATATGCTGCACACCCTGTTCCAAACCTCAATGAAGTATCAAAGCATTGTGCGTTACGATGAATACTTCCTGCTGGACTTGGTCGTAGTTGAAGGCGAAGTACAAGGTGCTATCGCAGTTTCTATGGCTGAAGGCGAGCTGGTGTGCTTCAAAGCCAAATCAGTGATTCTGGCCACCGGCGGTGCGGGTCGAGTATATCACTTCAACACCAACGGCGGCATCGTAACCGGTGACGGCATGGCGATCGCTTATCGTCACGGTGTACCACTGCGTGATATGGAATTTGTGCAATATCACCCAACAGGTCTGCCTGGCACAGGTATTTTGATGACTGAAGGCTGCCGCGGTGAAGGCGGTATCATGGTCAACAAAAACGGTTACCGTTACCTGCAAGACTATGGCCTCGGCCCTGAAACGCCAGTTGGCCAGCCACAAAACAAATATATGGAACTCGGTCCTCGTGACAAAGTTTCACAAGCCTTCTGGCACGAGCAACGCAAAGGCAACACCATCAAACATCCACTGGGTGATGTGGTGCACTTGGACTTGCGTCATCTGGGTGCTGACTATCTGCACGAACGTCTGCCATTCATTTGTGAATTGGCCAAAGCGTACGTCAACGTTGACCCAGTAAAAGAGCCAATCCCGATTCGTCCAACTGCGCACTACACCATGGGCGGTCTGGAAACTGACCAAAACACTGAAACCTGTATTAAAGGTCTGTTCGCGGTCGGTGAATGTTCATCTGTTGGTCTGCACGGTGCTAACCGTCTGGGTTCTAACTCACTGGCTGAGCTGGTGGTATTTGGCCGCCTAGCGGGTGAAACCGCAGTGCAACGTGCCGCTGAGTTTAAAGGTTGGAACGGCGCGGCATTTGAAGAGCAAACCCAAGCCGTTGAAGCCCGTATTGACGCACTGCTGGCGCAAAAAGGCACCGAAAACTGGTCTACCATCCGCACTGAAATGTGCATGAGCATGGAAGAAGGCTGTGGTATCTACCGTGACGAAGCTGGCATGCAAGCGACCGTAGATAAACTGGCTGAACTGCGTGCCCGTTACAAAAACATCGAAATAACAGACAAGAGCAAAGTGTTCAACACTGACTTGCTGTACGCGATTGAACTGGGATTTGGTTTGGATGTGGCAGAAGCGATGGCGCACTCTGCCATAAACCGTAAAGAGTCTCGCGGCGCACACCAACGTCTGGACGAAGGTTGCACCGAGCGTAACGACAAAGATTACCTGAAGCACTCGCTGGCGATTTACCAAGGCGACTGCGCACCAGCCATCAAATATGGCGATGTGAAAATCACTAAATCTCAACCTAAAGCACGTCTCTACGGTGATGCTGCCAAACAACAGGAGAACGCGTAATGGATAAGTTGCAAACTGTTAACGTCCTTCGTTACGACCCAGCCAAAGATGACGAGCCGTATTTAGAAGCGTTCAAAGTGCCAGCCAATGACACTACCTCGGTACAAGATGCATTGGCGTATATCAAAGATAACTTAGACAAATCATTGTCTTACCGTTGGTCTTGCCGCATGGCGATCTGTGGTTCTTGCGGTGTGATGGTAAACAAAGTACCTAAGCTGGCTTGTAAAACCTTCCTGCGTGATTACCCAGAAGGTATGACACTGGAGCCGCTGGATAACTTCGCTATCGAAAAAGACTTGGTGGTTGATAAAACCCCATTCTTAGAACGTTTGGAAGCGATCAAGCCTTACATCATAGGTAACGATCGTAAGCCTGAAGACGGCACTAACCTGCAAACCCCAGCGCAGATGGCGAAATACAAGCAGTTCGCTGGTTGTATCAACTGCGGCCTGTGTTACGCAGCGTGTCCTCAGTTTGGTTTGAACCCAGAGTTCATCGGCCCAGCAGCACTGACCTTGGCACACCGTTACAACTTGGATAACCGTGACCATGGTAAGAAAGAGCGTATGAAGCTTATCAACGGTGATAACGGCGCTTGGGGTTGTACCTTTGTAGGTTATTGCTCAGAAGTTTGTCCAAAACACGTTGACCCAGCCGCCGCTGTTAACCAAAGCAAAGTGGAATCTACCAAAGACTTCCTGATTGCCATGTTGAAACCTTAGGAGACACATAAGATGCAAAACCGTAAACCTTATGTCCGTCCGATTCACCGCACTTGGTGGGCTGAGACAAGCCGTTTCAGTTTCTACATGGTGCGTGAGTTGACCATCATTCCATTGATTTTGTTCACTTTGAACCTGTTGGTGGGTTTGTACTCACTGACCGATGGCAAAGCGGCATGGGAAAGCTGGGTAGCTTTCTCTGCCAGCCCAATCGTGCTGGTGGTAAACCTGCTGGCGCTGGCTGGCGCGCTGTATCACGCGAAGACCTTCTTCAGCATGATGCCGCAAGTTATGCCAATCAAAGTTGGGGCAAAGCCTGTGTCTAAAGGCATCGTTGTGGCGGTGCAATGGGCTGTGGTTCTGGCGTTTTCTACCGCTGTTATGTTGCTGGTTTAATAGGAGTTCATCATGCTTAACTATTCTCCAAAACGTTCTGATGAGCCTATCTGGTGGAGCCTGTTTGGTGCCGGTGGTGTGTGGTTCGCTATCGTTACCCCAATCACTGTATTGCTGATGGGCCTGTTGCTGCCATTGCACGGTTTAGGTCTGGTTGACCTGAACTACGACAAGTTGCTGGCCTTTGTGGATAGCCCAATTGGCGCGATCTTCACAGTGTTGTCACTGTCACTGCCAATGTGGCACGCCATGCACCGTGTACACCACGGTCTGCATGACCTGAAATTCCACGTCGGCGCTGTCGGTAAGTACCTGTGCTATTTCGTTGCCTTTGTGGTGACTGTATTAGCCGCAATATGGGTGCTTGACCTATTCTAAGTCCCTGATGGGGTGTTTGGCGGCTATCTGCTTGTGAGTGAGCAGGCCAAAAAACGCCCCTATTTAGTTACGTTAGCTATAGTTAATTCATGCCTATGCTATGCTTGGCGCTCAAAAATTTAAGGGTGTAAGGCTCATACATTGATGATTAATTCAGCTGTTCTAGCGAAAATTTCAGATATGCTGTCGTTTAATAAAAAACGACCAATGAAATTAAAGCGGCACTTCATCACCAGTATTTTGTTAGCAACCGCATGGATGCTGACGCTTATGTCCTTCACTGTGTTCCACCTGCTTAAAACCACCCACGACGACAGCCTGAAACAACGTAGTTTGGAAATGGCCAGCATTGTGGCACTTGACCCCGTCGTCATTAACGCCGTGCAAGAAGCCAATCAGCATTCCGGCGTCAATATCCGTCCTTATATCGAAAGCTTACGCGCCAATACCGAAGTCACCTTTATTGTGGTGGTGAACCAGTACGCCATTCGTTTAAGTCACCCAGACCCCGATAAAGTGGGGCAAAAATTTGTCGGTGAAGACTTAATTCCCGTCTTAGAAAGTGGCGTTAAGCACAGCAACTACGCCGTTGGTTCGCTCGGTAAAGCGATCCGCAGTTTTGCGCCAGTGATTGTCGATGGCAAAGTGGTTGGCGCGGTGTGTGTCGGCATTCTTAACGAAGAAGTGGCGCACTTGTTTATTAAGCAGCACTCCAACCTGTTAATCGTGGTGATTATGGTGCTGCTGATGGCGATCATGCTGATTGTGACCTTGATGTCGAAGCTGAATCGCACCATGAAAGACCTTGAGCCTGAGCTTGTGGTCAACATGTTGATTGAACATGACCGCATCTTTAATGCGATTCGTGACCCGATTCTGTCGGTCGATAACACGCTGAATATCACCGCCATAAACGACATTGCCACTAAAATCATGGCAATGGGCAGCATGGGCAAGAAGGATTTCCTCAATCAGCCGCTGTCGCGTTTTTCTAACTCGCTGAGTCAGATCGTAAAAGCGGGTACTGGCCATGAATTTACCGGCACCATTAAGCTCGGCAAACTCGATTATCGAGTGTGTATCTACCCGCTGCAAAGTGGGCAGGAACATCACGGCTTTGTGATTATTTTCCTGTCGGATATGGAACTGAATGAGCTGAAAAAAGAGCTGATTTATTACAAAAATTACGCCGAATTACTGCGCAGTAAAACCCATGAATATTCCAATAAACTCAATGTGTTGAGCGGTATGTTGCAGCTGCAGCATTACGATGATGCGATTGAGTTTATCGACCGTGAGAGTAAAGGCCATCAACGGATCATTGGCAACATCGTCCGTTCAATTCAGAACAGTACTGTGGCCTCGCTGCTGCTGGCCAAATACAACAAGGCCGCCGAGTTGGGGGTCAAGTACCTGCTCGATGAAGACAATATTCTCAAAGACTACAGCAAGCCAGTTTCTGAAAAATTGGCCACAATTTTAGCTAACCTTATTGATAACGGCATTCTTGCTGCGTGTAACAACAAGCATAACGCTGCGCCTATGGTGCAGATCTATGTGAGCGACCGCAGCCAGCATGTTATCCTTGAAGTACAGGACAGCGGCGCCGGCATTGCTCCGGAAATCGCCGACAACATTCTTGAATTTGGTGTCAGCAGTAAAGACGAACAGGAACAAACTGGGGTCGGTTTGTATCTGGTCAATGAACTGGTGAGTCAGTTGAACGGCAGTATCGACTGGGAACGCACCGAGGACAATACTACCCTGTTCTCCATCTACCTTGATAAAGGCGAAATCAAGCGCTATGAAGAAGAAAGTCACTACCATGATTATTGAGGATGATCCGAGAGCGAGCTACGCTCTTGAATCAACCATTAACCAGCACACCGACTTCGAAGTGGTCGCGGTCAGCGAAACTTATGCTGACGCATTGATGCAGTTTGAACTGTATAAACCACAGTTGGTGTTTGTGGACATCACCCTGCCAGATGGAAGTGGCCTAGACGTTATTCAAAAACTGCGTCGCGATGGGGCGAACTGTTATTTCATTATGACCACCGCCGAGCGTGATGCGAACACCGTAGAACATGCGGTGCAGCTGGGGATCAGCGATTATTTGGTGAAACCCGTACGCATGTCGCGGGTGCGCCAAGCGTTGGATGACTACAAACTGTATCGTCAAAAACTGGCCTGCCACGACACGGTAGACCAAGGCGCGATTGACCTGATTTTAGGCAAGCGCAGCACCAATGCCCCAGTGCGTAAAACGCCAAAAGGGATTGATGCCACTACGCTGGAATCGCTGAAGATGATCCTCAAAGAGGAACAGCTGACCGATTTCTCGGTGGATGATATGAGCGAACGCATGAACGTCAGCCGCATCACCGTACGCCGTTATCTGGAATATCTGGAGGCAGAAGGCGTGGTCAAAATGGTGTTGAACTACAAGACCGGTGGTCGTCCGCGTCGTTTGTACCAGTTGACCGATATCAGCTTACTCGACTAAGCACTTGTTTAAGTAAAGCGTCATTTGCGCTGATTAATAAAAATCCCTCGTCAATCGCGAGGGATTTTTTATATTCTAAAACAAATACTTATTTGCGATGCAAATGCACATCGCGCTGCGGGAACGGAATAGTGATGTTCTCTTCATCAAAGCGCATTTTCACTGCGCGAGTAATATCCCAATACACATCCCAATAATCATCGGGTGCCACCCACGGGCGTACGATAAAGTCGACCGATGAGTCGTTGAGCAGATGCAGTTTTACCCTTGGTTCTGGGTCTTGCAGCACTTTCGGATGGTTGCTGACAATCTCTTGCAGCACGCGCTCAGCCTTTTCAATATCGTCGCTATAACCAATGCCAAAGGTCATATCCACTCGGCGATGATGCTCGGCGGTAATGTTGTTGATGGTATCGCCCCAAATCTTATTATTCGGCACGATTAAACGTTGGTTATCCAAGGTCTTAATAGTGGTAGACACTAAGCTCATATGGCTCACGCGTCCAGTCACCCCAGCAGCGTTTATCAGGTCGCCCACATCGTACGGGCGATAGATCAAAATCATCATCCCCGAGGCGAAGTTCGACAAGGTATCTTGCAGCGCAAAACCGATAATCACACCCGCGATACCGAAACCAGCCAGCAATGGCCCCAGCTCAAAGCCAAGTTGCGACAGGGCGATCAGCAGGCCGATGGTCATCACCACCTTGCCCGAAAGTCCGGTAAAGAAGTCTTGCAGCAGCATGCTGAAATTGAGCTTAGAGTTGCTTACCGCTTTACGCACTATCCGCTCAGCCAGTTTGGCGAGCAACTGGGCACAGAACAAAATCACCAGGAAGATAAACAGCTTAAACATCAGGTTCGGGCCGTTATCGACGATGCCGCTTTCTGCTACAGCGAGCCAGTTTTGCAACAGCTGCGAAATAAAGCTGACGTTAAACACGTCTTGTGTGATGTCGCCAGAGACTGAAAATAGGCTCTGCTTTAACGCAATGGTATCGGTACCGAGCGCATCCAGCAGGGTGATATCTGTACTCAATGCCGTGCTGTTGTTGCCTAAACGCTCTTTGAGAATACTCAGCTGCGCCCGTTGCTCGCTGCTGGCATCTTTACCTGCGCCATTGATATCGTCCACCAGTTCGGCTATCTGCTGCTGGTTATAGGCCACTAAACTTTGCAGTTCATTGGCTTGCTGCTGGATCTGCTGTTGCAAGGTTTGGCGTGGTGATTCTGTGTTGGCATTGAGCTTATCTTCCCAGTTCAGCAGCTCCAATTGTCCCCGAAAGATCTCGGCTTTTTCCACGCTACGGCGCGACAACTGCAGCATCAACGCAGGGTCATTGTCGCCGCCAAGCTCACCCGCTGTATGGGCGACTTCTTTATCGAGATAATGCACAAACTCCTGCAAACGTAGATGTTGCTGCTGTACCAGCGGCAACAGTTGTTCCGCAGGCAGGGTGTTGGCATCTAGCTGCTCCTTCAGCTTATTGCGCAGCGCTTGTGCCTGCGCCTTGATGCGGTATTCAGTGACCGCTTTCAGTTCGCCTTTGCTGATTTGGATTTGAGCAATGCTCTGCATCATCGCCCGTTGCAGTTGGGCTAATTCGGCGCTGCTGGTATCTGTAGCCGGTGCTTCAGCCGCAAACAGTGCGCTGCTAAAACAGAGCGTCAGCGCCAATAGAAGTGATTTGTACATGGGAGTTCCGTTCTCGGTTGCAGGCCAATAATGCATAAGGCCTTGGGCAATCTGCCACGATTGCGGTTCGGGTGGCGGCTCGATTGACCACTGAAAACCGTTAAAGGTGGCGGTTGCCGATAATGTAGCGCAACCACCGCATGATAAACACCTTTAGTTACAGCCCGCTATGATATTGGCCTTGGGTGGTGGGCGATAGGGCGTGGCTAAGTTGCTCAATTGCTACTTCACGCTGCTGGTGATTTAGCAGCGCGGCAAACTGTGCAATCAATGCCGCTTTGGTCAGCGTGCAGCGAGTGGCGGTCTCCACATCGCTTAAGTCGATAAATAGTTCAGTGAACATATCCGCATGTTCTTCTAATAACGCCAGATTCAAATAATGCTCGGCGCTGTAAATAGCATTGTGTTGTCCGGCTAATTTGGCGATGCGGTACTGTTCACCATTTTCATTGACCAAGTCGGTCGTTTTGCTGCAGCGTGGCAGGCAACCCTTATTAATTTTCTGTTTGCGACAGCCCAAAGTTTGTTGGAACAAGCACTGGCGGCTAGTGAGCAGCGCCAGCGGTTGGTACAGCATGTAGGCTAAGCGGAAATTGGCCGGGCGCTTAATATGTTTCAGTTGAAACCCCGCAATTTCATTGGAGATAAACGCGCCGCTGGCGGCAAACTCCTGCTGCAAGCAGGCGAGGGCATAGGAGTTACTGGTATTTAGCTGCGGGCCCGCCAGCCAGTGCAGCTGTAATTGCTGCGCGGCGTAGCCCACACCACTGTTGTTAGTGACCAATAACTCAGGGCGCAGAATTTCCAGCAACTTGATGGCGGCATCATAGTTGTCATCAATCAATACCGCCGGAAACCACGGCCGCAGCTGCGAATATTGCTGCAACAGGCTGAGCGTGGCGTCGAAATCTCGCGCCAGCGATGCGGGTACTTGCCAGTAAAAATGCACATTAGCCAGCGCAGGATTTTGCAGCAGCGCCAGATCGTCTTTATTGGACAGCAGCACCGACAAACTCGGCGCAGTATCGCACGGATGATCCATGAGTTTATGTAGATGCACATCCGCAATTTTACGTGGGGTTGGCGGAGTGACGGGCTCGGCTAAGAGTTCGCTTACTGCGGCATCGACCTTGGCCATAATCGCGGTATTTTCATCATAGACACGCACTTTAATGCGTTGCTTTTCTGCTTCATCGTTCACCGCGGCTAAGTTAGCAAAGTGCTCAGCGGCGTGATTGCGCGGATTATCGATAAACATGCCGCGCTGAATGTCTGCGTTTAAATAGCCGGTAGAAAAATCGCGGTTAAACACTGTGTACAGCGGTGTGGTATCGGTCAGTAGCTCGCCCGTTTGCTCATAGCTATCAAGCTGTTTACGCCACTGCTGCACCACGGTATAGACGTAATGCGGTTTCTTAATCCGGCCTTCCACCTTAAGCGAATAGACTCCTGCATCGACCAATTTGGGCAGCTCCAAATAGGCGCAGTTATCTTTCATATTCAGTGGATGTTTTACCCCGACTGCAGTGGTTTGGTAGGTGTCGCGACATGGCTGACTGCAACGGCCACGGTTGCCCGACGCGCCATTGCGCAGCGAACTCATATAACACAAGCCAGAAAAACCGATGCAGTAGGAGCCGTGGACAAACACTTCCATTTTCACATCATGCTGCCAGCCAAACTGCGCCAAGGGCTTAATCTCGTCGATACTCAGCTCGCGTGAAAGATTGACCCGGCTGCAACCCAGTTGTTTCAGCAGCAAGATCTGGCCGCGGTTGTGGCTATTTAGCTGTGTGGACGCATGCAAGTCCAGCATGGGGTAATACTGTTTCAGCAGGTAGGCGAGGCCGAGGTCTTGAATGATGACTCCATCGATCTCTATCCGCATCAGTTGGTTGAGCAGCTTTACCACCGCATTGAGCTCGCTTTCCAGTAGCATGATATTGAGGGTGACAAAGATTTTGCAGTGGTGCTGATGTGCCAGCGGCAGCACAGCTTTGAGCTGCTCCAAGCTAAGATTTTCAGCGCGATTACGCGCATTAAAGCGGCCCAAACCGCAATAAATGGCATCGGCACCAGCGGCAATGGCGGCATGAATGGAGGCAAGATCGCCGCCTGGGGCTAACAACTCAAACTGACTGGTCACAAGGCAAACCAAAACTACTTAAACGACCGCTAATTTTAGCGCGTGTTGCATGAAAGGAAGGCGATCCACCACACGTTCGTGCCAAGCGCTGAGCCGCCAAATCGATAACTGCTCAGTTATTGGTCATCTATTAAGCTGCTGCCAGCGGGCAAGAGTCGCATCTTGTTGGCAAACCACTTACCATTTGCGGCAGAGTGAATTGGATGAAAACGCTGAATGGCTAAACCGAATAAGAAAGGCCAGACGCAAACCGTTGATATCTACTGCGCTAAGTGCAAAGCGCCGCTGTACAAATACCGCAAGGGCGGCAAAGGCGCGTTAGTGAAATGCTTTATTGAGCGGATTGTGGAAGACCACACCAACACGCCCTGTACCTGTCCAGAGTGCGGCCAAGTGTTTGCCCGTGAGAGTTTAATTCGCGGCACACCGGCCTACAAAATGGTCGGTGGCAAGGCCCTGATGAAATAGCACTTATGAAATAGCCCTGATGAAACAAATTACGCTGATTGGTTTGCGCTGCTGCTATTGCCAACGCGGCAGGCCGCAGCGTGTAATTAGCCAGTAAATAACGACCACACATCGTAGCGGATGAGCTAACAGTTTGATTTATTTGATGGTGGCTCTCAAGCGTTACTGCTTTTTCGGCTGCATCGCCTCCGCCAGCTCCTTGGCTTGTTTGAAGCATTCTTGCTGCTTCTTCTCGCTGCTGAGGCTGGCACAGCCATCTGGAAGCGCGCTGGTTGTCGGAGCTTTGGGGCCATATATGGCTTTGTTGATCTCTGGGCTATAAACCTCTTCGGCGACAGCTTTGTTTACCGCATATTCTGCCACTGAGTAGAGGCAATCGGCATTGTGGCATGGCCGCGCTTGGCTTTGGATACAACCACTGAGCATGCCGATGAGGCTTAATCCTAAGCCGCGTAAGATTATACTGCGGCTAAGCCGACAGCTGCCTGCTGATAATGGATAAGACATTGTTATTTCCTTAAAAATGCTGTTGCTGCCACCACCGATTATTGCTGTGTGCGGTGGCTATTGATGGATTCGCTCAGCGCGTCAGCCTGCGCATAGCATTGTTGCTGCTTGTTACCTGTCAGTTTACTGCAACCGTCTGCTGCTCGATCGCGTGTGACACTGGCTTTATAAGCAGCGGTCCCGATCGCCAACGGCACTGCCACCGCCGCACAGGCGGGGCCACTACAGCCCGAGGGATAGACGGTGGTACAGCCGCCCAGTATTAAGCAGGTAATGAACATCGCACTGCCCAGTGGTATTCGTTGGGCGAATTGACGGTTGCTGGTGAATTGCATGTGATATTCCCTTATCCATTGCACAATTTATCGTGTGCCATTATTGCACTTACCACACAATAAGCGAAACGCACTGTCACTGCACTACTGGTGAGGAGATTCTGTGACTTGAATGGTGCGTTAATCACCCACGCGATGTTAACTGTGCCTGCGGCTAAGCTCTTTATCGCCTAACCCGCGCGCGGCATCCTGCAGTTTCTCCGGTGGCATGCTACACTTCGCCGCCGATTTTATGGCTAAATTCGCCGTAAATTGCTAGCCACCTGTCACCAACCGCAGCCACAGAGAGCAACGCCAGTGTCAAAACTCAAACCTGACGTGACCATATTACAATCCGGCATTTTTAGTCAGTGGGATGAAGACAGCAAAGAGCTGCCCAAATTCCTGCAAGCCACCGTGCACATCCCCGCCGAGTTAGATATTGAGTTTGGTTTTGTTGCCCGTATTCGCAAAGCCAAAAATCAGTTGATGCGCTACTGCATCTACCATCCAGATATCACCAATGACGACGGTGAGGTGTTGGCTCCCTTTGATGGTGAAGTGTTTATTGAATCCAACGATTGGAAGTTCTTTCTCGGCGATACCATTTGGGCACCACTCGCCAATAAAGTCGGCCGCTGGCGCATGACGCTAGAAATTCGCGGCCAAGTCGTCGCCGAGCAAAGTTTTAAAGTGCACTACCGTGATGAAGAAGAACAGATCGGTAACTTTTGGAAACGAAGAGGGTTTTAGGTTGCGCAACTTGTTGTTGCGCTTGGTTTAGGTCGAATGGCTTGCAGCCATTTCAAGCTACGCTTGGCAAAGTCGTGAGCTTTCGCGCTCACACTACGAGACAAGGGGGCTGTTCAGCCTAGCCCCCTTGTCGATTCCCTTGCTGCCCCACGGCGCGAAACGCTACGGTGCTTCTGGTTTGTCATCTGCGCAAATCGCTCTGATTCGCGGTCCATCGCTCGGCGCTGCTTCGAGGTATCGACGTACAGGATGTACTAATGCCGTGGAGCACATGGATGTGCGGGAACGGCGAATATCTCGATTGCTTGATGCCTGCCCAACGCCCCTTCGCCGCGCCGAAGGGGGAATCGGTGTTGTCTGCAATTTCAGTGTGTTAAGTGAAGCTAAATTGGTGGCTGTCCTTTTTATATTGTCACTGGTTCATCTGTGCTGGGAATTCTCGGCGTACTTCTGTAAGAACATTGGTGTTGTTAGCTCTCTAAAGCACGTTTGGTTGGTCGTTTTGGCTAATGCCTCGATTGCTTGATGCTTGCCCAACGCTCCCACGCCGCGCCGAAGGGGAAATTGGCGTAGTCTGAATGTCTCAGGTTTCATGCAATAGCGATATGCTTTATTGCGCTAAAGCATCAGCCGTTAATTTTTAACGTGAGCTTGTGGGCACTCCAACTCAGCATGTGAGTTTTCATACGCCTTTCTAATCTCTTCTGGCATATCTTGCGGTTGAATATGCTTCATGCGCGCTTCAGTGTTTTCTGCCACCGCTTGGGTGTAATACCAGGCTTTAAATTTGAGTAAGTCTTGCACACGGTTGAGTTCGGCTATCTCGGCCTGAACCACAGCTAATTTATCAACAAACATATTGCGCCGTTCAATCAGCGTGTCATCTCCCTCATGGCACCAGTCGATAAAGGTGCGAATGTCTTTCAAAGACATACCCGCTTTTTTCAGGTATTCGATAACGCGAATGCTTTCAAGATCGTTTTGGCAAAACGAACGCACGCCGGATTCGCTGCGTTTGAGATTGGGAAACAAGCCTTGCTGATCGTAGTACCGCAGTGTCGGCACCGTCAGTTGAAACATGTTTGACACTTCACCAATGGAATACATGACTGAATTTCCCCAATGTAAATTTACGCTTGACCTAAAGTCGACTTTAGGGGGTAGATTATTACGCAGCTGCTTAAGAAAGAACAAGCTACCAAGACATTTTAGAAACGGAGAAACCTGAACGTGGATAATCAAGCATTGGAATTAACCCAAGAGTGGGATAAGACGTTTCCACTGAGCGAGAACGTGAAACACCGCAAAATCACTTTTCACAACCGCTATGGTATTACGCTTGCTGCTGACTTGTACGAACCCAAAGAAGCCTCTGGCAAATTAGCCGCTATCGCCGTCTCTGGCCCCTTTGGTGCGGTAAAAGAGCAATCATCAGGCTTGTATGCGCAAACCATGGCGGAAAAAGGCTTTTTGACCATCGCGTTTGACCCGTCTTACACCGGCGAAAGCGGTGGCCTGCCACGATATGTAGCGTCGCCAGACATTAACACCGAAGACTTTTCTGCCGCCGTCGATTTTCTTTCCACTTTAGATAATGTTGATGCGGATAAAATCGGCGTCATCGGTATCTGCGGTTGGGGTGGCATGGCGCTGAACGCAGCCGCGATGGACCCACGCATTAAAGCGACTGTTACATCAACTATGTACGATATGTCGCGCGTTACAGCCAACGGCTATTTTGATTCAATGAGCGCCGATGATCGCTATGAAATGCGCAAAAAGCTGAATGCGCAGCGCATTGAAGATTATAAAAATGGCACCTATGCCTTGGCTGGTGGTGTGCCGGATGAGCTGCCAGACGATGTGCCATTCTTCGTCAAAGATTACTTTGACTACTACAAAACCGACCGTGGCTATCACCAACGTTCGTTAAACTCCAACAAAGGTTGGAATGTGACTTCACCACTGTCGTTTGCCAATATGCCACTGCTGCAGTACAGCGATGAAATCCGCAACGCGGTGCTGATGATTCACGGTGAAAAAGCGCACTCTTGTTACTTCAGTAAAGAGGCCTTTACCAAACTGACCGGTGACAACAAAGAGCTGCTGATCATTCCAGATGCGGTGCATACTGATCTGTATGACGATAAGAACATTATTCCATTTGCCAAACTGGAAGCATTCTTCACTGAGTATCTGAAATAACGCTTTGCCTCAGCTTGCAGTGATGCTGCATGCTTGAAGCAAAACACCTAAGCAAAAGCCCTTAACAGAGGGCTTTTTGTTTCGCGCTATACGCGTACTTATAGCGTGTCGATGCGGTATTTGTGCTGCTTGAAAGTTACTACTTTTATCTGTCCAGCAGGCTGTTGCCTGCATGATTTATGCGCTAAATCGCCTGCGGCGGGCTTATGCACAGACGATCCAGTGACACGCTGTGAATATGTCCCTATACGCTCGGCCTCGCCATCCATGGCTCGGACGGTCACTGGTTCATCTGTGCCGGGAATTCTCGGCGTACTCCTGTAAATACAGTGCTGTTCTCCGCTTTCTAAAGCACGTTTGGTTAATCGTTTTGGCGAATGCCCGATTGCTTGATGCCTGCCCAACGCACCAACGCGGCGCCGAAGGGGATTTATGCCGCTTGAAAGTTACGACTTTCATCTGTCCAGTAGCTGTTGCCTGCATTATTTATGCGCTAAATCGCCTGCAGCGGGCTTATGCACACGCATCCTTGTGGCACGCTGTGAATCCATCCGTGGAAGCTCGACGCCAGCATCCATGCTGGCGACGGCCACAAGTCCGCATGTGCTGGGAATTCTTGGCGTACTCCTGTAAGACCTGTGCTGTTATTAGCTTTCTAAAACACGCTTAGTTGGTTGTTTTGGTGAATACCTCGATTGCTCAATAGCTGCACAACGCGCCAGTGCCGCGCTAAAAGGGGAATCGGCGTTGCTTGTTAGTTTTGGCAATTTTTTTGGACAAAGCGTGTTGATACGACGGTGGTATCGGATGAAGTTCGATAAAAATTATGGGTTAACGCCTTGCTAAGCGGCGAGCGCTAGCGAGTCCATGGAGGCCGTCTTTTGGCCGGAACGATGCTTGAGCAACTTGTTATGTGTTTCTTTGAAGAGCACAGCTCCAACCGTCATATTCAAGATCGTAGATTGCCGCAATACAAGTCATTAAACCAGAAACCGAGTTAAGGACATTCTGGGTGGTAGGCATATGGATAACCACTTTTATACAGTGATGACCATCATGCTCAGAGTAGCTAGCTTCACCGTAGCAATTATCATTGATGAAACTTGTAACAAGCTCCCCTTTAGCTTGATCATTAGCATATAGAAGAAAATCGACATCTCGCGAAATAGAGAAAACATCTCCTTTCTGAGCATTTCCTTCTAATAGCTGTGAGTCTTGATATGCATTATCAAGAAGGGCCTCTACTACACTACTCATCGATTCTCCTTTGACACATAACGCCCAAAGCAGCGGCGAGCGTTAGCGAGTCCAGCCCACGCGTTTTTTGCGTGGGCGATGCTGCCTTTGTTTGTGTACGCCCAGCATGGGCATGAACTAATGAGGTGAAAGTCCTCTGTAGGAAGGTCACCGTTCGATAACATGCTGTTATTAAACGTTAACTACTAGCGAATGGCAAGGGCTTACCCGTGAGGGGCGGTCTGAAGGAAGCCGCTAGCAAATTTGCGAGCTGATGAACAAGAACATCATATGAGGCGTAGGCTGAAGGTGAGTTGGCACAAGACGACGAAACCACGTGATCTAACGGCCACCGTAAATGATGCAGCAGTGCAAAGAAAGTTCATGTCCTTATCTGGGGAGATCTGCTTAGCATGCGATCGGTCATTAACCAGTAAGGCTCTGGTCTACAAGTGTCTTGGCTTTTCAATTTCATCGACTGGAAAGAGCGAATTAGATGAAAACCGATAGCGCATGACGGGGCAACTCGGCATGTGATTAAGCAGAAGTCAGCAGACGGCATAGTAGCCCAACGCCTATCGTAATGGATGGGATATGGTGAAGGCCTGAACATTTAGAAGAAGGAGGAGTCTTGCCAAACTTGTCGATACCCACTACGTCGACAGACGATTACTATCAACAGCGTATTAGCCAGCAACCAGCCTTCAGCAGCAATCTATTTCAGCAACTACTCGAACCTGAGAATCTACACCGAGCTTGGCGACAAGTGAAAGCCAATAATGGCGCGGCGGGCATTGATGGCATGACCATCGAATCCTTCCCGCGCTGGATGCAACAAGGCGGCTGGCAACAGTGTAAATCTCAGCTTGAGCGAGGAGAATATCAACCCTCAGCGGTCAGGCGTGTAGAGATCGATAAATCCGATGGCGGTAAACGCAAATTGGGGATCCCTACCGTGATTGATCGTGTGATACAACAAGCAATCGCTCAAATACTCACGCCGTTGTTTGACCCTCACTTTTCAGTGAATAGCTTCGGCTTTAGGCCGAACAGAAACGCCCAACAGGCGGTACTACAAGTCAGGGATATCATCAAACAGAAACGCAAATTTGCCGTTGATGTTGATCTGTCCAAGTTCTTTGACCGCGTCAACCACGATCTGTTGATGACTCAGTTAAGGAGTAAGGTGCAGGATAAGCGTCTGCTGGCGCTTATTGGCAAATACCTACGAGCGGGCGTCATGGTCAACGACCAATTTGAAGCAAGCTTCGAAGGTGTACCTCAGGGCGGCCCACTCTCACCATTACTATCAAATATCATGCTGGATAGTTTGGATAAAGAACTGGAAAGTCGAGGACATCACTTCGCCCGCTACGCTGATGACTTTATCATCTTGGTGAAGTCTCAACGGGCGGGAGAACGTGTTCTCAAGAGTATTACTCATTATCTTGGTACGAAGCTAAAACTGATCGTTAACGAGCATAAAAGCCAAGTGGTTAAGGTAGGCCAAAGCAAATTCCTTGGTTTCACCTTTAACCGAGGAAAGATCCAATGGCATGCCAACACGTTGCATGTTTTCAAACAAAAGATACGACGACTGACGAACCGCAATTGGGGAGTCAGTATGAGCTATCAACTGTTTAAACTGCGGCAATATATGCAAGGTTGGATCAATTACTTTGGCATAGCCAACGCTTATCAAGGGTGCGTCGATTTAGACCACTGGATCCGTCGCCGAGTGCGTATGTGCTTCTGGCGTCAGTGGCGAAAACCACGGACTAAGGTGCAAAACCTACTGAAACGAGGTGTCAGGATCCAAGCAGCCGTTGCTTGTGGGCTCACAAGTAAAGGCCCTTGGCGTAGCTCGAAAACGCCAGGCATACAGCAAGCGCTGAGTAACGAATATCTGACGAACGCAGGATTGTATTCACTAAGAGATGGATGGAGTTCTGTTCATTATCCTAGCCAAATAACAGGTTAGGTGTTCTAGATGAACCGCCCTGTGCGGAGCCGCATGCAGGGTGGTGTGGGGGCTGGAGGCTAGATACCTCCGGCTACCCGATTATGAATTTAGCCATTCCAGACACCCCAACCATCCAGGTAGCCATTTACTTTAGCTGTACGTTCGGCGAGAGCTTTCTCGAAAGCCACTATATTTTCGTAAGTAACCATCATAATAGGGACTAGCTCAAGTTCCATACCACCTTTTTCGCTTGGCCTAGTTTCTATATTTTTGAACTGTTGCCCACGCTTCCAGTCAGTTGCATATTGCCTTGCTACAAGATCAGCCTCTTCCTCGGTTGCGTAGATAGCATAAAAATCTACTGGGTGCTCAATAGAGAAATCAAAATTATCTTCTTCTAATCTTCTGAAGACATCTCCATTCACGTCATCAGGATACATAGTGCTCTCTCGAATCTAGGTGATTCATAACAGTATATTAGACGACATGATGTCGTAATTTCACACAGCACAATGTCGCTTTTTATCAGATATTATTGCTTAATCTATGCTCATATCTTATTGAACACAATAGATAATTATCCCACTTTCGAGCTGGTTGACTGAATGAAAAGCGACAATTCAACAGCTCCGCTGCATAAAAAGCGACATTAAGCGAATCAGACACAAACAGTCAGCCTGCACCTGCAGCGTATCAGACAACACCAATTCCCCTTCGGCGCAGCGTAGGTGCGTTGGGCAGGCATCAAGCAATCGAGGTATGGATACCGAGAAGCGATGGTGAGTCATGGATGACGAATCAGAGCGATTTGCGCAGATGGCAAACCAGAAGCGCCGTAGCGTTTTGCGCCGTGGGGCGGCAGGGGGATTGATAAGGGGGCGAAGCCGTCTAGCCCCCTTATCCTCTGGTGTGGAACGAGTAGTTCCACGACTTTCGCAAGCGTTAGCTTGCAATCACGAAGTGATAAATCTTGCCAGCGGAAGCTAACCGCCAAGACGGTCGCCATCATCTGCGCTGAAAGCGCAACAAAAAAGCCCTCAACCGAGGGCTTTTGCTTTACTCAAAGTGCGATGCGCAATCGCACTACTTACCTTACCGCAATGGCGTCGCGTGAGCTGCTGCTCGGAAGATAGTATTCATCAACATCACATTCAAACCATCCATATAACCACGGGCGGTGGGGTCTTGGGTGTAACCAATCACCATACCTTTGCCGGTTGGTTGGTAAATCAAGAACGGTTTGTACGCCAACTGCTGTTGGTTTTGCTGCCACAAATAACCGCTGGCCAGCAGATGTTTTTCATCGGCAAACCATGCCACGTTTTTACCCGAGGCCAGTTTAATTGGGGTAAAGATGTCGTTGCCTTGTACCAGTGACACCACTTCAGGCTTAACCCCAGCGGTTAACCAATGCTCTTGGTCAACTTCCACATTGGCTAACACGCCTGAGACATGATCAGGCAGCTCTTTATCGTTTTCGATGCGGCTGATCAGCTCATCACGAGATTTGATCAGGCTGCCATCGGCACGATTGTCGGCGGCTTTTTCATCTTTTTTAGGTTCTGGTGCGGGCTTACCGTCTTTCGCTTCTACTTTGTAGGCTAACTCTTGTTGCACATCAATCAGACCTGCTGCAGGGGTGCTGGCAAAACGCGTGGCGTCATCCAAGGTGATCAACACGCCGCCTTGCTTCACCCATTGTTTCAGGTTAGCTGCGCCTTGTTCACTCAGCGCTTGGCTGTAATCGCCCGATGGCAGGATCAGCACTTGGTAGTGACTTAAATCTGCACTGGCAAGCTGTGCTGAGCGAATCGCGGTTACTGGCCAGTTGAACTCTTGTTCAATCACATAACGAGTGTTACCAGCGTTTAATGAACTGGTGGGGAAGTCCCACGCCATAGCCACATTGGGCGCGCTCATCATGACGGTGTTTTCACTGCCAAAGCTTGGGCCTTTAACCACCCAGCTTGAATCCACACCAGTCACTTGCGCACCAGTTTGGGCGGCAATCTGCTGCACTTTGGCGGCAATGTCGCTGTCATTGGCTTTGACTTCCACAATCAGCGAACCCGCTGGGTAGTTGTGGTTGTCGCCGGTGGTAAAGGCTTTGTCAGCGCTTTTAACGCGGATGCCATCACGCAGAGCGGCGGTGAGGAAGCGGCCGGCGGCCATATCACCCCAAGGCACTAAGTAAGCGACTTTTGCGTCTGGATTGATCACCTTGCCCGGCAATGGCGCATCGGCGGTGACCGGATGGCTGGCGACCTTCACTGCATCATCACAGCTGTAGCTGTCGACGTTGTACATCAACGGCAATGACCATGCGGTCACGTCGTAGATTTCGTCATGCAGTTTGCGGGCGCGGCGGCGTTCTTGCTCTGTCAAAAACGGTTTATCCATATCCACTTGCTGGGTAAAGATGGTTTTGACGAAACGGCCACGCGGTTGGGCGCTGTCAATCACATAGGCGCCAGCGGGATAGTCTTTGCCACAGGCGCTAAATGGTTTGTCAGCTTGGCTGACTTCAACGCCATGTTGCGCCATCAAGGTGGCCAATTTGTGGCTACCCGCTAGGTCGTCACTGCCAGGGAGGATAAAGCTACGTTCTTTATCATTTTCACCGGCTTTGATGGCATCCACTTGATATTGATAGAAATCAGTCAGCAGTTTCTGGCGGTTATCGGCTGCGGTTTCCGCTGTTGCAATGGCGGCCACAAAGTGTTTTTGCACTGTGTCGGCAAAGGTCAGCAGATCGCCGTTGGCTTTGCGGAATTTCTCACCGCGAGCTGAGCCGACTTCATAAGTGGCCGCTGATGCGCCATAGAAGGTGGGCCAGCTGTCGCCGTAACCTGGGTAGAAACCATCAAACACTTCGCGGGTGAAGTAATCAAAACCAAACTGATCAAAGTATTTGGCGTTGTTTTTGCCAACCAGGGTGTTGTTGGCGATCTGCGTTTTGCTCATGTGCGGGTTAAATGGATCTGCAGCAGGTACAAAGAAGTAGCTTGAGTCGCCATCCATTTCGTGTAGATCAACCACGATAGTCGGTTTGTATTTCAGCAGGGTTTTGATGCGACCGGCAGTTTCTGGCTGGGTGATCGCCAACCAGTCACGGTTCATATCAAACAGATAGTGGTTACTGCGACCACGCGGCCAAGGCTCGTTATGTTCTACGCTCAGGCGGTCGTCGCTATGTTGCATGCCTACGGTTTGATAGTAGAAGTTGATAAAGCGCATGCGGCCATCTGGGTTTTGCAGCGGGTCGATAAACACTACGGTGTTGGCGTTAATTTTATCGACCACCGGGTCATTCTGGCTCGCCAGCAGGTGATAAGCGGTCATCATGGCCGCATCGGTGCTGCTGATTTCGTTGCCGTGTACGCTGTGCTCAAGCCATACCGATGATGGCAGTTTGGCAATCAGCTTTTGTGCTTCAGCTTTGCTGGTTTTTCGTGGATCAGCCAGCGCTTGCATCTCGTCGCTGAATTGATCCAACTGCGCCAAGGTGTCAGCTTTGGCGATCGCCACATAGATCAGATCGCGACCTTCCCAGCTTTTACCGTAATGAAATAGCTTGATGCGGTCGGGCGCGGCTTTAGCAAGTGCTTCAAAGTAACGCAGCATGTCACTGTGGCTGGTGATACGTTCACCCGTGCTGTAGCCAAGCACTTGTTCTACCGTTGGAATGTTGGCTGCATATTGGGCGCCGGGCCACATCTGTTGTGGGCTGGCATCCGTTGCGCTAGGTGCCGCTTGCACGCTAAGCGCTGGCAGGGTCAGCAGCGCAATAATTGAGGAGGCGATGAGTGTTTTTTTTATATACATTTTTGTTAAACAATTTGTCGATTTTGGAACCCTTAGGCTATCAATCGACTTTATCGATGACTATTCAATAATTGTGACTGAGTATTACTGAAATCAGCGGCTTGACTGAATAAAGCGTTAGCCACGAGGCCATTCGGTGAATGATGCGGCGCGTGTTACAATCCGCGGCCAAAATTTTTGCCTGTGTGTTATCAAAAGGGGAGCCCGCGCGTGTCGAAACTCAAACCTGAAGTCACCATTTTACAATCCGGTATTTTCAGTAAATGGGATGAACAGAGCGAAGAGTTGCCGAAATTTCTGCAAGCAACGGTGCATATTCCTGCGGAAGTCGACATTGAGTTTGGCTTTGTAGCCCGCATCCGTAAGGCAAAAAATCAATTGCTGCGTTACTGCATCTATCACCCCGATATTCCCAATGACGATGGCGAAGTGATGGCGCCGTTTGATGGTGAAGTCTATGTGGAATCCAACGATTGGAAGTTTTTCCTTGGCGATACCATTTGGGCGCCGGTGAATAATAAAGTTGGGCGTTGGCGCATGACCTTGGAAATTCGCGGCAAGGTGGTGGCGGAACAAAGCTTTAAAGTGCACCACAATGATGAAGAGGGGCAGATTGCCGCCTTCTGGAAACGTCGCGGTTTTTAATCATTTTTAGCGATTAGCATGTTGGTTGTTGAGTTGTTAGGCTAGAATGCGCAGCGCTTACCCTTTCCGTTCATTTGTTAATATCACCGAGTTCAGCTTATGCGTAATAGACACATCGCTCTGTTGCTGATCAGCCTATTGCTGGGCCAAGGCGCCACGCTGAGTGTGCCGGTGATTTTGCATTTCGGCTTGGGTCAGTTTCATCTGATGAACCAACTCGGGGCTGACCATGCGTTAGCGGCGTTTTCCTATGGCTCGGCGTTGGTCAGCTTGTCATTGCTGGTGGCGTATCCTTTTCTTGGTAAATTGGTTGATTACCTGCGTGCCAATCAGCAGTTACCGCGACCAGCGATTTTATTGGGCAGCGCGGTGGGCGGCCTTGGGCTGTTCGCCTTTGCGCTCGCCAATACCCAAGTGATGCTTTATGGCGCGTGGTTGTTGTTAAGCCTTGGCTATGCGCTGGCGGGCACCGGCTTTGGCGCTGTATTACCGGTGCGCCTACAACGTTTGGCGCTGCATAAAGTCTCAGGGCTGCTGGGCGCAGCCATCCCGCTGGTGATTATGCTGGTGAGCCTGTTGATGCTTGCGGGCTTAAAAGAGCTGCCGTTAACGCAGCGTTTGCTGATGTTGGCCGGAGTGCAGTGGGCGTGTGTCGCGTTTGCCCTGTTCGGACTACGCGATGTGGGTGCTGAGCATTCGCCAACGCCTGATGCGGTGCGTGCCCTTGAACCCGATGCTGCATCGGGCGTTGAGCCAGATACTCAATCAAATGCGGAACCACACCCAATCGTGGTGCAGCACGCCTATCGCCAATATTACTGGGTGTTGCTCGGGCGCTTTTTGCTGGCGCTATGTACCTCAGGGCAATCTTTGATGAGCCTCTATTATCTGGCGCGATTTAACTTAGATCAGCAGCAGGTATTGCAGCTCAATGGCCTGTTAGCGTTGGGGGTGTTTATCACCTTGGCATCGGGCGCTGCCAGTGTTTACTTCAGCCGTCGCAGTGGCAACGCGATCCGTTGGTTGATTTGGGGGGCATTGGCCTTTGCGCTCAGTCAGCTCGGGCAGGCCAGCGCAAGCAGCTTAGGGTTCAGTATTGCGAGCTCCTTGCTCGCTCAACTGGCATTGGGGATTTGTCATGCCCAAGGGTTGGCGTTGCTCAATCGCAGTTTGCCATCTAAGCAGCATTTTGGCCGCGATATCGCGTGGGGCAATGTGGCGCAGCAGGCGGGTTCAGTATTGATCCATTTCGTTGCCCCTAGCCTGATTTTGCTCGGTAGTCAGTGGATGGCCGATGATGGTTATTCGCTGTATTTTCTGTTGCTTGGCGTTGCGTGTATCTTGTATTCGCTCACGCTGGTCAATGTCGCACGTTTATCAGCAGTGCATTAATGCGGTGATTTATTTCTCAAACCAAGTGCGCCAATAAAAATGGGGCGCCACTGCTTTACGCGAGGGGCGCCCCATTTCAGCTCACGCGTGCGTGATTAGTGTTTTACTTTGTGGCCTTTAACGCCGTAGTAGCCAATGTAGAGATAACATACTAATGGCACTACGAAGCTCAGCTGCAAGCTCACCATATCTGCAATAAAACCTTGCAGTACTGGCACCAATGCACCGCCCACAATCGCCGCACACAGTACACCACTGCCTTTACTGGTCAAACGGCCTAAGTGTGCCAACGCCAAGCTGAAGATGGTTGGGAACATGATTGAGTTGAACAGACCAACGGCCAACAGTGCCCACATCGCCAAGCTACCATGGCTAACAATCGCCAATATAATCAGCAGTACGGTGAAGATGGCGTTAAATGCCAGTGCTTTACCCGCCGCAATTTTTTGCATTGCCAGAGCGCCGATAAATCGGCCGACCATTGCACCACCCCAGTAGTAGCTCAGGTAGCGACCCGCATCGTGTTCAGCCAAACCAGCAATATCTGGCTGACCCATAAAGCTCACCAAGTAACTACCGATTGATACTTCGCCGCCAACATACAAGAAAATGCCCAGCGCACCCAACACCAGATGGCGATGGCTCAATATTGAATCTTCTTTTGCGCCAGCTTCAGCTTCGGCTTCAGTGTCATCTTGCACGTTTGGCAAGCGCAACCAGGCAAACACGGCCGCCATGATGATCAGTACCGTTGCCAGCAATAGGTATGGCATTTGTACGGATTGTGCTTCTTGGATTTTGTACTCTTCAGTCCCCACTGCAGCAGTTACAGCACCCAAGATCAACAGTGCGCCAAATTGCGGTGCAACAGTGGTACCAAACGCGTTAAACGCTTGGGTCATGGTCAAACGGCTTGATGCCGTTTCTGGTTTACCCAAAGCGGTTACAAATGGGTTCGCGGCAACTTGCAGCAAGGTGATGCCAGAGGCCAACACGAACAAGGCTGCAAGAAACAGTGGGTAAGTGCGCAGTGCCGCTGCTGGATAAAACATCGCACAGCCGAACGCCGCAATGGTTAAGCCCACGACGATACCGCGTTGATAACCTAAGCGTTGTACCAGATTGCCCGCAGGAATAGAGACAATAAAGTACGCACCAAAGAAACAGAATTGGACTAATGATGCTTGCACATAACTCAGTTCAAAAATCTGCTTAAGATGTGGCAACAAAATGTCGTTCAGACAGGTGATAAAACCCCAGATGAAGAACAGAAACGTCAGGCTAGTTAACGCAAATTGGTAGTTTTTGCCGTCATTGGTGCCAGAAGAGGCTGCCGGCGTAGGAGTCGTACTCATAGATTCCTCATTTATATTTCTTGTTTAGTTAGTTATTACTGCCAGCAAAGGTGTTCCCCAAGGAATATGCCCGTCCGCAATGGGCGCTGCTACTGGCATGTACGATAAAACAAAAAAACAGCATAAATAAAAGGAGGCTAAATTAGCCTCCTTTCAGGGAGTATTAGAGCTTAAGAACCACACCGGTGTAAATACCGCTTTGGCTTACACCGTTACAATTACCACTGCTGTTGCAGGCAACTTCTGTGTACGACAGCGCGTGGTTGTTGGCACCAACATCGCTTACCAGGGTGGCATCTACTTCATTGTTGTCCACATAACCCACAGTTGCGTAGAAGGTGATGTGATTGTTTACTAAGTAGTTAACGCCAACAGTGTACAGGTTTGAGGTCTTGTCACTGAAGGATTGATTCAAGTGATAGTAACCTGCGTTACCCACCAATTTTTTGCTGAAAGCGTAGTTCACACCGGCCCACATCATTTCTGCTTTGTCATCGAACACATAGCTCAAAAGGTGACCAGCATCAGGGGCTTTCACTTGTTGATAGCCTGCCATCAGCTTGGCATTGTTCAATTGGTAAGACGCAGCCACTGTGCTTGATTTGGCGTACAGCCATTGACCTTGGGTGCCCAGACCATAGTATTCGCCGCCAGTGTAACGGCCAAATTCGTCGGTCATTTCTTGGTAGATTGCGCGAATTTTGAAGTCTTCGTATTCATAGCTCAAAGAGGCCGCAGAACCGCTGTGACGATCTGAGTCAGAAACTTCACCGCCAAACTTCTTCATCAGACCCAATTCAAAACCGTACAGTGTTGGACTGCGGTAAATAACTGAGTTTTCAGCAAACACATCGTTTACACCGTTCACTAAGGTGTTGATTCCCATTGATTGGAAGCTCATTGGGTCCATGTCGATGATGTCTTGGCTTAGTGCCAAGTGGGTACCAAAGCTCAATTGACCGAAGTCTTTGTGCCATACACCGACGTTGGCTTGGCGGTTAAACAGCGAATCTTCATTGTTAGTTTCACCGTTCAGCGTGCCAAAGCCGGTTTCAATGTTAGCGATGGCTTTGAAATCTTCATCGATGTCGACGGTGACTGCAGAACCAATATATGAAGTACCCCATTGGTTGGATGCCACTTCAAACTTGCTGCCTGATTCGCCAGCTTCATAACCATTGTTGACGTAGCTAATGCCACCCACAACGCGAGCGTATGGCGAAAAGGTAATGCCTTCGTAGCTGAATTCAACTGCAGCAGCAGTTTGAGCCAGAGAACAGGTAACAGCAGCTGCAATCAGTGTATAAAAAGTTTTCATGTTCAATTCCTATTTTTAATTCGTCGTTCTTATTGGATGTTTAATTCGGTGACCAAGGTGTTGCTTGATTTATCAACCGCTGCACTGTCAGAAACGGTGAAGGTGTACGCGCCCGGCGTCACAATCCACTTGTCATTGACGCTATCCCATGTACTGAAGTATTTGCGTGGGATATCAACGGTGACCGTTTTCAACTCTTGTGCTTCAAAATCAACTCGTGACCAGCCAGCAAGGCGTTTTGGTGGCTGTTCGTTGCCCGGTACATCTGCTGGTAAAGACACATACACCTGCGCGATTTCAGTACCGGCGCGGTTGCTGTTGTTGTCGATTTGCAAGGTCACTTGAACATCACCATTGGGCAGTGCTTTTGCTTCACCTTGGCTATAAACGAAGGTGGAGTAAGACAAACCATGACCGAAGGCGAACAAAGGTTCGATGTTGTTTTTGTCCATCCACTTGTAACCGTTCCACGCGAGTTGCTCGGTGTAAGGTACTTGGCGCAGGGCGTCATACACGCCAGGGCCTAAGATACCGGTCACGATATTGCGGACGGTGTTTTCAAGACTCTTAATCATTGCACCTGCGCCCAAGAAGGCGCCAAGGTTGGTTGGCAATGACGGCATCACGATGTCTTGCTCTGATTTCGGGAAAGTAATAGGCAACTTTCCAGAAGGGTTTACATCACCCGAGATAATATCGGCGATGGTTTCCGCGCCTTTTACGCCTGGATACCAAGCGTTGAGAATTGCATCGACTTCATCTACCCATGGCATCAGCACAGCTTGGCCGGTTTCCAGCACCACGATGGAACGTTTAGCTCGGGCAGCAACAGTGCTGATCAGTTGGTCTTGGTCATAGGTATACACGCCAGAATCATTATTTTCTGGTGACGCCAGTTTCATATCCGGGTTATCTACCCCTTCGTTGAACCAAGCAGCGGCAAAAATGATGGTGGCGTCAGCATCTGCAGCCGCGGCTGCGGCTGCAGTGGCGTCATTGCCATCAAAATAGCTGATAACTGCGTTTGGATATTCGTGCTTCAGCGAATCCAGTGGCGTATCGCCAATATAGTTTGGACAGGTTGGGTACGGTGAAATTGGCAACTGACCACACTTATCGATCTGGTTTTCGATCAGCGGTGCTGCACCACCTGAACCACCGCCTGACAACACACCGCTGTCAGCATAGCCGCCGACCACAACGATTGATTGCACACTGTTTTTATCCAGTGGCAGCACAGGTGTGCTTTCTGCTACGTGGGCAGGGGCATCGTTTTTCATCAGCACCATACTGGCATCAGCAAAACGTTTGGCATCGGCGTTACCGGCAGATTCATTGATCGCGCTTGGTGTTTGTGGTGGTGCATCCATCAAACCTACGGCAATCAAGCTGCGCAGTTTGCGGTAGACCATGTCATCCAAACGGCTCATTGGCACTTCATCGGCTTTTACCGCTGTTGCCAAATTATCGATAAACCAAGGGCCTCCCATGTACAAGGCCATGAACTGCGGAATATCAGTATCTTGGGCTTCTTGGCCGGGTTGCTCTTCATCTAAACCATTCAACGCGGCTTTGACTGTGCTCGATTGGGCGCCCCAATCTGACATCACCATGCCTTTGAAACCCCATTCGGTTTTCAGCACTTGGTTCAGCAGGTAATCGTTCTCACAGGAGTATTCGCCGTTCACTTGGTTGAAGGCGCACATGATGTAAGACGGATGACCTTTGGTAATGGCAATTTCAAAGCCTAATAACTCTGTTTCACGCATGGTTTGCTCATCGATAATCGAGTTTTGCACCATGCGGTTGGTTTCCATGTTGTTGAAGGCAAAATGCTTAATGGTTGATTGCATTTTGTTTTCTTGCACGCCGATGGTCCGCTCTGCGGCCAGTTCACCGGCAAGAATTGGATCTTCACCCATGTACTCAAAACCACGGCCAGTTCTTGGATCGCGGATCAAGTTAATGCCACCACCCAGTACGGTGGTAAAGCCGAGCACCCGCGCTTCTGCACCAATGCGTTTACCGTATTGATACAGCAAATCTGGCGACCAAGTTGCCGCCATACCCACGGTTGCAGGCAAAGAGGTGGCTTGTAGACCTTCCGCGGTCACACCGCTAGAACCGTCTACCATGTTGTTATCAGGAATACCGAGGGCCGCCACACCGGGAATAAAGCCGACGGCTTTGTCCATCGCGCCCGGTACTGCAGGGTAGTTCAGGCCGATATAACCGAGCTGACCCACTGGCGAGCCGTGGCCGTGTACCAAACTGATTTTTTGGTCAAGTGTCAGTTGGTTCAGTAGTGACTTAGCACGACGGTCAGCTTCTGCATCAGAAACCGCCATACCCGGCGCAATCACATTGCTGACGATAGGTGTTGTGGATGAGTTGTTGCTTGCTGGGGTGTTGTCACCGCCACCGCAGGCTGAAAGCAGCACCATAAATGGCGCGAGCTGAATAAGTTGGCTTAATTTGGTTCTTTTAAAGGATTTCATTGTTGCCAAACCTCCGCAGGTAACGGACTTTTGGCGACAGCAATAAATTCCCCAATTAATTGCTGAACATGTTTGTGCATCACTGATCTCCTGAACATAGTTATTATGTTTTTCAGTGGCGCAATATTAATGGCAAGCGTATTACAGGGATTTATCTTTTAGATTCTGGATTCAGTACATTTTGTTTCAGCATATATTTAATGGGATTTTCGATATGTCGCCGGAGAAACACCATACCAACGTTTAAAGGCGCGGTTAAATGCCGACAAATTAGCATACCCCAAACGTTCGCTAATCTCATTTAATGACAAAAATGACGAAATAAGTAATTTTTTAGATTCGGATTGACGTAGTTCTTGGGTTATTTCACTGAAGCTGGTCTCAGCATCTTGTAAACGGCGATATAAGGTGGTGCGGCTTAGGCCGTAGCGGCTACAAACATAGTCGATATTAAAGATACGATGCAGGTTCCCTGCTTGAATGGCTTGCAGCATATCCTCAATAATTAATTCTTTAATATCATGATTTCTATTTAGTTTTGGAAATTCTGCAAGGAACTCATTCTCAAGGTATTCGGTGATTCTTGGATTGTAGGTCAATACTGACTGCAAGGCGGTTTCTTTATCGAGACGAATATAGGAATAGGCCTGATTAAAACGTAATTGGGTTTTCACATACTGGCTAAACCGGCCAATATCAGGCAAGGTTTCTGAATTACTGCCCACTTCGGCAATAACATCGTTTTTTTGTAATAAAGTTTCAATTTTGATGCAAACAAAAAATAAAAAGCCTTGAGTGGTACTAAAACTGGCTTCGAGTGGATGTTGGGTTATTTTGAGTTCCACATAGTTTTCGGTATCAATAAATTCAACTTCAGTGCCTTGATAAGTGGCATCGGTGAATTGGCATAACTTTTTTAATAAATCGACGGCGTTTTTACTATTGAGTAAATAGGCACTGAATAAAGATGGTTTATTGGCCATCTCCAGCATATCGAGAATTTCATGCTGCTTGTGGTAGTCGCTTTCATGCAGCAGTTTGATGATCTTGTATAAGTCGGGGATTTTACTCTGAAAGTAGCCGTCATCGGTCAGTAAGCGGTCGATGTTCATGTTGCAGTATTGGCCAATCTGGCTGCGACTGTAGCCCATCTCAAACAGCTTGTTGATATGGTATTTGACGACTGACTTTGAATATTGTGGAAACATGGTTTGTGAACACATAGTAGCCGGAATGCTCGCTTATACAGTGGTCTGCGGTGCCAATGAGGTCTTCCTCGTCGCTCGGCCTGTTGAACGGACTGTTAGCGCATGAACCACGCTGTATCGACAGCAATCCGCCCGCGCTTACCTAATTCAGTGAAACCGAATGATAAATTGATTACGGCCGTTTGAACATCTGATTTGCAATTGACTGCACGCTAAACTGGCAAGAATGCAGCCGCAGACTGCAATATGTTGAGGCAGTTTTATTAATAAAATACAGAATGTTAGATTGTATGAGTTGCCGCGAGATAGAAAGCAAAAAGCCCCAACACGGGGGCTCTTGAATCAGTTTAACGCCAGCAGCTTCGGCTTAGTCACCTTGCTCTTGATGAAACACTGGAAAACCATTGGCATCCCAATAAAGGGCGCGCGCTCGAGCGTGGCGGTTAGGGTCGGTCAATGGATTACCGCGCAGTTGTTGATAGTTGCGGCTGTGGTAAATCATCAAATCAGTTTTGCCATCTTCAGCCAGTACAAAGCTGTTGTGGCCAGGGCCATAGCGACCAACCTCTGCGTTGGTGGTAAACACAGGTTTGGGGCTCTTTTGCCAACTGCTGCTGTTGAGGAGATCGCTGTCAGCATCGGCCCACAACAAGCCCATGGCATAGCGTTCATCGGTGGCGCTGGCGGAATAGGTCACAAACACACGGCCATGACGTTCTATCACGGCAGGTCCTTCATTCACTTTATAACCTTGTATTTCCCAATCTAATTCAGGTTCAGTCAACTTAACCACTGGGCCGGTGATGCTGGTGGGCGTGTCCATTTCGGCAATCCACAACGCTGAGTTGTAGCTGCGGGCTTTATCTTGCTGTGCCCATAATAGATAGCGTTTGCCTTTATGCTCAAAGGTAGTGGCATCGAGCGAGAAACTGTCCCACGGCGTTTGAATACGGCCTTCCTCTTTCCATTTTCCCTGCGTTGGGTCTTTGCTGGGGTTCGACAGTACATACATACGAATATTGCCCGGCTTGTTGGCAATGCCTGCGGCCACATAGATGTACCATACGCCATCAATGCGGTGCAGCTCTGGCGCCCATATGGTGTCGCTCATTGGGCCGCTATCGTTTTTGCGCCACACCACTTTCGGCTCGGCGATTTTCAGATCGTTCAGTTGGCAAGCTTGGCGGATCTCTAGCTGATCAAACTTAGGCGATGTTGCGATAAAGTCATAGCAACCTGTATCGGGATCGCGATAGATAAACGGATCAGCCTGCTGGGTGACAATAGGGTTATCAATATTCAGGTTGTCATTGGCATGCGCCAGTGGGGTCAATAAAAGCGCGGGAACGAGCGCCAAGGCGAGTGAAAATCGCGGGCTAAGGGTCGGCATCTTAATCCTCTTTATGGGCCACTGAAGTAGTTAGCATATAAATATTACTATTGTAATACTATTAAACATAAGTCGTTCGGCCAAGAGTTGTTAACTCGCGCAGGGTGGCGTGGCTCGGGCTTGCCGCACAACTTAGTGTGCAAGTGATAGCACAACCCCTGTGAATCCTTTATTGTTGGCCAATAAAGCTGACGGCTCCATGCAATAGACGTCATGTTGGGGGAGAGCTAAGGCGCTCCCATTTTTCGTTAAACAGTGTGCAGAAGATGACCCAAGTATTTGACTCACCCGAAAATCTCTATCGTGCCTTGCCGTCAATGGATAGCCTGCTGCTGGCCGACGCCGCACAAGCATTGAAGCAACACTATGGTAAAACTGAGTTAAAAAATGCCATTAATCAATTGCTGCAACAGGCTCGCAGCAACATTGCGGCTGAGGGGCGTTTACCTGTTTGGCTCAATTCGCACGACACAATGTTCAATCATCTGGCGTTACAGCTGCAGCAGCAACATCAGCTCAGTTTGCGCCCGGTCCACAATCTTACCGGCACTCTGCTACATACCAATCTTGGCCGTTCGCAGCAGTCTGAAGCCGCTATCGCCGCGGTTACCCAAGTGATGCGTTATCCCACGCCGTTGGAATTTGAGTTGGAAGCCGGTAAACGTGGTCATCGCGACAATGCGGTGAGCAAGTTGATCCATCGGCTCACAGGCGCGGAAGCCTGTTGTGTGGTGAATAATAATGCTGCCGCAGTATTGCTGATGTTGGCCTCGGTTTGTGCGGGTAAAGAGGTGATTGTGTCTCGCGGTGAGTTGGTGGAAATTGGCGGGGCATTTCGAATCCCCGACATCATGCGCCAAGCGGGCTGTACCTTGGTGGAAGTGGGCGCCACCAATCGAACCCATCTGCGCGACTATGAGAACGCCATCAATGACAATACCGGCGCCATCATGAAGGTGCACACCAGTAACTATCATATTCAAGGGTTTACCGCCGCTGTTGATGAAGCCACCTTAGGTCAACTGTGCCGCGAGCGCGGTATTCCATTGATTTCCGATCTCGGCAGCGGTGCGCTGACCGATCTGCGCCGTTTTGGTTTAAAGCAAGAGCCCATGCCGCAACAGATGCTGGCGGATGGCGTTGATTTGGTCAGTTTTTCTGGCGACAAGCTGCTCGGTGGGCCGCAGTCGGGCTTAATTGTTGGCAAACAAGCGCTGATCAATAAGCTGCAATCGCATCCGCTGAAACGGGCGTTGCGTTGCGACAAGCTGATCCTCGCCGCACTCGAAGCTACTTTACTGCATTACCTGAATCCAGAAACCTTAGACGCAGCACTGCCAATTATGGCGAAGTTTGCCCGCACTCAGGCCGAGCTTGAACAGCAAGCTGCTCGTTTCATTGCCCAGTTGGCGCCCGCGTATACCGAGCAGTTTTCGCTGACGGCGATAAAATGCCAAACCCAAGTGGGCAGCGGCTCGCAACCTGATACTCATCTTGATTCTGTCGCCCTAGCGTTTAGCCCTAAAGCGGGTACGTTGCAGCAACTGGAACAACATTTTAAGGCACACACTCAGCCGGTGATTGGCCGGATTGCCAATGATCAGTTGTTACTCGATTTGCGTGGCGCTGATGATTTTGAGCTGCTACTGCAAGCCCTTGCGGAGTTAGGGGCGAGTTTATGATTGTGGTGACGGCTGGCCATGTTGATCATGGCAAAACTTCATTGCTTCAGGCGTTAACGGGCATCGATGCTGACCGGCTGCCGGAAGAAAAACGCCGTGGCATGACCATTGATCTTGGCTACGCCTTTATGGATCGCGACGGTGCTGAGCGTTTGGCATTTATTGATGTGCCGGGCCACGAAAAATTTATCAATAACATGCTGGTGGGCGTGAGTCATGCGCGCCATGCGCTGCTGGTGTTGGCCTGCGATGACGGCGTGATGCCGCAGACTCGCGAGCACCTTGAAATCCTCTCTTTGTTGCCGTTGCAGAGTTTGACCTTAGCGCTGACCAAAATCGATATGGTTGATGCGGCGCGTGTGGCTGAAGTGCGGCAGCAAGGTGAAGCGCTGTTGGCGGAGTATCGGCTCAAGCCCGCTGCGGTGTTTCCGGTATCGGCGATTAGCGGCGCTGGCATCGCGGCGTTAAAAACACATCTGAGTCAGTTGCCTGACGATAGCAGCGATCATCGCCGTAAGGCATTCCGTATGGCATTGGATCGGGCGTTTTCGGTCAAAGGTGCCGGTTGTGTGGTCACCGGTACTGTCATCAGCGGTGAAATCCAGCTGGGCGATATGCTGTATAGCTCGGCGCAGCAAGGTTTACTGCGGGTGCGCGGCTTACATAGCCAAGGGCAAGCAGTACAAGAGTCGCATGCTGGTTGTCGGGTGGCGTTAAACCTTTCGGGCACCGACAATCACCGCATGCCGCAGCGCGGCGATTGGCTGAGCAGTATTGAACCGCCGGTGCCATGTGAACGCCCGGTGGTGGTGTTATCTTGCTTTGAACCGCTAAAGCATTGGCAGAGCGTGCATTGCCATCATGGTGCTGAACACACCTTAGCGCGGGTTTCGCTGTTAAGTGAGCAGAGTGCCACTGGCGAGTGGCTGGCAGAGCTGACGTTGCAGCAGCCATTGTTGTTGGCGCAGAACGATACCATCGTTATTCGTCATGCCAGTGCCAAACACACCTTAGGCGGTGCGCGGGTAATTGCATTGGAAGCGCCAGCGCGTAAAAAACGAGTCGAATCTCGATTGCAATTGCTCACAGCTTTGGCCAACTGCAGCAGTAGTCAGGCCGCGATAGCGCTATTGATGCAGCAGCGACCTATGTCGCAGCAACAGCTGGCATGGCGTTGGCAATTAAGCGCGAAAGGCGTAGCAGAGCTCACTCAGACGTTAGCGCTGCTCCCGATTGGCACTGCTTTTATCGCGCCGGCTTTAGCTCAAGCGCAGCAACAACTGCTGCTTGAAACCTTGGCCAGTTTTCATCAACAGCATCCTGATCAGCCGGGGTGCGGTGTACAGCGTTTATTACGCATGGCGCATTGCAACTTGCCAGACACAATCGCCAATGCGCTCATCAGCGATCTCGTCGCCCAGCAAAAAGTGATGCGCCGTGGGTCATTGGTGTTATTGGCCACGCACAAGCAGCAGCTGTCAGCCGCGGCGGAGGCTTTCTGGCAACAGTTGCAACCCTTGATGATAGCCAATCCCGGCCCGCTGTGGGTCACCGAAATGGCCGAGCAATTAGTCGTTGCCGCGGATGACATTCGGCCATTGTGTCTGCAATTGGTTCAGCAGGGATTTATCACCGCTGTGGTAAAAGACCGCTATGTGCTAAGCCAGTATTTACTGCAGGTGGCGGATAAATTGCGTCAGCATTTTGCAACGCAACCGTTGCTGGAAACCGCTGAATTCAAAGAGATGGTGGGCTTAGGCCGTAAGGTGAGTATTCAGCTGTTGGAGTATCTCGATCGAACTGGTTTTACACGGCGCAAATATCGCGCTAATAGCCGCGAGTTGCGTGATGGCGAGCTGTTTTCAATGACAGAGGAGTGGCGGAAGAACATAGGAGTCGAACCTACCCAGGACTGCTGGCAGCCCCACCCGGATTTGAAATCCGGACGCCTCACCGGAGACGACGTTCTTCCATCGAACGACGCAGCGATAGTAGAAAATCACGCTAGATTAAGCAATGTAATTAATTAGCTTATTATGTATCTGTGAATTAGTGCCAATTTTATGTTGATTTCAGTTGTGGTGATATTTTGAGAAGTTTAGAGGGTGCTTATGTTTGAATTATCTAACGATATTATTATCGCCAAAAGCGTCACCCTCGTTGAGCAAGGTGCTATTTCACAGTTAACCGATAACCTTGCCAATGAAGTCCGTATTGCCCTTGTTTACAACGGTATTTCCCATACGGTGATGTTGGCGTCGCCTCAGGATATCGAAGCCTTTGCTATCGGTTTTACAATTTCGGAAAGGATCGTATCAAACATAAATGAAATCAAAGGTGTAGATTTAGAGTATGTGGAGAATGGCATTATCGTCCACATCGAAATTACTCAGCGTTGTTTTATGGTACTCAAAGAGCAACGCCGCAGTATGGCTGGACGAACTGGCTGCGGGCTTTGCGGTGTATCGCAACTCGAAGAGGCGGTAAAACCGATAAAACGGGTGGATGATAGCGTGATGTTTAATTTGGAATTACTGCCGAAAATTTTAGCGGAAATAAAAGATCGTCAGCAGAATTTTGAATTAACTGGGGCAACTCATGCGGCCATCGGAATTAATAAAAACGGCGAAGTGATTCATACCTATGAAGATATTGGCCGTCATATTGCGCTGGATAAATTAATCGGCGCATTTTCACAACGAAACGCAGAAAAGCCCGCCGCCGTGTTGCTCACCAGTCGCGCCAGCTTTGAAATGGTGCAAAAAGCGGCCAGTGCAGGGGTGGAGATTATGTTTGCCATTTCCGCCGTCACCGCGCTCGCGGCTGATATCGCTGAAAAGAGCAATATCACGCTGGTGGGCTTCTGCCGCCAGGGGCGGGCAACCATCTATTCTCATCCGCATCGCTTGTTAAGCAACGCCCAGCCAGTGGCGTTAAAAAGCAAAGCCAGTTAAGGCCGTTTGCGGCAATTGACTCAGTTAAGGCGCTGCGGCGCCTTTTGTTTGCCTGTTGCGTTCATCGGTTTGGTTCTTGGCTCGCGCGAATAGCCCATTGCAGCTGTGGCACCACAAGCGCGTCTTGGCAGTTGTCACGCGGCAACACTTGAGTAAGATGAACCCCAATCAACTCTTCACAAGGAGCGTCAATGCGTTGCCAACAGATTATATTTGAACAGCCCGGTGCACCCGAAGTGATGAAGCTCGGTAGCGGCGAAGTCGCAGTGCCGAGCGCAGGGCAAGTATTGATTAAAGTCGCTGCGGCGGGGGTGAATGGCCCTGATCTCTTTCAGCGCCAAGGCAGTTATCCGCCACCGCCAGATGCGTCACCCATTCTTGGGTTGGAGGTGGCAGGTGAAATCGCCGCGGTTGCCGAAGGCGAAACTCGCTGGCAAGTGGGCGATAACGTGTGTGCCTTAGTCCCCGGTGGTGGCTACAGCGAATACGTGCTGACGTGGGCGAGCCACTGTTTACCCGTACCGCAAGGCTGGCAAATGACCGAGGCTGCGGCCCTGCCGGAAACCTTTTTTACTGTGTGGCATAACATGTTTATGCGTGGTGGCCTGACGGCTGGCGAAACTGTGCTCATTCAGGGTGGAGGCGGTGGCATTGGCTCCACCGCCATCATGCTGGCAAAAGCCTTTGGTGCACGGGTGATCACCACCTGTAGCACCAGCAAAATCCCTTTCTGCCAGCAATTGGGGGCAGATCTGGTGGTTGATTATCGCAGTGATGATTTTGTCGAGGCGGCTAAAACCTTTACTCAAGACCAAGGGGTGCAGTTGGTGCTGGATATGGTGGGTGGTGATTACATCAATCGTCATCTAAAGTTGCTAAGTATGGATGGCCGTATGGTGTCGATTGCGGCGCGGCAGGCACGCATGGCTGAGGTT